>NZ_MOAI01000017.1:0-146937 GCF_001976035.1 Ensifer sp. 1H6 | reverse complement strand
GTTGCGATCGACCAGTAAGCGGCGTTGTCGGAAGCGTTACCAACGCGGTAGCCGGACGAAATACGGTCCTGCGTCGTTTCCATCGAGGAATTGATCGAACGCAGCGTGGAGAGTGCGGCCATTGCCGAGTTGTTGGTCATAATAGAAGTCATGAGACTGTCCCTCAAATTTACAAGGTTACACGGTTGGGGACATGCCGGACTGAATACGTCTACCGGCAATGACGGACCGGCTTCATGCCACTCGGCTCCGCTCACTCAAGTGAAGGAAACCAAACCCGTCATGTGAAGGTGAATATCCCTCCCAAAGCTTGCGATTTCATTAAGGCGGAAGGATATTTTCTAAGCAAAATCCTATGGTTAACGGCACGTTACTTTGCCGCCACCCCGTCGCCCGCGAATGACTTCATCGACATCGCGTTTATTGGCAAACAATACGCAAATCGCTCAGCAATCCCGCTTGGGGCAAGGTTTCTGCTTCAAAACAACACCCTGGAACATTGACGTTGCACAGGCTCGCGCGGTGACAACGGTTGCGCTTATCCCATGGAGCTTCCCTTGAACGCCCACACCATCTTCTCTTCCGCTTCGCGGCAGTATCAAAAAGGCCAGTACACCGAGGCGCTCGATACCCTCAATCAGCTGCTCGATCTTACCCGTGATGCCAAGACCTATGCGCTTCTGGCAAAGGTACTGCTGAAGCTCGGCTTCCGGAGCGATGCTGCACAAGCCTATCAGCTGGCCGGCGAAGAAGGCGGATTGCGTTCGGAGCATTTCCTGGCCGAGGCCATGAAGCTGCATTTCGCCTGCGGCAATGATGATCAGGCCTTAAGCCTCGGCCGGCCCTTGCTCGAGCAGGCAAAGACCGATCCCGAACTTGCCTACATCATCGTGACCTTGTTCCTGAAGCGCGACCAGGCCGACATTCTCAGCCCTTTCAAATCGACACTCTCGGCGAGCGCGCGGCAGGAACACCAGGTGCTGGCGGCAAAGCTGCTGACGTCGGATGTCGGAAACAACGATGATCGCGAGATCGTCACCAACCTGTTCCGGCGGACGCCATCGAACCCGGTCCTGCTGTCGGCTTATCTCGTTTTCATGCAGGAAGTGAACAACTTCAACGAAATCGAAAACTATGCGCAGGCGCTGGAGCGTGCGATCCAGGCGACCAACCGCAAATTTCTGCGCGCGGAAACGCCTTTCTACAATGTGCACTGGTGCCGCGATGAAAAGTTGAACCGCCTGGCCGCTGCGCTTGATCAGCCGTTCCCACCAACATTGCCCGAGGAACGCCGCAAGATGCAGCACGTGTGGGGCAAGAAGATACGGCTGGGTTACCTTTCGAACGACTTCTGGGGACCGCACGCGACGATGAAGCTCCTGCAAGCCGTGCTGACCTTGCATGATCGCGAGAAATTCGACGTGACGCTCTTCTGCTACACGCCGGAGAAACACCTCGCCGTTGCTGGCGAAGGGCGTCAGACCTGGGGCAAAATCGTCCGCATCGAAAACCTTTCCGACGAGCAGGCCGCCCAGACGATCCGCGACGAGCAGATCGATATCCTCGTCGATCTCAAGGGCCATACGATGAACAGTCGCGTTGCCATACTCAACCACAAGACCGCACCTGTGCAGGCGACATGGCTCGGTTTCCCCGGCACCACCGTCAACGTCGATCTCGACTACATCATCGGCGACCGTCACGTCCTTCCCGATGGCAGCGAGGACCACTACTACGAGCGGTTCTGCCGGTTGCCCGAGACCTACCAGCCGAACGACCCTGCCGGCCGGCCACGGCCGGCAGCGATGACACGCACGCAAGCGGGCCTGCCGGAAGATGCTTTCGTCTACGCATCGTTCAACGCCAACCGCAAGATCACCGTCGAAACCATGAAGGCATGGGCTGGGATCCTGCGCAGGACGCCTGACAGCGTTCTCTGGCTGATGTGCCCCAAGCCGGAAGCCCAGGCTCATATTCTTCGGCGTTTCCAGAGCTACGGCATCGCCACAAAACGCATTATCTTCTGCGCGAAGGTCGAGTACGAACAACACTTGGCGCGTATCCCAGTCGCCGACCTCGGCCTCGACACTTTCCCCTGTAACGGACACACCACGACGTCGGAGCAGTTGTGGATGGGCTTGCCGGTGCTGACGCCAAAGGGCACGCACTTCGCCTCGCGCGTCAGCGAAAGCCTGCTGCGCGCAATCGGCGTGCCGGAACTCGTTGCCGCCGATGTCGACGACTATGTCGGGCAGGCGATCGCCCTTTACGAGACCCGCGGCAAGGTAGCCGAATACAAGCAGAAGCTCGCCGACAACCGGCTGCAGATGCCGCTCTTTGATGCGGAACGCTTCTGCCGCCACCTCGAGCAGGCCTATGAGGCGATGGCCGACCGCGCGAAGAAGGGATTGGAGCCTGCTCTCATCGACGTGCCGGCACTGCCGGTACGTACAGGATCGTTCGCACAGTAAAGTCAGAAGGCGGGCTCAACCGCCGGCACATCATAACCCTCCTGAACCCCGCCCATCCGGCGGGGTTTTTCGTTCGGCTTTACGCAAGAACCGGCGCGTTGCTTACAGCTTAGCTCAGCGCATCAAACACAGCGCGACAAGGGCAAGACAACGTTTCAAACTCACCGGCTGGTGCCTGGGTCGATGACACTTGAGGATATTTCTGCAGCAGCCGCGGCCACGCACAGGAGACGGCGCGTGGCGACAAGCCAAGGCTGAAAGAACGAAGAGGAGCGGGTTCGCTGGTCAGCTGAACGAGCGTACCAGGCTGCCGACGAGCAGGTTCCAGCCGTCGATCAGCACGAAGAAGAGGATCTTGAACGGCAGGGAGATCGCCGTTGGTGGCAGCATCATCATGCCCATCGCCATGGTGATGGTGGCAACGATCAGGTCGATCACCAGGAATGGCAGCATGATGAGGAAGCCGATCTCGAAGCCGCGGCGGATTTCCGAGATCATGAAGGCGGGAACGACGGCGCGCAGGTCGACCTTGTCGTTGACGACGACGGTCTGGCCCTTTTCCTTGGCTATATCGATGAAGAGCTGCAGATCCTTGTCGCGGGTATTGGCGAGCATGAATTCGCGGAACGGCTCGGCGATGCGCGGCAGCGCTTCCGTTTCCGTAATCTGATTCTTCATCAGCGGGTCGATGCCGTCGCGCCAAGCGCGGTCGAAGGTCGGAGCCATGACGTAGAAGGTCATGAACAGCGCCAGCGAAACCATGATCATGTTCGACGGTGTCGTCGCCAGGCCCATGCCGGTGCGCAGGATGGCAAAGGCGATCACGAAGCGCGGAAAGCTGGTGACCATGATCAGGATGCCGGGCGCCACCGAAAGAACGGTCAGAAGGCCGAACGTCCGGATGATCCAGGAGGCGGCCGATCCGTCGATGGGCGTGTTCAGGATGTCAGAGGGAAAACTCTGGGCGCCGGCAATTCCGGACATCGCCATCATGGCGACTATGAAGGCGATGAGCCGGATCATTTAGCGAATCATTGAATGACGAAGGTTCTGAACATAACATTGGTTACGCGCCCATCCGAGCGCAGGTCAACCCGCTCCTGAATGTCATCCCGGAGATATTGAAAGCCGCGCGGCCCCTGGATCTGCTGCAGCGACACGGTTTTCAGATAGGCGGCGATATCCTGGTGTATCTGCTCGGCCATCGCCGGGTCCGGGACACCGTCGAACTGCAACGCCACCTCGAGCCGGATCCAGTTTTCCGAGGGGTAGGCAAGGTTCGTGGTGATCGGGTCAAGCTGGACGACGCCGTTGGCTTCCGTCGCGATCTTCGGAACGCCCTCCTCGCCGGTTGCGTTCGGAGCTGTGTCCTTGGTCGCCTCCACCTGCTCCTTGGGCGGCGGCGGCGCCAGCATGGCGCCGACCAGCCAGCCGCCGCCGCCGGCGACGAGCGTCAGGACGGCAACGATGGCGATCGTCATCACCTTCGACGGTGATTTCACGGGCGCGGCGGTATCGAATTCTTCCATCTTGCCATTCCCTGCCGATCAGATCGGCGAAATCAGGTCCATGATCTGCTGGCCGTAAGGCGGCTGCTGCACTTCGGTCAGGCGGCCGCGACCACCATAGGAAATGCGTGCCTCGGCAATCCGGTCGTAGGAGATCACGTTCTCGGAGTCGACGTCCTGCGTGCGCACGATACCAGCGACATTGAGGATGCGAAGCTCTTGGTTGACGCGAACTTCCTGCGAACCGCTGATCAGAAGGTTGCCGTTTTCGAGCACGCCGGTGACGACTGCCGCGACAAGCAGCTGGAGCTTTTCGGCCCGCTCGGTCGAGCCGTCGCCTTCGGTCTTGGTGTTCGAGCCGTATTTCAGGTCACCCGACCAGCCAAAGCTGCTGGCTTCCGACTGCCCGCTCGCGCCGATGTTGAAGCCGCTGGTGTTCTTGCGGCTGCGATCGGTCTTGTTGTCGAACGACGCCTTGTCGTTGATGGCGATCTCGACCGTCAGGATGTCGCCGACGTTAAGCGCGCGTGCATCCTTGAAGAGCGCCGACTGCTGGTCGTTCCAGAGCGAGAAACCGTTGGCGACATGGCGCGGCTCCTTGGGATACATCGCCAGCTGCGGTGTCTGGGTATATTGCAGACCGCTGCCGATCGGGCTCATGGCGGGGGCACGGCCGATCTCGTTGATGGCCTGGTTCTGACATCCTGCGAGGAGGCCCGCGGCCAATATGGCCGTTAGACGCATTTTCATGATGGTTCCTTCGAGGTGTTCGGATCGCTGGCACTCGAGATGATGTTGGTCAGGATGGCGGCCTTCTCGTCGCTCATCTCGCTGAGGATCAGCGACGACTGCCGCGCCGGCAGCTGCATGACGATCGCGGCGGCAATCTCCGGACGGACCAATTCAAGTTTGCCCGCGGCAGCATCCGGCTTCATCGTCTTGTAGATGCCGACGAGGCCAATCTCGGCCTGCTTGAGGAAGTCGTTGCGGCGCTTCAGCCAGTCTTCATACTCCTCGCGCCGCTTTTCGAGCGTCGCGATCCGGTCGTCGACATTCGCCTGAAGAGCCTCGAGTTCCTTGCGCTGCAGCACGTAGCGCTGGTCGCGGGCAGCATCGGCGATGTTGGTGCAGAACTGCTGGATTTCGTTGGCTGTGGCGTTGCTGGCGGGCGGCGCGGTGACGTCCTGGGCGAAGGCGCCGGGCATCGCCAGCATCGACGCGACGGCAACCGATGCGAGCAGGATGTTGCGGGATCTTCCGAGAAGGCGGTCGATGTTCATCATTGCAGGACAAGCTCCGCCTGAAGGGCCCCGGCCGTCTTGATGCTCTGCAGGATGGCGATGATGCCGTCCGGCTTGACGCCGATGTTATTGAGACCGGCAACGAGCGACCGCAAACTGGACCCATTGAGAATGGCGACCGTGCCGCCGTCGGATTGAGCATCGATGGTGGTGTTCGGCTCCATCGCCGTCTGGCCGCGCGCGAACGGCAGCGGCTGAACCACCGTCGGCGTCTCGCTGACCTCCACTGTCAAGGTGCCATAGCTGACGGCCACCTCGTTGACGCGCACGTCCTGACCGATGACAATCGTGCCCGTGCGTTCGTTGATGACGACCCTTGCAGGGACGTCCGTTTCGATGACGATGTTCTCGATCTCCGCCATCAGCCGCGCAAGGTCGGCCATCTTCGGCTTTTCGACGAGAACGGCCTGCGAATCCCGGGCTTCGGCGATGCGGCCGCCATATCGCGCCGCGGCATATTTGTTGATCGCCGCGGCCATGCCGACCGCGGTGGAGAAGTCGGGGTTGCGCAGCTGCAGCACGAGGTTGAAGCCGTCCTTGAATTTCGACGGTAGCTCGCGCTCGATGATGGCGCCGTTCGGCACGCGCCCTGACGTCGTGACGCCCTGGTTGAGCGTTGCCGCGTCGCCTTGCGCATTGAAACCGGTGACGACGACCGACCCTTGCGCGACCGCATAAATCTGGCCGTCGGCGCCCGAGAGCGAGGTCATCACCAGGGTACCACCGCGCAGGGAGGTGGAATCGCCAAGCGATCCGACGGTCACGTCGACGCGGCTGCCGGGGCTGGCAAAGGGCGGCAGGTTCGCCGTGACGAGAACGGCGGCGACATTGCGCGTGCGCGATTCTCCGCCCTGGGTCGAAATGCCGAGGTTCTGCAGCATGGCGCGCATCGATTGATCGGTAAACGGCGACGCGCGCAGGCTGTCACCCGTTCCCTGAAGGCCGACGACGAGGCCGTAGCCGATGAGCTGGTTGTCGCGGCCGGCCTGCAGCGAGGCAACGTCCTTGATTCGCGACGCGCCAAAGGCGGGCGTCATCGCTGTGGACAGCGCGACGGCCAGCGTCAGGAACCATTTGCAGGCAAGCATTTTCATTTCGCCACCACATGTATCGTGCCGTCGGCCATCACCGTTCCGGAAACGATAACGCCAGTATCAATGTTGCGAGCCCGGATCAGATCGCCGACCGCGGCGTCCTGAAGGGGCGAACCGGCCGCGCTGATGGTGAGACCACCATTGCTGAAGATCAGACGGACGGTGGAGCCGCGCTCGACCGCATATTGCTCGCGCAGCGCGGAGGCCAGGATGACGCGGCCGGGGAGCAGCGTGCGCTTGCTTACCTTGCCGTCGATCTCGCTCAACGTCCTGACATAACCATCCGTCAGATCGGGATTGGTCACATCAACGATCTCGACCCGGCTCGCGTCGATCGCTTCGCCTGGGTAAATCGTCTGCTTGGGGATGACTGCCGTCAGCCGTTCCGCAAAGCCTGCCGAAGGCGACAGGAAAGCGGCGGCGAGCAAAATGCCCGCCACCACGTGCCGCGCCCTTGGCGCGGAACCGTCCTTCTGAGCTGTCATTCCTGCGGCTCGGCGAAACGTCATGTTTGCCCCCTCTTCCGTTATCTGAGGTTCTTGCTCACCGTAGCCGCCATCTCGTCGGCGGCCTGGATAATCTTGGAGTTCATCTCATAGGCGCGCTGGGCCGAGATCAGGTCGGTGATTTCCTTGACCGGATCGACGTTCGACGCTTCGAGATACTTCTGCTTGATCAGCGCAAAACCCGGATCAGCCGGCGTGCCGACGATCGGCTCGCCGGAGGCCGGCGTCTGCTTGAACAGGTTTTCGCCCTGCGGCTCGAGACCCGCTTCATTGACGAAGTTGGCAACCGTCAGCTGGCCGATTTCCTGCATCGCCGGATCGTTACCGATGCGCACCATTACCTGGCCGGAGCTGGTGAAGGCTATTTCGGTGGCGTCCTGCGGAACGGTGACGCCCGGCACGACGGTGTAGCCGTCGATCGTCACCAGCTGGCCCTGGGCATTCTTGTTGAAGGCGCCCGCACGGGTATAGACCGTCTCGCCATCGGGCGTTTCGACCTGGAACCAGCCACGGCCGACCAGCGCGAGGTCGTAGTCGTTGCCGGTGCTGACCAGGCTGCCCTGGATATGCAGGTTGCGCACGGCGGCCGTCTGGACGCCGAGACCGATGATCGCACCTTCCGGAACGATCGCCTGGTTGGAGCGGTTCGGCACGCCCTGGGCGCGCTCGGTTTGATAAAGCAGGTCGGAAAACTCTGCGCGGGCACGCTTGTAGCCGGTGGTGTTGATGTTCGCGATGTTGTTCGCGATCACTTCGAGGTTCAGCTGCTGGGCGTTCATGCCGGTTGCGGCAATGGAAAGGGCCTTCATGTCTCGTTCCTTCAGATCTGCATGCGCGCGATTTCGAGGTAGGCGGTCACCACCTTGTCGCGGATCGCGATTGCGGTCTGGAGTGACTGTTCGGCGTTCATCACCGCATCGACGACTTCACGGGTGTTGGCCTGGCCGCGGATGCCGTCGAGCGATGCGCCTTCGGCTTTCTTCATCGCGCCGATAGCGTCGGTCGCCATGTCGCCGAGAACCGAGGCAAAGCTCTGGGATTGCGGGGCCGCCGGGGTGGCGCTGGCCGCACCGAAGACCGACGACGAAGAGGACGTAAGGCGGGTACCTTCGGCCTCTTTCATGACCGAAAATGCGCCGACAGAATTAATTGCGTCGATCATTATTGTGATGCTCTCAACAGGTCGATTGTTTGGGAAACCAGGTCGCGCGACTGCTTGATCGTCTGCAGGTTGGCCTCATAGGCGCGGTTGGCTTCGCGCATGTCGGCCATTTCAACCAGGATGTTGACGTTCGGCATCTTGACCATGCCCTTCTCGTCGGCGGCCGGATTGCCCGGGTCGAACTCGATGGTGAAGTCAGAATCATCGGTGCCGAGCCGCTCGATCTCGACGAGCGATGCGCCGCTGGCCCTGTCGACCTCGGCTGCAAAGCTGATGGTCTTGCGCCGGTACGGGTCGCGCCGGGTGCGTCGCCGGAGGAGCGTGCATTGGCGATGTTTTCGGAAACGATGCGCAGGCGGGTCGATTCTGCTTGCAGACCGGAGGCCGAGACCTTCATGGCCGAAGTCAAAGGATCCATGGTTGTTACTTCCGTACCGTCATGAGCATCATACGGTGAAACGCTTTGACGAGCCCGGCACTGAGCTCGTAGTCGCGCTTGATCTCACCGGTCTTCATCATTTCCTGCTCGATCGCGACGCTGTTGCCGGATTGCTGGATCTGAACGCCGTCAAGCATGCCGACCTCAGCCACCTGCGAGGCTTCGAGGCTCTCGGTGAAGTGCGCCTTGTGGGTCGCGGCCATCTGGATGCCGGTGCTTTCCAACACGCTTTCGAACGGCTTGACGTCCTTGGCCTTGTAGTGCGGCGTATTCGCGTTGGCGATGTTGCCGGCCACCACGTTCTGGCGGACGGTCAGCCACTGGGCCTGCCGGGACGCGAGTTCGAAAAGCTGAATCGGTTGCATAAAAAGCTCCATGCTTGGTGATGCGAACCTAGGTCGGTAATCTTGCGTGGGACTTGTCGTCGGAAACGAGCTTGGTGCTGATGCCGGAACGCATCCAAAACACGCAGGACATTATCCGTTGCGGACAGTGACGAACCCGCAACGGAGAAGAACGATCGGAAAATGGGGGCCGGTCAGTCGGCCTGGTAGACCTCGCCGCCCGACGTGATCATCACCCAGCGGCCATCGCGCTCTTCAAGCGTCGCCAGCCGGCTGTTGTCCGGCAGGATCGAACCGATACGCACGATATACATGCCGGTCGTATCCTCGATCAGAGCCCGACCGTTGGCGACATGCATCAGCTTGAAGCCGGATTTGCCTGGGAATGGCTGCTCGAGCCCCTCCTTCGGAGCGGTCCCCTCGACGGCCGGGCCGCCGCCAAGGCTTGGAACGGTCGCCGTCGTCAGTTGGTCGATTGCCGCGACGGTTTCTCCGTCCATATCGGACATTGCCAACGGCGATACTGACAGGACGCTACGCGCTGGCTTCTCCGGCAGATCACGCGTCGAGCCCTGCCACAACGGCGGCATCGTGAACTTGTCCTGATTGAAAAAGGCGTACCAGGGAAAGAAGGTCGCAAGGGCCGCCAGCATGATGCCGGTTGCGGCCAGCGCCTTGTCGATCATCGGCATGCCGGATTCGCGCTTGCGCTGGCGGATCGTTTCGTCGGCGTCGTAGTCGGTCACACCCATCACCTCGGCCTCATCCCTGCAGCACCCGGCTGATTGCCCATTGCCGCGGCCTTCAGCGCACCGGCAAGATCGGAAAAAGCATCCTGCGTCGGCGGCTCGCTCGCCGTCTGTGTCAGCACGTCGTAGATCACCGGCACCTGCTTGATCGCCATGTCGAGATCGGGATCGCCACCCGGGCGATAGCCGCCGATCAGGCGCAGGTCGCGCGTTTCCTCGAAGCGGTGGATCAGCGCCTTCAGCCGCGACACCAGCTTTTCCTGGTCCGGCGTCCAAGCCTTGCGTGCCAGACGGGAGATCGACGCCAGCGGATTGATCGGCGGATAGCGGCCTTCTTCCGCCAGGCTGCGTTCGAGCACGATGTGCCCATCGAGAATGCCGCGCGTCGAGTCGGCGATGGGATCGTTGTGGTTGTCGCCGTCCACCAGGATCGAGATGATCGCAGTGATGGTGCCGGCGCCCTCAGCGCCGGGACCAGCACGCTCAAGCAGGCGCGGCAATTCGGTAAAGACCGAGGCCGGATAGCCGCGGGCGATCGGCGGCTCGCCTGATGCGGTCGCCACTTCGCGGATCGCATGGGCGAAACGGGTGACACTGTCGACGATCAACAGCACGTTGTCGCCGTTGTCACGATAGTGCTCGGCAATGGTGACGGCGGTCAGCGGCGCCATCTTGCGCAGCATCGGGCTTTCGTCGCTGGTCGCGACAACGGCAACCGATTTGGAAAGATTGTCGCCGAGCGTGTCCTCGATGAATTCGCGCACTTCGCGGCCGCGTTCGCCGACCAGCGCGATGACCACCTTGTCGAAGGCATCGGCGCGCGCAAGCATCGACAGCAGCGTCGATTTGCCGACACCGGAACCGGCAAAAATGCCGAGGCGCTGTCCGAGGCAGAGCGGCGAAAAGATATCGATCGCCCGCACACCGGTGCGGAACCCCTGCTCCACACGCTTGCGGGTCATCGACGGCGGTGCCGTGTTGGAAATCGAGCGGCGGACGTCGCCCTGCAGCAGCGGACCGAGGCCGTCGATCGGCTCCGCAAGCGCGTTGATCGCCCGGCCGCACCATTGGTCGGTCGGCGCGATGCGGAAGGCGCCCTTGCGGATGACTGTATCGTGGATGCCGATCGGATCGCCCGGCTCGATCGGGCAGACGACCACGCGTTCAGGCTCGACGCGCACCACTTCGCCGAGATGCGTTCCAGTCGAACTCTTGTGCGCGACGAAATCGCCGAGCCGGACATGTCGCGACAGGCCGGTCACCGTATAGTGGCCCGGAGAGATCGTCTGGACGTGGCCGCCCGGCGCAATCGAATGTTCAGGTTTGGCGTAGCGTTCGACCAGGCCGGCAAGGGCAGCCAGCGATGTCGATGCGGCGCTCGTCTTCAGGCCTTCGCGTTCCATACCGTTTCCCGTCACGCCTTAGCGGCTGCCACCGAGCGTCTTGATCGCTTCGTCGAGCGACCCTTCGCTGTCACGCATCAGCGCGGTGATGTTGTCGAACGCGCGGGTGACCATGATCAGCTGCGACATTTCCGCGATGGCGTTGACGTTGGATTCTTCGAGGAACCCCTGCATGACGCCGACATCGAAGCGATCGACGACCGGTTCCGGCTGTACCGCCGGAAGCACCGCACTGTTGTCGAGGCGCATGAAGCCCTTGCTGAAGTCGGCCTGGTAGAGGCCGAGCGAGGCGACCGCGACACCGTTCTGGTGCAGGGCACCGTCGGCGCCGACGGTCACGTCGCCGCCCGAGCCATTGATCTGGATCGGCGCGCCGCCGGCGTCGAGAACCGGATAGCCGCGAATGGTGACCAGTTCGCCGGTTTCGGTCAGCGTGAAGCGACCGTCGCGCGTCAGCGCCGGACCCGAGGGCGTGTCGATCTGAAACCAGGCATCGCCTTTGACGGCAAAATCGAACATGCCTCCGGTGCGCGTCAGCGAACCGTTGCTGCTATTGAGGAACTCTTCGCCCTTGCTGACGTAGGAAACCTTGGTCGGCTTGGTATCGCCGAGCATCTGGTTGAACTTCACTTCCGTGCCGCGGAAACCGACGGTGCCCGAGTTTGCGATATTGTCGGCAAGTGTATTGAGACGCTTTTCAAGCGCCATCTGCGACGAAATCGCAACGTAAAGACCGGTCTGCACGTTCAGCGTCCCCCGAGTTTCAGGCTGTTGATGGACAGGAGCAGGTCGGAAGAGATGCCGTAGCCGCTCGACGCGCCGAAAACCGCAAGCGGGTCGTAACCGTCCGTTGAATTGTTGATTTCCCAAAGCGCCGTAAAGCGATCGAGAAAGTCCGTCAGCTTGGCCGGATCCTGGAAGTCCTTGAGGTCGATTGCGTCCTCATAGGCGGCCGCCTGACGGTCGACCTCGGTGCCGGCGAATTCGTCGGGCAGCTGCAGCGTGGTGCGCACCACCTGCGCCAGCGCCTCGTCGGCAATGATGGCGTAACCGCTTGATATCGACGGCGCCATGCGGGCGAAATAGAGCGCGAGCCGCACGCCGGCGTTCTCCTCGCCGGCACTCTGCTCGAGCGTCTGGCGGGCGTATTTGTCGACGACGCCCTTCTGGGCGCGATCGAAGGAGGTGGCCGCCTCGCCGTGAAGGGCGAAATTCAGCGATTCGGCCAGCTGCTTGTAGCGGCTGTCGGTCAACTTGTTGGCGAAGGCATCCTCGTTGTCGACGCCCTCGGTCAAGACCTTGCGCATGAAGGCCTTGGCGTAGCCCATGTCTTCGAGACCGTGCGCCTTGATCGCATAGTTGTAGAGGCGCGTGTCAGCGAAAAACTGGTCGATCGTTTTTATGTCGCCGATCTTCGAAAGATAATATTCGGTCTCGCGGGCGACGTCCGGTTCCTCGGCGACGCGCTCCAGCGACTTGCCCAAGTCGGCCGTAATCAGCTTGTAGCTCGTATAGGTCGTGGTCACGATCGGTCGCCCTTAGCGGAGTGAGACGGGCGCGACTGGAGAGCCGGCCATAGCAAATCCTGACCGGATTGGCTTGCGCGAACCTGTTCCACCGCAATGATTTCCGCCGCTTCGACGGCCAGCCTCACGCAAGGAAGAAACCTTATCCCGTTAGACGAAAATGGGATCGTGTCAGGTATCGAAAATGAACATCATCATCGGGCTTCTTGTGACTTTCGGCTGTATTCTCGGCGGCTACGTGGCCATGGGCGGCCACATGGAAGTCCTCAACCAGCCTTTCGAACTGCTGATCATCGGCGGCGCCGGTATCGGCGGCTTCATCATGGCCAACTCCATGAAGGTGGTGAAGGATACCGGAAAGGCTCTCGGCGAAGCGTTTCGCCATAAGGTTCCCAAGGAGCGGGAGTATCTCGACACGCTCGGCGTTCTCTACTCGCTGATGCGCGATCTGAGAACCAAGTCGCGCAACGAGATCGAAAGCCACATCGACAACCCCGAAGAATCCTCGATCTTCCTGTCGGCGCCGACCGTGCTGAAAAACAAGGAACTGACGGCCTTCATCTGCGACTACGTCCGCCTGATCATCATCGGCAACGCCCGCTCGCATGAGATCGAGGCGCTGATGGATGAAGAAATCCAGACGATCACCCACGACAAGATGAAGTCCTACCACGCGCTGACGATCATGGGCGACGCCTTCCCGGCGATCGGCATCGTCGCGGCGGTTCTCGGCGTCATCAAGGCGATGGGCGCGATCAGCGAAGCGCCTGAGGTTCTCGGCGCCAAGATCGCCGCCGCACTCGTCGGCACCCTGCTCGGCGTGTTCCTCTCCTACTCGATCGTCGCTCCGCTGGTCGCGAACATCAAATCCGTCCGCGAAAAACAGAACCGGCTCTACATCATCGTCAAGCAGACGCTGCTTGCCTACATGAACGGCTCGGTTCCGCAGGTCGCGCTTGAATACGGCCGCAAGACGATTTCGGCCTATGAGCGTCCTTCGATCGACGCCGTCGAGCAGGAGATGATGAACCCCGGCGGCGGCAGCGAAAGCAAGGCGGCTTGATCCCATGACATCAGGAACACCGACAAACGTTCATCCCTTCGACAGGAAACTGCTGGCGCGCATGACCGGCGCGCTCGGCGACGACCGCGCGATCGGCCGGGTGGCGCTCGATCTCGGCCAGGTGTTCGGCGAATTCCTTCCCGACATCTGCAAGGCGGAAACCGGCCTCGACATCGCCATCGGCTATGCGGGCTTCCGCACCGGCCTGCGCAACAGCCTGATCGCCGAGCTCGGCAACGGCGTGCTGATCAGCGACATCTGCTTGCGCAACTGGTGCCCCGACTTTCTGATCAGCTGCGACAGCCCGATCATCATCACCATGGTCGAGGCGCTGTTGGGCGCGGAGCCGACCGATATCGAAGAGCCGCAACCGCGCACACTTTCCCCGATCGAAATCGACGTCGCCCAACCGATCTTCGAGAAGATCGCCGACGTGCTTCGCACCGCCGTCAACGCGTCGGGCGGCTTCGAGCCGATCGTTGCCCGCGCCCACAACAGTGCTTCCCGCGGCAAGCCCGACCCTGCGGTCGAGGACGTTCATGCGGCAGCGATCGACATGACGATCGGTTTCGGCCCTGTTTTGTCGACCTTCTCGATCATCGTGCCGCAAAGCGTGCTGTTGAAGACGCAGATCGTCTTTCCGAAGGGTGCCGGCCAGAACCGCAAGCAGAAGTCCGAATGGACCGAACAGATGGAGGAGCAGGTTCGCCGCTCCGCCGTCACCATCGAGGCACGCATCCGGCTTGAAAGCCTGACACTCGAGACGATCAGCCGCCTCCGGGCCGGCGACGTCATTCCCTTCCACGATGCCCAGGACGTTCGCGTCGACGTGAACGCCAACGGCCGCGATCTCTACGTCTGCGAGTTCGGCCGATCGGGTGCGAAATACACCGTGCGGGTCAAGGATACCCACGGCTCCGAACAGGACATCCTTCGCCACATCATGAGTTAATTCGGCTCGCCGTCGCCAGGCAGTAGGCCTGAGGCAAGCTTCAACTGGAATAGTTCGCACATGGCACCCAAGAAAGCACCAATCAACGAACAGGCCGCACTCGCTGTCGGAGACATGGAACTCGACCAGGCGATCGACGATCTGCGCGGTGTTCTCAAGAAAGACACGGACGCGCCGGCTGGCTTCGGCGCCGAGTTCGGCAGCGTAGACACGCTCAGTGGCGCAGGCGAATTCGGCGGCGACTTCGCCGCTCCGGCCGATGGTCTTGGCGCCTTTGGCGGCGACTTCGGTTCGGACACCTTTGGCAACGATCTGTCGGAGACCCCGGCCACCACGGATTTCGGCGGCGGCAGCTTCGGCGCCAGCGATTTCGGCGCATCGGACTTCGATGCCGGTGAAACCGTCACCGACACGCCGCCCGGCAGCGGCATGACCGCCAATCTCGACCTGATCATGGATATTCCGATCGATGTTCAGATCGTTCTCGGCACCAGCCGAATGCAGGTATCGGGTCTCATGAACCTGACCGAAGGCGCGACGATCTCGCTCGACCGGCGGATCGGCGAACCGGTCGAAATCATGGTCAACGGCCGGATCATCGGCCGTGGTGAAATTACCGTTCTCGAAGGCGACGACACCCGGTTCGGCGTCAAGCTCATCGAGATCAAGGGCAGCAAGAAGTCATAGAACCCAATCATTGGGCGAGGGATGAATCCATGATGGATTTCGAAAGTTTTGAGGCTCAGGCACTCTCCAGACCTCTCAACCAGACCGACAAGGCAGCAGCCGTTCTGCTCGCGATGGGCAAGACCGTCGCCGGAAAGCTGCTGAAGTTCTTCACCCAGAGCGAGCTGCAGGCGATCATCGCTTCGGCGCAGTCGCTGCGGGCCATCCCTCCCCACGAACTGGAAGCGCTGGTCAACGAATTCGAAGACCTGTTCACCGAGGGCGCCGGCCTCATGGACAATGCCAAGGCGATCGAGAGCATTCTCGAGGAAGGCCTGACCCCGGACGAAGTCGACGGCCTGCTCGGGCGCCGCGCCACCTTCCAGTCCTACGAAGCCAACATCTGGGACCGACTGCAGGAATGCGACCCGGTCGCGGTTGCGCTGCAGCTGGCCAAGGAACATCCGCAGACCATTGCCTATGTCTTGTCGATGATGCCGTCGAGCTTCGGCGCGAAGGTCCTGCTGCAGCTCTCCGAAGAGCAGAGGCCGGATATCCTGAAGCGCGCCGTCAACATGAAGGACGTCAGCCCGAAGGCTGCGTCGATCATCGAGAACCGCGTCATGGAAATGATCGGCGAGATGGAAGCCGAGCGCAATTCCGCCGGTCCGACCAAGATCGCCGAGGTGATGAACGAGCTCGACAAGCCGCAGGTCGACACGCTGCTCGCTTCGCTCGAATCTCTCAGCACCGAATCGGCCAAGAAGGTTCGCCCGAAGATCTTCCTCTTCGACGACGTTCTTTACATGCCGCAGCGCAGCCGCGTTCAGCTGTTCAACGATGTCTCGACCGACATCATCACCATGGCGCTGCGCGGTTCGACCTCGGACCTGCGCGAATCGGTGCTCGCCTCCATCGGCGCACGCCAGCGCCGCATGATCGAATCCGATCTTGCCATGGGCGATGCCGGCATCAACCCGCGCGACATCGCCATCGCCCGCCGCTCGATCACCCAGGAGGCGATCCGCCTTGCCGCAAGCGGCCAGCTGGAGCTGAAGGAAAAGGAAGCGCAGGCCGCCTGATCCATCCGGTCGCCGGGTATCCTTTCAAGGACCGGCGCTAAGCCTGATCGTAGAACCACAACGCGGGCCCTTGGCCCGCGTTCCTGTTTTGGAGAGATCGACGGCCCCCGCATTTCCTGTTGACCCGGCATGATTGCCCCCGCGAAGCCCTTGTCTGCCCTAGTTTCCGGGTTCACTACAAACAGCGCAAGATCAGCGCTGTCTTGTGGAAACCGGTCGGGAGATTTCCTGTCGCATGTCGGACGATCAGGATAAGGACAGCAAAACAGAATCCCCGTCGGAGAAGAAGATCTCCGACGCCGCCGACAAGGGCAACGTGCCCTTCTCCCGCGAAGCGACCACCTTTGCCTCGACGGTGGCGATCTACATCTTCTTCGTGTTCTTCCTGACCGACGGCGCCAGCACGGTTGCCGCGGCGCTCAAGGACATTTTCGAGCAGCCGGAAGCCTGGCGACTGAACAACGCCACGGATGTCGTCGCGTTGATGACGCACCTCGCGTGGAAGTCGACAGCACTGCTCGTTCCCGTCTTCGTGCTGCTCATCGTCTTCGGCGTCGGCTCGTCGATCTTTCAGAACCTGCCGCGTCCGGTGCTCGATCGCATCCAGCCGAAGATGAACCGGATTTCGCCGATGGCGGGCCTGAAGCGCATCTTCGGCGTTCAAGGGTTGGTGGAGTTCGGAAAGTCGCTGTTCAAGATCATCGTCGTGTCGATCTTCGTCGTGCTGGTTCTCTGGAACGACTACTTCGCGACGCTCGATCTGATGTTCTCCGATCCGGTTATGATCTTCTCGACGATGACGTCCGATCTCAACCAGGTGATGATCGTCATCATGCTGGCCACCGCCGTTTTGGCGATCGCCGATCTCTTCTGGTCCCGTCACCATTGGTACACCGAACTGATGATGACCAAGCAGGAAGTAAAAGAGGAGATGAAGCAGGCGCAGGGCGACCCGATCGTCAAGTCGCGCCTGCGCTCAATGCAGCGCGATCGGGCGCGCAAGCGCATGATTTCATCGGTGCCACGGGCAACCCTGGTGATCGCCAACCCTACCCACTATGCCGTTGCCCTGCGTTATGTCCGCGAAGAAAGCGACGCACCGGTGGTCGTTGCCCTTGGTCAGGACCTCGTTGCCCTCAAAATCCGCGAGATCGCAGAGAAGAACGGCATTCCCGTCTTCGAGGATCCACCGCTTGCACGCTCCATGTTTGCACAAGTCTCGGTCGATAGTGTGATTCCACCCGTGTTTTACAAGGCAGTTGCCGAACTCATTCACAGGGTGCATGCGCAATCGCAACCAAAACGGATGACGTAACGCCGATGAAAAAGTGCGAATTCTCCGAGAGACGGGAACAGATAGTAGCCGAAGCGATCCGCCCAGTGGCGACCGAGTTGCGTCTCATCGACGCCGCGGATTTCATCGCTCTCCTGCGGTTCGAATCCTATGCCAGCCTCGCTGACCTCGTTGAATCGGCCGCCGAGCTCTATTTCCTGCCCGGAACGGTCAATTTCGGTCTCGGCGGAAATTACAATCTGGATTGGGACAGCGAGCCAGAAATCGTGCTCGATCTCGAGCTCAAGCCGCGCGGCGTCACCATCTACGTACGCCTCTCGCTCGGCAACGACACCGCCGGCATCGAGATCAGCCACATCACCTTCCAGAACCCGTCGGCGGATCCAGACGAGAACACGGCCTTCCTTGCAAAGAGCCTGACCGAAGCGAAGTTCATCAAATCCTATGAACTGCCTCTGGCGTGTTAGAGCGCTTCCGGTTTAAACGGAGCCGTAGAAACGATCTATATTATTGTTTTTTACGCATTTCCTGACGGAAAACCGCTACGCACTTTTCCTGGAAATGCTCCGGGTCGCCCGATCTTCAGCTGATGTAGCCGAGGCGAATAGCCTTGGCGATCGCCTGAATACGGTTGACCGAATCGAGCTTGGTCGTGGCGGCGCCGAGATAGGCGTTCACCGTGTGGACGGAGAGCCCCATCCGTTCGGCGATCTCTTCGCTGATATGGCCGTCGCCGGCCATCTGCAGGCAGGCGATCTCACGATCACTCAGCGTCTCCGGCCGCACCATGCGCTTCTCGTCAGCCGCCAGAAGGTCTGTCATGATCGTGCAGCTACGGCCATGCAGATCAACCACCTGCTCGGTCGTCGCTTCGACATAGCTGCCGGCGAAGACCACATATCCATTGCCCTGCGCACCGAGCCGCACGGGAAAGGCAATGCCGGAATAGGGTAGCTTGCGCGCTTTCAGACGGTGGCCGAAGTGCCCGAACTCGAACATCTCCGCCGCCTGATGTTCGCCCGAGCCATTCCAAAGCACCGGCAGCAGCGATGTGTCGAGATGGGCCGTCAACTCGTCGCCGTAAAGAGTTATGAGATCATGCGCGTTCGCTTCCGAGGAAACTCCCCAGTTGTCGAGCACGCAGGTCAGCTTGCGCACCGCGCCCATACCCTTGCCGTTGAGCCGCAGGACGGCGAAATGCTTGGCGTTGATCTGACGCTGCATCGCCTGCAATCGTGTGATCAGAGTGGCCGCGCGCGCCGCCCTGCCGCTACGGCTGTGCCGCTGGTCGTCGTCGTTGCGTCCACTGGGGAGGAAATGGGTCATCAGTCTCGCCCCTCAGACCAGGTTGTTGCGGACGGCATAGGCGATCGCCTCGGAGCGGGTTCGCGTGGCTGTCTTTCGCATGACGCTGGTGATGTAGTTGTTGATTGTGTTGCGGGAGATCCCGAGAATGACGGCGATCTCTTCGCTCGTCTTGCCCTCGGCGATCCAGGACAGGCACTCCAGTTCACGGTCGGTCAAGTCGAAGTCGCGATCGTGCCGCACTTCGGCGCGTGTGGTGAAGCTTGCGAGGTATCCAGCAAGCAGGGTCACATCGCGCAGGCTCTCCTGCGACAGGATCACATCCTCGGGAACGAGCAGCATCAACGAGAAGCGCAGCCGTCCGACATTGAAGGTGACCGCGCAATATTCGCGGCTGATGCCCCGTGGCAGGTCGATGTCGTCGGGCAGCGAATAGAACACTGGCTGCAGCACCGAGAGGCATTTTTCAAGCTCGGTCGTCTTGGCATGAAGTCCGATGATGATGCCCGAAAGCCGTCTGACGATGTCGAACGGCCAATCCGAGCAGACGACGAAGTCGAGCCCGTTATCCTGCGAGAGATCGTATCGCGCCAGGAGATAATGGCTCGCGCCAACATATTCGGTCAGCGCCGCAAGCCCGCTTCCCAGGTTGGCGCGCCCCGCCATGTCGCCCAGCCGCCGAAACAACTGATCACGCGTAAGCCCACCACCGCGTAGGCGTGTCGACGCTGTCGGCAAAGGCCAGACAGTTATGTCTGCTTGCGAAATGTCCATGATGTCAGCCCCCGTGCCGGATTCACCGCCCTGGAACCTGCGCTTGCACTGTCGCCGCCAACAGCCGGCCCAAGCCGAATATCACCACCAGTCGCAATTCAGGACGCGAATCAATGTTAAAAATGTACATCCGTCCTCAAAAAAAACCATCGTCATCTTCTCGCTATTTACTTCACCACCCTTTCATGAAACGATTCGCCGAGATGCTGCTTCAGCATTGTCCGATCCCGGGCACCACGCAGCACATGTTTTGACATAGCGTTGATATTTAAAAGAGTTTTGCCGTTCGAATTGCCCCTGCTCCGCTGACGCACCGATTTCGCGCAGCGCTGGGCGGCTCGCTGAGCACAAATTCAGCCCAAATCTCGTCATTCACCAGAGTCAGAAGAAGCTTCGAACAGGGGCGAATTTTACTTTCGACTGACGCCTGTTGCGAAAATGCATCAATTATTCACTCGAACAACCGCAGTCTATCAATATATAAAACTCGAATACGTCGAGAATTATTATCGAATAACCCAATTTATATTCCAATTTATCTGTGTATTGACGATGGCAGACGCAGTAAACCGGCCCACCTTCCGCACCCGGGCAGCAACGGCGGAATCTAAAAATTAAGATCTCGTTAAAGTATTACAATCGCGGGCCGCACCCATGACTCGGGCGACGGCACAACGATTCTTACCGTGGATTCAGCGGCCGATACCGGCAACCGCCGAGACTCGCACAATATTTGCACGGGACACGACGGCAAGAGCGCTGCACCCGCAACGCCTGCGAAACGAAAAATCCCGCCGATGCGGCGGGATTTGTCACTATCAGACGATTTCTGTGTGTGATCAGGCGGCTTTCTCGAGAGCCCATTTGCGCAGGATCTTTGCGGCGCGCTCTTCGCTGATCTCGACCATGCGTGCAAGGCGCCTTTCCGGTCCTTCCTTGACGCGACGGTTGAAGGCGCCTGCGTCTTCGCCCATGCTGAGCAGATCGTCGGTGCTGTCGAAGCCGAAGTCGGAGCCGAAGCCGTCCATGAGGGCGCCACCGGCACTGCTGTCGCAGGGGAGAAATCGGGCAGTTCGAGACCGGCGGATTCGTTGGCGAGCTGGCCGGAGCTTCCGCCAAGGCCGAGCTGCCGAGCCAGCGGCCGCATGCCCATCCAGACCACCAGGAAGGCGACGACGACGAAGGCGAGCGCGTTGATGATGCCGCCAAGATTGCGCGTCAGCGTCTCCATGAGACCCGGACCCGAGATGGCCTGGTCAAGCAACTGCGTCTCGACGAAGTCCATGGCGTTCAACGTCACCACGTCGCCACGGTTCGCATCAATGCCGGCGGCTGACGATACGATCTTCTGCATCTCCTGAAGATAGGCATCGATCTTTGCCTGATCGACCGGCTCACCGACCATGGCGGCAAGGCGGCCGCGATTGACGACCACCGCAATCGACAGGCGCTCGACCGTGTAGCTGTTCTTCACGGTGGCGATCGTCTTGCTGTTGATCTCGTAGTTGGTCTGTTCTTCCTTCTTCTCGGCCTGGTCGTTCGACTGCGGGCCGGCACCGCCGCGCGGAGCGGCCTGCGGGATGTTCTGCTGTACGGTTGCGGCATTGTCCGGCTGCTGCTGGCTGGACTTCTGCTCTTCCTTGGTGACACGGGTGGAGCGTTCGACGCGCGATTCCGGATCGAACATCGTTTCCTGGATCTGCTGCGTGTCGGTGTTCAGACGAGCCGTAACGCTGGTGCGGAAGTTGTCCATGCCGAGGAATGGGGCGAGCGCGTTGTCGATCTTCTTCTCAAGCTCGGTCTGGACATTCTGCACCACGCCCAGCGACTGGTTGAGGGCGCTGTTGGCCGGATCGTCGCCAGAGGCGAGAAGCTGGCCGGTCGAATCGAGGATGGTCACGTCATCGAAGTCGAGCCCCGGTACGGACGAGGCGACGAGATGGCGGATGGAGGCTGCGGCATTGCGGCCGACCGTGGCGCTGGCGCGGATCATCACCGAGGCGGTCGGGTTCTGGTCTGCCTTACGGAAGCTGCCACGCTCAGGCATCACGATGTGGACGCGGGCGGCGGCGATACCGGAGATCTGCTGGATGGTGCGGCCGATTTCGCCTTCAAGCGCGCGAACCCGGGTGACTTCCTGCATGAAGGAGGTCAGACCGAGCGAGCCGACATTGTCGAAGAGTTCGTAGCCGGCATTGGCGCTGCTCGGCAGGCCGCGCTCGGCCAGGAGCAGACGGGACTTGCCGGTCATGCCGACGGGAACCTGGATGCTGCCGCCATCCGCACCGACGTTGAAGTCGATGTTGGCTTCTGCAAGCGCAATGCTGATTTGAGTGACGTCGCTTCGCTCAAGCCCGACATAGAGCGTCTCGAACGATGGCCTGTTGACGTAGATACCGGCCCCCAGGACCATGCCGACAGCGACAATGCCGGCGGCCGCCAGCGCTATCAGCTTGCCTTGCCCCAGACTGGCGAGGTTCTTCGTGAACATCGAAAATTGATTCAACAGACTCATTCTGTTTCCGCACCCAGTATCGCAGGACATTCGAGCCGGTCATCCGACGAGCGCCCTGCGCAGTTCCAACATTTTGGGTTTGGTGGGTGTCGCGTGCCCCGCAACGACTTCCAACACACACGAATCCATCAGCCCCGATCGGGACCGTAGGAAACGAAACTTGCGCGAACTTGGCTTTCGCCGCCAGTCTCGGGGAAATCGGGGGATATAGCTGTAGAGAAATCTGGCTGCACCGACGGACGATGCAGCCCAAAGGCCAGAGCGCTTCCATCTTAAAAGAGCGCGTCCATCTTAAACGGGGCGCGGAAACGCTCTCTTTGTTTTTACGCGTTCCCTGACGGAAAACCGCTCCGCACTTTTCCTGGGAAGGCTTTAGAACGCCTCAAAGTCGCCCGCCGCCTTGGTCAGCGGCTGCGAATGGCCGTGACGCAACATGCCGTTGCCCAGCGCCTTCTTCATGTCGGCGAGCTTGACCAGGCTAACAGCCGTGGTCACGTCGACGAGGCAGGTATCGGGGATCACGGCGGTGATCGTGTCGATGAACTCGGCCAGGCCGCGGGTCTTCTGCACGGCCAGATCGATGCCCTGCAGCACCATCATCTCGTCGCGATTGTCGAGTGCCGAGGCGCCCCGACCGCCGAGCAGCTGAGGCTCGATCCGTTCGATGAGATAGGCGACGTCGTGAAGTTCGGTGACGACGCGCATCAACACTTCGGGCAGCGATTCTTCCACGTGCGGCATGTGGCCCTGGTAGTCAGTCTGCATTGTCGGTTCTCACGTGGTTTTTCTGACGATAGTGCAGGCGTGTGGTTCGCCTGCGGAGCATGCCCCGCAGGATCAGAAGAATTCGATGGAGCTTTCGACCGGACGTGGCGCGATCACCGGGCGCTCTTCCAGCTGGACCGTGCGCTGGGTTTCCACCCCTGTCAGTGCGTACTGACGGGCGCGTCCCGACGACGGCCAGTATTCGAGCTTGCGGCCGTGTTCACCGCCGGTGCTCTCGCCGACGATGCGGATGCCTTCGTCAAGCAGGAACTGCCGGGCAAAGGCGGCATTCTGCTCACCGACATTCGAAAACCGGGCGATGGTCTTGGCGCCGCCGAAGATCTTGGCCTCGAGCCGATCACGCCGGGCGCCCTGCTTCAACAGACCGTTGATCAGCAGTTCCATGAGATGGACCCCATAGCGGGTCGCATCGCCGCCGGAAGCGGGCGACGACGCCGATCCCGGCAGCAGGAAATGATTCATGCCGCCGACTCCGACCACGGGATCGCGCATGCACGCGGCCACGCAGGAACCGAGAATGGTCGACAACACCACATTGGGATCGTTGAAGACCTTGTACTCGCCCTGAATGACATGCACGCGCTTGCCGACGGCTTCCATGTTCATTTCAATGCCCCAAATACGGCTTCGATCGCGGCCTTCATCTTTTCGATCGTGAACGGCTTGGCCAGCACGTTGTTGGCTCCGAGCGCTGCCGCCTTCTGGACCAGCGCGCGGTCGCCCTGCGCCGTCAGAATGATGAAGGCCGCCTTCTTGGTAGCCGGGTTCGACCGCACTGCCTGAAGCAGGCCAAGGCCATCCATCTTCGGCATGTTGAAGTCGGAGATGACAAGGTGATGCGGGTTCTGGGCCATGATCTTCATGCCCTGTTCCCCATCACCGGCGGCGGTGATCTGCTTGAAGCCCAGCTGCTGCAGGGCGTCGCCCAAAAGCAGGCGGCTCGTGACCTGATCGTCGACGATCAGAACTTTTATTTTTTCGGCGATGGACATTATTCGCTTCCTTCCTTCCGGAACGCCGCGGTCTTCAGTATCTCCTCCCCGATGGAACCGAGGGGGAGCTGCGTTTCGACGGCGCCCAATTCATAGGCAACTCTCGGCATACCGTAGACGACACACGTCTTTTCGTTTTGTCCGAAGGTCTTTGCCCCGGCATGCCGCATTTTCAGGAGACCGGATGCGCCGTCACGGCCCATGCCAGTCAGAATGACGCCGATCGCATTGCGACCGGCAAGTTCGGCGACCGAATCGAACAGCACGTCGACCGAAGGACGGTGGCCGTTGACCGGATCCCGATCGACCAGACGGCAGCAAGGCGCCGTCGGATTGGAGACCTGCAGGTGGCGCTCGCCGCCCGGGGCCAGATAGACCTTGCCGATTTCGAGGCGTGCGCCATCGGTTGCTTCCTGCACCGTCGGTGCGCACAGGCGATTGAGCCGCTCGGCAAAGCTCTTGGTGAAGGTGTGCGGCATATGCTGTGTGATCACAGTCGGCGGGCAGTTCGGCGGGAACTTCTGCAACACGGTGATCAGGGCCTCGACGCCGCCGGTGGAAGCGCCGATGGCGATGATCTTGCGCCCTGCCCGATATTCCGAGGCACCGTTGACATTGGCCGCCGTCGGCGCTGCCGCCTTGTTGCCGGTGATGATGAACTTTCGCTGCGAGCGGGCTGCGGCCTTCACCTTGTCGATCAGATCGCCGAAGGGGTTCGGATCGCCCGGAAGGGGTTTTCCGACGCAATCGAACGCACCGATTTCAAGTGCTGCAATCGTCGCCTCGGCACCCTTGTGTGTCAGCGTCGAGACCATGATGACCGGCATCGGGCGCAGGCGCATGATCTTGTCGAGGAATTCCAGGCCGTTCATGTTCGGCATCTCGATGTCGAGCGTGACGACATCGGGATCGAGCTGCTTGATCGCCTGGCGCGCTTCCATCGCATCGGCCGCCTGGCCGACGACGGTCACGCCGGGATCGGAATTGAGAACTGCGGTGATCAGGCCACGCATGGTGGCGGAGTCGTCGACGACGAGAACGCGAGCGGGTGCGGTCATGCCCGTCCTCCATGAAACTTGCCGGTATGGCGGTAGGTGGTGATGCCGATATTGTCGAACTGCGACTTGGCGTCGCCCGACACGCGCTCGGAATGACCGATGTAGAGATGTCCATTGGTGCCGAGCATTCCGGCAAAACGCGACCAGATCTTCATCTGCGTCGGCTCGTCGAAATAGATCACCACGTTGCGGCAGAAGATGACATCGAACGGCCCCTTGAACGGCCATTGGGCCATCAGGTTGAGCTCGTTGAAGGTGATGAGCCGCTTGACGCGATCGTCGATCTGCCACTTGAAGCGGCCGCCGGCATTGACCTCGTCGAACCATTGCTTGCGCATGGCCGGATTGACCGTTTCGAGCGCGGTGGCATCATAGGCGCCGGCCCGTGCCAGCGTCAGGATCTTCGGGTCGATATCGGTCGCGAGAATGCGGAAGTCGTAATCGGCCGCGTTCGGCAGCAGCGACAGCACCGTCAGCGCGATCGAATAGGGCTCCTGCCCGTCCGAGCACGCCGCAGACCAGATACGCACGCGACCGCCGGCCTTGGCGCGGGCAATCAGCTCCGGCAGAACCTCCGTCTTCAGATGCTCGAAGTGATGATTCTCGCGAAAGAAGCGGGTGAAGTTCGTCGTCAGATGCGAGAGCATGTCGCGGCGGGCGGCAGCGCCTGCCGGCGAGGAGACCAGCTGGCAGTACTCGCGGAAGCCCTTGAGACCGAGGTTGCGGATGTGCTTCGACAGGCGGGAATAGACCAGCGATGCCTTGGTCTCGTTGAGATAGATGCCGGCATCGGCATAGATCATCGCTGCGATTTCACTGAGATCGCGGCGCGTCAGCGGATACTCACCGCTTGCCAAACATTCATCGGGCGACTGCTTCTGCTCCAGAATGGCCTGGTTTCTCATGCTGCTTCCCTTTCTTCCTGCGGGAAGACAGATTCGAGTTCTATCAGGCAGATCAGCCGGCCTTCGATCGCGAGCACGCCGCGGGCGAAGCTCCTTTCGAATTCGGACGAGATGACATCAGGTGTCGGCTGGATCTTGTCATCGGTAATCGTCAGTATGTCGGAGACGGCATCGACCAGCAGGCCGACGACCTGGTTCTTCACCTGGGCGACGATGATGACATGGCGGACGGTCGGCTCGGCCGGCTTCATGCCGAGGCGTGCCGACAGATCGATGATCGGCAGCACCGCGCCGCGCAGATTGATGATGCCGAGCATATAGGCCGGCGCATGCGGCATTGCAGTCGCCGGTGTCCATCCGCGGATTTCGCGCACGGACATCACGTTCACGCAGAACT
This sequence comes from Ensifer sp. 1H6, assembly GCF_001976035.1. Lineage (NCBI taxonomy): Bacteria > Pseudomonadati > Pseudomonadota > Alphaproteobacteria > Hyphomicrobiales > Rhizobiaceae > Ensifer > Ensifer sp. 1H6. The sequence continues at coordinate 120,645 of NZ_MOAI01000017.1, read as the reverse complement.
CCTGATCGCCGACGCGGAAAGCAATCAGCTCTCGTCCGTCCGTGGTCAGATTCCTTGCGGCATAGGTCATCGCATTCATCCAGCAGCAGCGAGAGACATTTCAGCCTTCAGCGAATGGCCACGCGAGGCGGCCACGATCGTGTCGACATCGAGGATGAGCGCCACCCGACCGTCGCCAAGAATGGTCGCCGCAGCGATGCCCGGCACGTGGGTGTAGTTGGCCTCAAGGCTCTTGATGACGACCTGGCGCTGGCCCTGGATGGCGTCGACCATCAGTGCGCGCTGGCCGCCACCTTCGGATTCCACCAGAAGTGCGACGCCTTCGACCGGGTTTGCCTGGCTGGCGCGGAAGTTGAGGATGCGACCGACGTCGACCAGCGGGCAGAAGGAGTTGCGGATCGATATCAGCCGCTGGTTGGAGCCGAACGAATGGATTGCGGCGGCTTCCGGCTGCAAGGTCTCGACGATCGCCGTCAGCGGCACCACCAGCGTCTGGTTGGCGACCGTGACCACCATGCCGTCAAGCACGGCGAGCGTCAGCGGCAGGCTCATGGTGAAGACCGAGCCGTGGCCGGGCTTCGAGGAGATGTTGATGCGGCCGCCGAGCGCCTGGATCGAGCGCTTGACCACGTCCATGCCGACGCCGCGGCCGGAGATGTCGGAGATCTTGTCGGCGGTGGAGAAGCCGGCGTGGAAGATCAGGTTGTCGATCTCCTCGTCGGAGAGATTGGCATCGGCGGCGATCAGATCGTTGTCGATCGCCTTCTGGCGCACCTTCTCGCGGTTGATGCCGGCGCCGTCGTCGGCAAGCTCGATGACGATGCGGCCCGACCGGTGCTTGGCCGTCAGGCGCACGGTGCCTTCGGCGCTCTTGCCGGCGGCGAGACGCTTCTCCGGCGTTTCGAGGCCGTGATCGACGGCGTTGCGGATCATGTGCGTCAGCGGTTCGGCCAGCTTGTCGATGACCGTCTTGTCGACTTCGGTGTTTTCGCCTTCGGTGATGAGACGGACAGACTTGCCGGTCATGTCGGCGATTTCGCGAACGATGCGCGACATGCGCTGGAACACCGGCTTTACCGGCTGCGCGCGGATCGCCATCACCGAGTCCTGGATCTCGCGGGTGAGCTGCTGCAGCTCCTCGAGGCCCATGTTGATCGACGAGGTGCCGTTGGCGTCGTTTTCGACCACGCTCTGCGACAGCATCGCCTGGTTGATCACCAGTTCGCCGACGAGGTTGATCAGGCGGTCGACGCGATCGAGATCGACGCGGATGGTCGGTGTCGCGGCGGATGCGGCTGCCTGCTGCGCGGCTGCGGATTGCGCCGCGGCACTGGCGGCGGCACCGGCCGACTTTTCAACAGGCGCACGGGCGGTCGACTGGGCCATCTGCAGCACGTTGCTGGCCGTGCCGGCGGCAGAGACGGCCGCATCGCGGATCGCCTGCCGGGCTGCCAGCTGCTCTTCTTCCTCGATCACGCCGACCGAAACAGCCGGCTCGTCGTCGAGGATCGAGAGGTCGAACGGCACCGGCTGCATCGGCAGCTCTTCGCTCGGAGCGGCTGTGTCATCGGAGACCAGCAAAATCTCGAGGTCGCAATCCCACTCGGCGAATTCGAACACGGTGCGGATCGCGTCCTCGCCCTTGTCCGTCTTCAACGAGATCTTCCAGGAGAAGTAGGCGGATTCCGGATTTAGGCGATCGAGCGCCGGAAGCGCGTCCATGTCGCAATGGATGCTCATCTCGCCAAGGCGGGAAAGGTCGCGCAGAAGCAGCGTTGCCTCGTTGCCCTTGGCGTAGAGATCGGATCTCGGCTTGAAGACGATCTCGTAGGTCGGCATCTCCATCAGCGCCGGCTCGTCTGCCTCGAAATCGTCGAAGGAGAACGCGACGGGCTGGAAGCCTTCGTCGTTGGCGACGGGTGCCGTTACAACCGGGGCGGCCTTGGTGACCGGCTCGGCAGCGGCCGACGCCTGCGGTACCTCGCCGTTGGCAAGCGCCTCGAGTTCCTTGATCAACTGGCGGCTGCGCGCCTCGTCGACGCTACCGCCATCGCGGGCAGCGTTCGTCAGGTCGGCGAGCACGTCGGCCGACTTCAGCATCACCTTCAGAACCTCAGGACCGGGGTCGAGCCTGTTGGAACGAACGCAATCAAGTGTCGTCTCGAACACGTGGGCGAAGGAGACGAGGTCGTCGAGCCCGAAAGCGCCGGCGCCACCCTTGATCGAGTGCACCGCGCGAAACACCGCATTGACCGTTTCCGGATCGCGGTCGCCGTCATTGAGCTTCAGCAGACCCGATTCCAGTTCGGCGAGTTGTTCCTCGCATTCCTGGAAGAAGATCTCTTTGATTTCGTTCATATCCATTGGAGGCTATCCTCGGACTTCAGGCCGTTACGCGCTCGATTGCATCAATCAGTTTGGTCGGGTCGAACGGCTTGACGATCCAGCCGGTAGCTCCGGCCTGACGGGCGCGGTTCTTCTTTTCGGCGTCGCTTTCCGTGGTCAGGACCAGGATCGGGATAGCGCGGTAACGGTCGTTCTTGCGCACGCCTTCAATGAAGCCGAAGCCGTCGAGACGCGGCATGTTGATGTCGGTGACGATGACATCCGGATTGGCTTCTTCGAGAACCTCGAGGCCCTCGACGCCGTCCTCTGCCTGGATCGTTTCGAAACCGGCATTGTTCAGCGTGACCAGAAGCATGTTTCGGATCGTCCGGGAGTCGTCGACTGTCAGAACTCGCTTTTTCATTCTTCAAATCTCCTTTGCCATCAGGTGATCGATATCGACCCCGATGAGCTGTGTCGTTTTCTCGAAAGCGTCCGACACCTTGCTGAAGGTGAAAGACAAATGATCCTCTTCCCAAGTCTTGGCGCCGGCCATCAGCACCTGGACGCAGAGCGTTCCAACCCGCTCGACCGCCGAGGCGTCGATCGTGAGATCGCTGCCCTTCAGGCCCAAAAGCTTCTCATGCAGCGCTGTCGCTTCGTTCAGGTCCAACACCGGAGCGAGGCTGAGCGTCTTCTGAGCGGTCTTTTTGCTGGCCATTCCTGTTTTCCTCGACTGCTAACTCTTGAGTGCCCTTGAGATCAGCGTTGCCAACCGGCGAACTGACGTTGCGGACCGTCGTCGAACAATGGCGCCGCCATTTCATCGTCGGCCATCGCCGCAGGAGCCACGAGGCCGCGTCCCTGGCTGGCGGCCGGTGTTGGTGAGGCCGCGTGGCGGCGTTCAACGCGGAACCTGCGGATCGTCTCGCCGAGCTCGACGATGACATTGTGCAGGTCGTCGGAAGACCGGACCGTCTCGCCCGCCATCGCGGCACTTGCCTGCACGGCCTGCGAAATCGCACCGATGTCAGAGGCAACGCCCTTGAGATCGCCGACCTGTTGTTCCGCCTCACGGGCGATACCGGAGACGGCGGCATTGATCGATGTGACCTGCTGGACGATGCTGCTGATCGCATCCTGAGTGCGACCGACGATCTCGACGCCGGTCTCGACCTGCGCCTTGGTGCCCGTCACCAGCTGCTTGATTTCACGTGCCGCTTCGCCGGAGCGCTGCGCCAGCGCGCGCACTTCCTGGGCGACGACGGCAAAGCCGCGGCCGCTGTCGCCTGCCCTTGCAGCCTCGATGCCGGCATTCAGCGCCAACAGGTTGGTCTGGAAGGCGATCTCGTCGATGACGCCGATGATCTGGCCGATCTTTTCGGCCGACGCTTCGATGTCGGCCATGGCGGAGATTGCCTGGCCGGCAATCTCGCCGCTGCGCTCGACAGCAACCCTTGTCTCGGTGGCTTTGATCTCGGTGGCGCTGATGCGGCTCGAGCCCGTCGCCATGCGTTCGGTCATGTCGGCAAGCGCTGCGAGCTGACCCGAGAGGGCATCGGCTTCAGCCGCCGCCTTGTCGGAAAAACCGGCCGCTCCGTCGCGCAGACGGCCAATGAAAGTCTCCGCCGCCTGACCGCGCTGATCGGCGGACTGCAGGCTCTGCTGGATCGTGTCGAGTGCCGCGTTCAAGCTGGCGACGATCGGCTGGTAGGCATCCGGCGCGCTCTCGGACAGGCGCACGCCCAGGTCGCCGTCGTTCAAGCCTTTGGCGAAGTCGCCGAATAGGGTCGTTACCGCCTGCTCGTCGGCACTGTGCTGGTCGGCGAGCTGGCGCTGATGCTGCTGGCGAAGGGCGTTGAAGCGGAGCGAGACGCCGATCTCGGTGTCGACGAAAACGGTACGGACTAGTGCCGCAACCAGATCGCACAGTTCCTTGCGACGTCCCCTGCCCATCGGCAGGAAGGACTTCGGCCAGGCCTCTTCGATGAGGCCGACCAACAAGTGTTCCAGCACGACGGCGTGGCTTGCCATCTGCCAGCGCGGATCGAGGCCCATGCGGTTCGATGTGTCGGCAAGCACCTTGACGCGCTCGGCATAGAGGCCGTCAAAGCGGGCATCGGTCAGCACGTTCCAGTGCGAAGACTGGATGTCCTGCAGGCGATCGAGCTGCCGGTCGTTGTCGAAATGGCGGGCTGCGTCGGGATAGCTCTGCAGGCGCTGGAAGAGATCGCGAAGGGCTGCGTCGATGCGAGGGGAAAGTTTCTGCCTGGTGTCGCGGACGCGGGAACAACTCTCGTCGTCGAGCCCGGCAAAGCGCAAGCGCTCCAGCAGACTGCCTGCCTGGCCCTTCCTTGCCTGTTCTGACGATGCTTCCTGCCTCAACGCTAAATCCCCGGCTTTGCATGCTTGGAATTTGCCTGGGGAGTATCCGGACGGTCCACGGTCCACCGGACGTGCACGCCACATCAATGAGATCAGCCCCCGCCGCTTGGGCGTCTGCTATCGTCCATCCCGCAAGTAAATTCGGTGAAGAATCGATACCGGACCGGAACCGGTACGGCGGGGCGGCATCATGCCTTGAGGAGACTGTGAATTTTCCCATTCCGACGTGTGGGACAATGTTTATGGTTAATTCCTTGCTTGAAGGTTAACGGTCGATGGCCTGTAACCGGAATCACTAAAATTCGCCGGGTGTTTCCTGGCGCTGTTTTTGCGGCGCAGCAATGCCGCACTATTGACCCCGAATTTCAACAGGTTTTCACTCACAAGAGTTTAGAATTGTACTTCTACTTGCGCTCGCGTATCGAAGCGAACGTGAAGTGGGCGCAGATCGCGCGGAAGAAACCTTTGCAGCAAGCAAAGCGACATCATGACGATGCGCTGACGGGAAACGAACAATGATTGTTCTTGGAATTGGCGCCGCTCTCACAGCAATCCTGACAATGATGGCCGTATCCATCGTGCTCAATCTCGAGCATAACCGCTCGACGAACCGCAGCTCGGTTTTCTAAGCGAAAAAACGAACGCCATCGTCGTCAACCGCGCACTTCATGCGGCACCGTTACTCTCCTATATTTCACCGTTACTGGTTGCCATTGGCCTGTTGCACATGGCTTTTCGTTAGCGACCGCCAGTTTTCTGCATAGTGCACAAAGCTCTCAGGCACGGGGCCGGCGAAGGCCTGCACGCCGGTCCGCACGTGGCGGCCGTCGACAAGACTTGCAGCCCCGAGGCTGGTGCCGGTCACGTTGTGGCTGTCGGCAAGGACCGGGCGCCCCGTTGCCGCCTGAAGCATGCGCAAATAGGCGGCGTTTGCAGCGAACGGTCCCTCGACCACGATATCCCCTCGCGCCCCGATGAGATCGAGGCATGTCGCCGTCATCAATGCCAGATGGAAAGAAACGGCGGCGACCCTGCCGGCCGGCGTCAGCTTCTCCTCGTCCACCGTCCAGCGCGCCTTGGCGGATGGGAAAGGTCCGGAGCCTTCGGGAAGCGAAGGCAACAGCATGTGCCCTGCCGCAATGACGGCCTCCTCGTCTTCAAACGCGGTGGGCGTCGTGCCGTCGCCGAGCAGCAGCGAGAAGGCACGACCGCCCATGAAACGCGCCGAGGGAACCGGGTCGCCGAGAGCGTTGACGTTGATCAGTGTGTCGCGATGTTCATCGAGCGTCACTTTGGCGGCGCCAACCGCCAGCATCACGACCCAGGTGCCGGTCGACACCACGGAAAACGGCGTCGTTCGGGTCAGCAGATGCGGCAGCAACGACGCGTTGGAATCGTGGATGCCGCAGTAGATAGGCGTACCCGCGGGAATGCCGGTGGCGAGGCAAAGCTCGGGCAGCAGCTTGCCGACGATATCGTCTGCCTTGCGGACGGGCGCAAACAGGTGCCGCCAGCCCTGGCCTTCCACCAGCGTCGAGAAGGCGCCTTCCGTCGGGTTCCAGAGGTCGGTGTGGCAACCGAGCGAGGTCAGTTCGTTGACGCGCACGCCGGTCAGCCGGAAGGTCCAGTATTGCGCATAGGTCAGGATCGTTGCGATCCTGGCGAAGGCGTCGGGAAAGGTCTGCTGCTGCCAGAACAGCTGCGCGCCGACATTCAGGCCCATAGGCAGGCGCGCGGAGCCGGTTTCGGCAAAAGGCGGACGAACGGCCTCATAGGCTTCCGACAGGGTATCCGGCCCGCCGAATTCATAGTCCAGCACCGGCAAGGCAAGGTCGCCGGCCTCGTCGAGGACAACCGCGGTTGCGCCGTGGGTGGTGATCGAGATCGCTTGCAAGGGATGCTCGGCCTGGAGCGCCGTCAGGCTATCGAGCACGAAGGCCCAGAGACGCTCGACATCGAAATGCGGATAGGGCTCGCCCGCGACGACACGGTTTGCGGTCTTGCGCACGGCAACCTCTTCGAAGCGATCGAGATCAACCGCTGCGACCTTGGCATTGGTCTTGCCGATGTCAATGACGCCCACGATCCGCATCGGGTCAGCTCATGTGAAAAACGGTTTTGAGCGGTACGGCGACCGGATCGTTATCCTCGCGGGTTTCCATGATGTCGGCCATATGAGCCCACCACTTCCGCATCACCGGATGGGAGGGCAGATCGGCCATGCCGTGGTCGTCCGCTCGCCAGAGGACGCCGAAGAGCAGATCGTTCTCCTCGTCGAGATGGATGGAGTAGTCCGAAATACCGGCCTCCTTCAACAGGGTCACCAGCTCCGGCCAGATGGCATCGTGACGTGCGGTATATTCGGCGGCCATTCCCGGATTGAGCCGCATACGGAAGGCGTATTTTTCCATGGAAACCTCAGTGGGCAAGACGGCGGCGGGCGCGTCGCCACAGGATGGGCAGGGCGATCACCGAGATCAACAGCAAACCGATGAAGATCGACATGACGATGCCCGGCACGTTCAGGAGCCCGAAGCCGAAGGTGACCATGCCCATGATCAGGGCCGCAAGCACGACCCCCGGTATGGTACCGGAGCCACCGAGAATGCTGACGCCGCCAAGCACCACCATGGTCACGACTTCCAGCTCCCAACCAAGCGCGATCGACGGTCGGGTGGAGCCGAGGCGCGAGGTCAGGCAGATCGAGGCAAGCCCCGCCATCAGGCCGGTGAGCAGAAACAGCGTGAACTTCACGCGGCCGACGCGGATACCGGAGAACAGCGCGGCCGTCTGGTTGTTGCCGATCGCGTAGACGGCGCGGCCGAAATTGGTCTTGTGCAGCACGACGCCATAGATCACGGCCAGGACGACAAAGAGCGTGAACTCGAACGAGAACACCCACCAGACATAGCCCTGCCCGAACCAGGAGAAGCTTCCGGGATAGCCGGTGAAGGCCTGATCGCCAAGGATGATGAAGGAGAGGCCACGAAACAGGCTCATCGTACCGATAGTGACGACAATCGACGGCAGGCCGAGACCGGTGATCAGCAGGCCGTTGACGACGCCGCAGGCGAGCCCGACCGAAAGTCCGACAACCACCAGCGCCGGCGTGTCGAAGCCGAGCTGGACGGCATAACCCATCGCCGTCGAGGCGAGCGCGATGATCGAGGCGACCGAGAGATCGATCTCGCCTGAAATGATCACCAGCGCCATGGCGAAGGCGATCATCGCCTTTTCGGTGAAGTTGAAGGTGGCGTCGGACAGGTTCCACGGGTCGAGGAAATAGGGTGAGGCCAGCGAATTGCCGATGAAGATGAGGCAGGCGACGACGAACAGCAGGCTTTCCCAACTCTTCAGCAGGCGCGCGCCGCGCCCTTCGAGGCGATCGGGAATGTTGCGGGGGGAGAGATGCGTTTCTGCCATCAGACAGCCTCCGCCTTTTTGAGGATGACGCGTCCCTTGCGCCGTTCGGCACGCGCATTGACGGCAACGGCCGTTATGATGACCATGCCGGAAATCGCCATCTGGGCAAAGGGCGAGATGTTGATGACCGGCAGAGCGTTCTTGATCACACCGAGGAACAGCGCGCCGAGCACCGCTCCCGGCACCGAACCGATGCCACCGGCGATCGAGATGCCGCCGATGACGCAGGCGGCGATGATGTCGAGTTCGAAGCCGGCGGCAATATCGACATAGGCAACGGCATAGCGCGACACCCAGAGATAGCCGGACAGCCCGGCAAGCGTCCCCGAGAGGCAATAGGCAAAGAAGCGCGTCCGGCCGACGTCGATGCCGGTATAGACAGCCGCATGCGGATTGCCGCCGACGGCGAAGAAGGCCCGCCCGAGCGGCGTGCGGCTTATCACCAGGAAGATCGCCGCGACCGTGACGACCGAGAGCCAGGACAGCACGGGAATGCCGGCAAGATCAGTGCGCGGAAAGCTCTTGAAGGCATCGCTCATCTGGTGGGCATTGATCCACTTGCCGTTGGTCAAGAGGAAGATCAGGCCGCGATAGATCGTCAGCGTGCCGAGAGTGACAACGATCGGCGGGATGTCGAGTTTCCAGACCAGCGCCCCATTGATCATCCCGAGCACCGCGCCGAGCGCTATGGCCGACAGGAGGATGACGGGGATCGGCAGGCCGGGGAACGCGGCGTTCAGCATTGCCGCGACCATGCCGGAAAGCGCCAGGTTTGCCGCCATGGACAGATCGATGCAGCGCGTCAGGATCACGGCCATCTGGCCGAGCGCCAGGATGATGAGGATCGAGGTGTCGTTGTAGACGCGTGCCAGATTGGTCGGCGCAATGAAGGGCGGGAAGCGCCAGGCGATCAGGACGACCAGCACCAGGATCGCGCCGACAAGCAGCAGTTCACGGTTTTTCAGGAGCTTGGCCATCATGCGGCCTCCGCAATGCCGGCGGCGGCACGCACCAGCTTTTCCGCCGTCAATTCTTCCCGCTCGAAGCGGCCGACAATGCGGCCCTCGCGCATGACGATGACGCGATCCGACATGCCCATGATTTCGGGGATTTCCGATGAGACCATGATGACGCTGAGGCCCTGTGCGGCAAGCTCACTCATGAAGGCGTGCACCGCGGCCTTGGAGCCGATGTCGATGCCCTTGGTCGGTTCATCAAGAATGATCACCTTCGGCTTGGTCGCCAGCCATTTGGCGATGACCACCTTCTGCTGGTTGCCGCCCGAAAGCGTGCCGACGTCCTGATCGAGGGAGGCGGCCCGCAGATCGAGCCTAGACGTATATTCCCGCGCAAGCGCGAACTCGTTGGCAAGTTTGAGGAAGCCGGAGCGCGAGGTGCGCGACAGCGACGGCAGCGTCACGTTCTGGAAGATCGGCAAGCCGATGATCGCGCCCTGACGCCCACGCTCCTCTGGCACATAGACGATACCGCTCCTGATCGCCTCGGACGGATTGCGGATCACCAGGATTTCGCCATCCAGCCTGATGGCACCTGCCGACGGGCGGGTGATGCCGATCAGCGACTGCATGAATTCGGAGCGGCCCGCGCCGATCAGCCCATAGAAGCCAAGAATTTCGCCACGTCTCAGTTCAAAGTTAATGTCCTCGAACTCGGTCGGGTGACGGTAGCCGGAGACTGTCAGAACGGGGTCGCCGATGGCTACGTCCTTCTTCGGATAGACGGAGCCGACGGCGCGGCCGACCATCATGCGCACGAGATCGTCCTGACTGACATCGGCGATCAGCCCCTCGCCGACCATCGTTCCGTCGCGAAACACGGTGTAGCGATCGGCGATGCGGAAGATCTCATCGAATTTGTGGCTAATGAAGAGGATCGCCTTGCCGTCGGCCTTCAGCCGTTCGACGAGCGCGTAGAGTTCGTGAATTTCCTTGTGCGACAGCGCCGCCGTCGGTTCGTCCATGATCACGACGCGGGCATCGACCGACAGAGCCCGGGCGATCGCCACCAGATGTTTCTTGGCAATGCCGAGATCGCGCAGCCGGATCGTCGGATCGAAATCAGCGCCGGCGCGATGCAAGAGCGCACGTGCATCCGCATTGAGCTTATTCCAGTCGATCAGGCCGAAACGGTTGCGCGGGGCATGGCCGAGGAAGATGTTTTCAGCGACGGACAGTTCGTCGAACAGAACCGTTTCCTGATGGATGGCGGTTACGCCTGCCCTTGCAGCAGAAAGCGCGGTCGGGAAGGCGGTTTCCGCATCCGCAACGCGGATGCTGCCTCCATCAGGCTGATAGATGCCCGTCAATATCTTGACGAGGGTCGACTTGCCCGCACCGTTCTCACCGACGAGTGCCGTCACGGAGCCCGGATAGAGCGACAGCGAAACGTCGGACAATGCCTTGACGCCGGGAAAGGACTTGGAGATGCCTTCAAGCGCAATGGCGGGCTTCATCCGCGATGTGATCGTATCCTGCAACACATTCCATCCGCCTGATTTGTGGGCCTGACATCCAAGGCGCCACGTCTGCAAAATTGCCCCTCACCCTAACCCTCTCCTCGCTCGCGGGGAGAGGGGACCCGTTGGCGTGTCGCCGCTTACGCCGACGCCCATTAGGAGCGGAGCATCGCCGCATGTTTCCCTTCTCCCCGTCAAACGGGGAGAAGGTGGCCGGCAGGCCGGGTGAGAGGTAACCGCCCCTCGCCGATCAGAAGATCTTTGCGAACTCTTCGACGTTCGAGGCGTCGTAGACGAACGGGTCGGCCATGGCGCCTTCGTTGTTGTCGTCGAGCTTCACAGCGCCCATGCGGCCCATCTTCAATTCCGCGCCGGGCTTGGCTTCGGCACCGTTGACGAGATCATAGGCGATCATCGTTGCGGAATAGCCGAGATCGATCGGGTTCCAGATCGCGAAGGACTTGGATGCGCCCGACTTCACGTGACCGGCCATCTCCGAGGGAAGGCCGAGGCCCGTGACATTGATCTGGCCGATCTTGCCGGCATCGGTGACGGCCTGTGCCGCAGCAACGATACCGACCGAGGTCGGCGCGATGATCGCCTTCAGGTTGGGATAGGACTGAATGAGCCCTTGCGTTTCGCGGTAAGACTTGTCGGCAAGGTCATCGCCGTAGACGGTCGCGACGACATTGATGCCCTTGTAGTTGCCCTGAACCTTCTTCATTTCCTCGATCCAGGTGTTCTGGTTCGTGGCTGTCGCCGAAGCCGAGAGCACGGCGACATCGCCGCCATCCGGCAGGTTGTCGGCGGCGAGCTTGATGATCATGTTGCCGATCAATGGATTTGACGACGGGTTGAGGTGCATCTGGCGGCCGTCCTTGGCGACCCCGGAATCCCAGGAGATCACCTTGATGCCACGATCCATCGCCTTCTTCAGCGCCGGAACGAGAGCATCGGTGTCGTTGGCGGAAACAGCGATGGCATCGACCTTCTGGGCGATCAGCGAGTTGATCACCTCGATCTGGCCTTCAGCGGTCGTCGTCGTTGGACCGGTGTAGATCACCTCGACGTCGCCCAGTTCCTTTGCGGCTTCCTGCGCGCCCTTGTTGGCAGCCTCGAAGAAGCCGATGCCGAGCGCCTTGACGACCAGGGCGATCTTCTTGTTTTCCGCATGTGCGGCATTGGCCATCAGCGCCAACGACACGGCGGCCGTGACCATCAATGATTTCAGGATCTTCATTTCCACTCCTCCCATGGACCGGAACGCGATCGGGATGACCGCATCGTCCGGTACTAACCTTCTCGAATTCGCAACCGGCCCGGTCTTTTCCGACCGGTGCCGATCCTTCCCCTCCCCTCGGCCGTCTCAAGCGGTCGAGGATGCATTCTCCGCGTCAGCGCCGGACCTGGCGTTGGCGATCACCAATCGCACGCCGGCATTTTCGAGCATCGCAGCATGCCTGTCCTCGATGCCCGAATCCGTGATCACAGTGGCGATCCGCTTCAATCCGCACAGGATGAGGCTGGAGCGCTTGTGAAATTTCGACGAGTCGACGAGCACGACGAGCTCGTCGGCCTGATCGATCAGTTTCTGCTCGGCCTGGATCAGCAGCGGATCCGCCTCCATCAGACCGAGCGGACCAAGCCCCTGGGCGCCCATGAACATGCGGCGCGCATAGAAATTGCGCGTCACGTCATTGTCGAACGGACTGAGGATGATGTTCTGCTCGCGGTAGATCGTGCCGCCCGACAGCATCACCGTGTTTTTCGAGTGCTTGAGCAGATGCTCGGCGATCGGAAACGAGTTGGTGAAGACCTGCATCCGGCGATTGGTGAGAAAGTGCACCATCTGGAAGGTCGTCGTGCCGCCATTGATGATGATCGGCTCGCCATCTTCGCACAGCGCCACCGCCTCCTTGGCGATCGCCTGCTTCTCCCGCGCATGCAGGCTTTCATTGACCTTGAAGGGTCGCCCGGCCAGCCCGACGAACTGCGGCGGATTGATCGCTTCCGCCCCGCCGCGCACGCGCCGCAACCGCTTCTGCACGTGGAGCGCCGCGATATCGCGCCGGATCGTCGCCTCGGAACTGTCGGTCAGATCGACCAGTTCCGGCACCGTGACCACGGGCTTTTCCTGAACCGCCGACAGAATGATCCGATGTCTTTCTTTCTCGTGCATTCGCTCCTCCGATAATTTGCATGCTTCCATCACGACCAAACATTGTCAATCACAATCAATCATATTTTTTCATTGTGCAGTGCGACATGCGCGAATTTGATCGTTTTTGATTGACAATGACTCTCGGGCCATGTGATCTGATGCCAACCACATCTCCACGCGGCCGCCAAGCCGCGTGGCAACGGACCGGGAGGATTTTCGAGATGCTCGACAAGCAACAGGGCGCGCGGCTTGCCAATCTATGGGATGAGACGAAGGCGGCCGGCATGAGCGAGGCCGAACGTCTTCTCTATCGTTCGAACCTGCTCGGCTCCGACAAGCGCATCACCAACTACGGCGGCGGCAATACCTCGGCCAAGGTGATGGAGAAGGACCCGCTCGGCGGCGGCACGGTCGAAGTCCTCTGGGTCAAGGGCTCTGGCGGCGACGTCGGCACGATCAAGATGGACGGCTTCGCCACGCTTTGCATGGACAAGCTGAATGCCCTGAAAGGCATCTATCGCGGCGTCGCCTTCGAAGACGAGATGGTCGGCTATCTTCCGCATTGCACGTTCAACCTCAACCCGCGCGCCGCCTCGATCGACACGCCGCTGCACGCCTATGTTCCGAAAAAGCACGTCGATCACATGCATCCCGATGCGATCATCGCGATAGCGGCCTCCAAAAACAGCAGGGAATTGACGGCAAAAATCTTCGGCAACGACATCGGCTGGCTGCCCTGGAAGCGCCCGGGCTACGAACTCGGCCTCTGGCTGGAAAAGTTCTGCCTGGAGAATCCGTCCGCCCGCGGCGTCGTGCTTGAAAGCCATGGCCTCTTCACCTGGGGCGACACGGCCAGAGAAGCTTACGAGACCACCGTCGAAATCATCAACAAGGCGATCGCTGGTTCGAGACGGAAAACACCAGGCCGGCCTTCGGCGGCGTGGCCAAGCCGACGCTCGATGCGAGCGACCGGGTGGCGATTGCCAAACGGTTGATGCCGGTCATCCGCGGCCTGATCAGCGCCGACGAGCGCAAGGTCGGACATTTCGACGACAGCCAGGCGGTGCTCGACTTCGTGACCGCCAAGGATCTCAAGCCGCTGGCAGCGCTCGGCACCAGCTGCCCGGATCATTTCCTCAGAACCAAGATCTGCCCGCTTGTCGTCGATTTCGATCCTGCCGCTGCAGACATCGAAAAGACCCTTGCCGGGCTTGCCGACGCAATCGCTGCCTATCGCGCCGATTACGCCGCCTACTACGAGCGCTGCAAACATGCAGACAGCCCCGCCATGCGCGATCCGAACGCGGTCGTCTACTTGGTGCCCGGCGTCGGCATGATCACCTTTGCCAAGGACAAGGCGACGGCGCGCATCTCCGGCGAATTCTACGTCAACGCCATCAATGTCATGCGCGGCGCATCCGGCGTCTCGACCTATGTCGGCCTGCCGGAACAGGAAGCCTTCGACATCGAATACTGGCTGCTCGAGGAAGCCAAGCTTCAGCGCATGCCGAAGCCAAAAAGCCTTGCGGGACGCATCGCGCTGGTGACTGGCGGCGCCGGCGGCATCGGCAAGGCAACGGCACACCGGCTGATGCAGGAAGGTGCCTGCGTCGTCATCGCCGATATCGACGAAACGGCGCTTGCTAGCGCCGAAAGCGAGCTTGCGGCCCGCCACGGCAAGGATTTCGTGCGTTCGCTCAGCATGAACGTGACCAGCGAGGCGGCGGTAGAAGGTGGCTTCGGCGATACGCTTTTAGCCTTCGGCGGTCTCGACATCCTGGTGTCGAATGCCGGCCTTGCCTCCTCCGCCGCGGTCGAGGATACGACGCTGGCGCTCTGGAACAAGAACATGGACATCCTTGCGACGGGCTACTTCCTCGTCTCGCGCGAGGCCTTCCGGGTCTTCCGCAACCAGAAGGCCGGCGGCAACGTCGTCTTCGTTGCTTCCAAAAATGGTCTTGCCGCGTCGCCCGGCGCATCGGCCTACTGCACCGCAAAGGCAGCCGAGATCCACCTCGCCCGTTGCCTGGCGCTCGAGGGCGCGTCCGCCCAGATCCGCGTCAACGTCGTCAACCCGGACGCCGTGCTGCGCGGCTCGAAAATCTGGACCGGCGAGTGGAAAGAGCAGCGCGCCGCCGCCTACAAGATGGATGTCGACGACCTCGAGGCGCACTACCGCGAACGCTCGATGCTGAAGCTCAGCGTCTTCCCGGAGGATATCGCCGAGGCGATCTACTTCCTCGCCTCGGACATGTCGGCGAAATCGACCGGCAACATCGTCAATGTCGACGCGGGCAATGCCCAGTCGTTCACCCGCTGATCCGGAGATTTTGATGAGCACCACCATGATCGGCAAGACCATCCTTGACGCAGAGAACGAGCGCCGCGAGGCGGCACTTCGCCAGGACTATGAAAGCCTTGGCGAAAGGCTGGCGCGCCGCGGCATCGACGTCGACGCCATCAAGCGCAAGGTTGCGGCCTATGGCGTCGCAGTCCCCTCCTGGGGGGTCGGCACCGGCGGCACCCGCTTTGCCCGCTTCCCCGGCAAGGGCGAGCCGCGCAATATCTTCGACAAGCTGGAGGATTGCGCCGTCATCCAGCAGCTGACACGGGCAACGCCCAACGTCTCGCTGCACATCCCGTGGGACAAGGTCAGCGATCTCCAGGAACTGAAGCAGAAAGGTGCCGCCCTCGGCCTCGGCTTCGACGCGATGAACTCGAACACCTTCTCGGATGCGCCCGGACAGGCACATTCCTACAAGTTCGGATCGTTGTCGCACAGCGACGCGGCCACGCGCGCCCAAGCGGTCGAGCACAATCTCGAATGCATCGACATCGGCCGACAGCTCGGCTCGAAGGCACTGACGGTCTGGGTCGGAGACGGCTCCAACTTTCCCGGCCAGAGCAACTTCACCAGATCGTTCGAGCGTTATCTCGATGCGATGAAAGCGGTCTATGCCGCACTGCCCGAGGACTGGCGCGTCTTCACCGAACACAAGATGTTCGAGCCGGCCTTCTATTCGACCGTGGTGCAGGACTGGGGCACCAACTACCTGATCGCCCAGGAACTTGGACCCAAGGCCTTCTGCCTGGTCGACCTTGGCCACCACGCGCCGAACGTCAACATCGAGATGATCGTCGCCCGGCTGATCCAGTTCAGGAAACTCGGTGGTTTCCACTTCAACGATTCGAAATATGGCGACGACGACCTCGATACCGGCTCGATCGACCCCTATCGCCTGTTCCTCGTCTTCAATGAACTCGTCGATGCCGAGACGCGGGGTGCCAAAGGCTTCGATCCGGCCCATATGCTCGACCAGAGCCACAATGTCACCGATCCGATCGAAAGCCTGATGACGAGCGCGACGGAGGTCTGCCGCGCCTATGCACAGGCCCTCATCGTCGACCGCACAGCGCTCGACAGCTTCCAGCAGGACAATGATGCACTGATGGCGGCGGAAACGCTGAAGACCGCGTTTCGCACCGACGTCGAGCCGATCCTGGCGATGGCGCGCTTCGAAAGCGGCGGGGCGATTGCGCCGGTTGCGACCTATCGGGCGAGCGGCTATCGCGCCAAGGTGGCCGGCGAGCGGCCGGCCGTTGCCGGCGGTGGCGGCGGCATCGTCTGAGATCCACTCCCCCATCCCACAATCTAAATGCCGGGCAGCGATTGCTGCCCGGCATTTTCACGCACGATTGATATCGTCTCGCGGATCGGCTCCGATCTCGTAGGCGGATCATAAAGCGAGCGTGACCGCGGCCTTTTGTGCGCCCTGTTTGACGGACGGCGCCGGATTGTCCCGCACAAATGCTTCGCATTCCTGCAAAAAATCATCGCGCGATGAAATTGCCCCCTATCTGATTTGAAATCCTGGTCTATCTTTCCCTTCTAGGTCCAACGGAAAGGGAACCATTCATGGGTATCGAAAGCATTCTCGTATTCCTGATTGTCGGAGCGATCGCCGGCTGGCTTGCCGGCTTGATCGTCAAGGGGTTCGGCTTCGGCCTGATCGGCAACATGGTCGTGGGCATCATCGGCGCCTTCATCGCCGGCTTCCTCTTTCCCGCCATCGGTATCAGCCTTGGATCGGGCGTGCTTTCGGCGATCCTGCACGCGACGATCGGCGCAGTGATCCTGCTGGTGCTGATCCGCATCGTCAAACAGGCGTGACGAACCACCGCCACGCGACCATACCGCATGGCTCGCCGACCCGGCGGGCCGTGCCAGTCCAACGGAAGGAAATCACCATGAGCGAGCCGAACTCCGACAATATCGAAACGGCGCTGAAGGCGTTCATGGCCGACCATCCCGGCAAGCTCACACGCGAGCAGGCGATCGCGGCGATCCTCGAAAACTGGTTCACGACCCATGGCTACCTGCCGCCGCAGCAGGAAGGCAGACGCCCGGAAGACCTTGACGCCTCCAACGACGATTGAGGCATTCCTGCCGGCGGCAGCACCCTTGGCGCTCGACGCCTCTCCAAGCGTTCGTCCGCTCGACTTTTTTTCATGAAGCCATTTCCAGAGCCTGAAGACCCACCATGAGCCTTACATCCGTCAAACAGTTCTTCTCGCAGCACGCCCCCGACATCGACGTCATCGAACTCGAGCAGAGCACGGCAACAGTGGCACTTGCCGCCGAGGGCCATGGCGTCGAACCGGCACAGATCGCCAAGACATTGGCGCTCCGCGTCGGCGACGACGTGATCCTCATCGTCACGCGCGGTGACGCGCGGCTCGACAACAAGAAATACAAAGCCCGCTTCGGCACCAAGGCCCGCATGCTCGGCTTCGACGAGGTCGAGGCGGAGACCGGTCATCCAGTCGGCGGCGTCTGCCCGTTCGGCCTTGCCAAGCCCCACAGCATCTATTGCGACCTGTCGCTGAAAGCCTACGACATCGTCGTTCCTGCCGCTGGCGCCACCAATGCCGCCGTTCACATCAATCCGCAGCGTATCGTCGAATTGACCGGCGCCGAATGGATCGACGTTTCGGAAACGTAATCCGTGCCTTGGAATGGCCACAAAGCTTAACTGAAACCGCAGGCGCACTCCGGCAGTGATTTGCCGGGCGCGGCCCTTTCCAGAATCAGGAGTCCGTCGAGCATGAAGATAGTCGCGTACCCGCTCATCTTCGCCGCCACATTTTCCCCGGCGCTGGCGATGGATCAGTCCCTGGTGCGCCAGTTCGAAAAGCTTGACCCGCAGACCCGCCTGGAACAGCGCTGCGACACCGAGGCGATGGAGCGCATCAACGCCGACAAGACGACCTTCAAGCCCGACAAGGTGATCGCCTACACCTTCGCCGAACCGGTCATGAAGGAAGACAAGATGAAGGCGCCGGGCGCGGTTTTCCGCAGCAAGGGGGAATGGTACAAGCTAAAATTCAAGTGCCGCACCGACGCGGAGCACCTGGGCATCCTGTCCTTCGAATATAAGATCGGCGATCTCGTGCCGCGCGAGAACTGGGACGAGTTCTACCTCTATCCCTGACAGACCGGACCGCGGGTGCGCGCAAACGCCCGAGCTTTTCGCCGTCACCAGAAATGTCGCGCAAAAATGTGCAGCGCTTTCGCGATGACATGCGAAAGAACAAGAGCTTGAAGCGCGACAAGCGGATCCTGGAAATCGCGACGCGCTTTAGAGAACGGCCATCAGAAACAGCAGCGAGCCAAGCGACAGCGCTGCCATGATGCTCATCAGCATCTTCATCATGTGATCTGCCATTTCGTACACCCTTGCCTCTACTCCCTCAGGAATGAACGAATTCGTCTGCTTTTGGGGCGCGGCATGCCCGGTATATTCCAAGCTCGAAACGCCTGACTGACACGATCCCACCAGATCGGTGCACAATCTGCCAACAGTGTTTCAGGTTGCGCCGACATGGTTAACAATTGGTTAATCTCATTGTCTGCGGTGTTGGGTGGATAGGTGGCGCGGCGCCCTTCGGGCCCATGCGGAATACCAGCCGCATGGCGGGATGGCGGCGACAGAGCCAGGTGAAAAAATCGCCGCTTGGCTGAATAAGGTGGCGGCAGGGTATCGGAAGCAGCTTGCATCAGAGCGCAGTCACAGACCGCGCCCTAGCCCTTGTAAGGGCGTCAGCGCTAAGATTACGGCTTCTTCGGCTCCGGCTTTGCATCGGCAAGGGGAAGCAGCCACCCCTGCCCCGATATGCTCCTGCCAGTGTGACCGTGCCCTAGAGACCCGCCACATTCGGTTGGAGGAGGCGGCGAGGTTCGACGTGGCTACCATCTGCGACACGCACCATTGCTGACTTCAAAAAGGAAGTGAGCAGAAGGAAGAACGGAAACTTCCAGAACGCTGAAAAGACCTGCCTAGACGCGGCAAGCGACCGACTAAATCAAGAGGCTAAAAATCAAAGGAAACCATGCAATTATGAATGGTGCCCGGAGGCGGATTTGAACCACCGACACGCGGATTTTCAATCCGCTGCTCTACCAACTGAGCTATCCGGGCATCCTGCCGTTGCGGGCAGCGGCTCCTCTCGGAGCCCTCGGGGCGTTGTCTGTGCCCCGGAAGCGAGCGGGGTTATAACATCTTGTTCGGCGGTGTCCAGCACCAAATGAAAGTTTTTTGGCAGGAATTTCAAAGTTAGTGGAAAAAGCCAAAAAACCGTGGATATTCAGGCAGATCGCGGTCAGCGATCGTCGTCGTCCGCTTTCGCCTCGTCGTCTGCGACGGGAATGGCGTAGGAGCCCGAGAGCCAGCGGTTGAGGTCGACATTGCGGCAGCGGTCCGAGCAGAAGGGATAGTGCTCGCGGTGCGATGGGCGGCCGCATTCGGGGCAAGGACGCGGGGCGCGCAGAGGTGCTACGTTCGAGCCGCTTTTCTTGTCTTCGTCAGTCACTGCCTTCAGCCTTCCAGCCAGCGATTGTGAACGTCGTAGCCTTCACCGACCAGCAGGCCGACCGTCTCGTAGAGCGGCAGGCCGACGACGTTGCTGTAGGAGCCGACGAGCTTGACCACAAAGCTGCCGGCAATGCCCTGGATGCCATAGGCGCCTGCCTTGCCGCGCCATTGGCCGGAGGCAAGATAGCTCTCGATGTCAAAACCGGAAAGGCGCTTGAAGCGGACCTTGGTGTCGACCACCTTCTGGCGCAACGTCTTGTCGGGTGTGATCAGGCAAACACCGGTATAGACGCGGTGGCTGCGGCCCGACAAAAGATGCAGGGCGCTCGAGGCTTCGCTGACGAGTTCCGGCTTCGGCAGGATGCGCCGACCGACGCAGACGACGGTGTCGGCCGCCAGAATATAGCTGCCATCCCAACCGGCTTCACCCTTGATCGCAGCCAGCGCCGCCTTGGCCTTTTCAGCCGAGAGACGACGCGCCAGCGAGCGCGGATGCTCGGAGCGCTTCGGCGTTTCGTCGAGATCCATCGGCATCAGGCGCGCAGGCTCGATACCTGCCTGGGCCAAAAGCTCGACGCGACGCGGCGAACCGGACGCCAGTATCAGTTTTTGAGCCGTTGTCATCGGAACGCGCCGTCACCCCAGAAATATGATGAAGCCACCTGTCGGGCGGTTTACTTGAAGCGGTAGGTGATGCGACCCTTGGTCAGGTCATAGGGCGTCATTTCGACGAGCACCTTGTCGCCGGCCAGAACGCGGATACGGTTCTTGCGCATGCGGCCTGCGGTGTGGGCAATAATTTCATGTTCATTTTCGAGCTTCACGCGGAAGGTCGCATTGGGAAGCAATTCCGTGACCACGCCCGGGAATTCGAGGACTTCTTCTTTCGCCATGTAGGACTGTTCTTTCTGTGTTTGTTCGGGGATACGACACGCATCCCGAAAAATTCGCCGGAAACTACACAATCGACGAGGATTTGTGAACCGCTTTGCGCCGGCTTTTCAGCTTTTGTACTGCCTTATACCAACCTGCGCTGATATTGATCGATTGCGCCGGAGCGATTTTGGTTTCCGGCAAGGAGAAAACCGCAACCGGACCCGAGCAGTCCGGTGAGGATTGTCGACGCTGTCGGAGACCAAAAGCGCCCGGCCCTTCGGGTGGGCCGTCTGTCGGCCGCCGGCAGCGTCGCAATCCTCGACCGATGCCCAGGCATCGCTCTCAGATATGCTCCTTGCCGGAGGACCGCATACGGTCGCACGCAATAGGTCAATATCAGCGCAGGTTGGTATTAAGCTTTTTCGCCCGCGGGCGCTACTACCAGACGGCGATTAATCAGAGTGGCAAGGTGATCGCGAACGGCGCGATAGGCATCGACAATCTGTTCGCGCGTGCCGGTGGCAACCGTCGGGTCAGGTGTCGGCCAATAGACCACGTCGACGGCCATGGAGCGAGTCAATTCCAGCGCCATGTGATGGGCCTCGGGCGCCAGCGTGACGATGAGGTCGAAATAGTCGTCCTCGAGCTCGTCCAGGGTGCGCGGCTGATGCCGCCCGATCGACAGGCCGATCTCGTCGAGCACGACATCGACGAAGGGATCGCGCTCACCGTGGCGCACGCCGGCGGAGGTGACATAGGTTCCCGCCGGCAGGGCGGCCTTGGCGAGTGCCTCGGCCATCGGCGAGCGGATTGCGTTCATGCCGCACATGAAGAGAACGGAACGGGGCCTTGTCGGTTGAGGCGTCGCGGTTGCCGTCATCCCGGTCTCCGCCGTCATCCGCGCCAGTAGAGCACGCAGACGAGCGTGAACAGGCGGCGGGCGGTGTCGAAATCTAGCCGGATCTTGCCCGACAGGCGGTCCATCAGCGTCTGCGAGCCCTCGTTGTGGATGCCGCGGCGACCCATGTCGATCGCTTCGATCTGACTCGGCGTCGCCGAGCGGATCGCTTCGTAATAGCTCTCGCAGATCATGAAGTAGTCCTTCACGATCCGGCGAAACGGCGTCAGCGAGAGAATATGGGTGGCGACGTCAGATCCTTTCTCGGTGGAGATCGCAAAGACCAGCTTGGCGTCCATGAGAGAAAGGTTGAGCTTGTAGGGGCCGCCCGGGTGGCCGACCGGTTCGAACAGGTTTTCTTCGAGAAGGTCGAAGATCGCAACCGCGCGCTCATGCTCCACGTCGGGCGTCGAACGGCCGATCGTCTCGTCCAATACGACGTCGCAGAGGCGCTGGTTGCGGTCTGCCTTCATCCCGCATCCCCGAGATTGAGGCGAATGGCGACGGAGCGCGCATGAGCCTCAAGGCCTTCCGACCGCGCCAGCGCGATTGCTGCAGGGCCGAGGATGCGAAGCTGCTCCGCGTCGAGGCGCAGGATCGACGTGCGCTTCATGTAGTCGAGAACGCCGAGACCGGAGGAGAACCGCGCCGAGCGCGCCGTCGGCAGTACGTGGTTCGAGCCACCGACATAGTCACCGATGACTTCGGGCGTGTGGCGTCCGACAAAGATGGCGCCGGCATTGCGGATCTTGGCGACCATCGGCTCGGGATCGGCAAGCGCCAGCTCCAGATGCTCGGCGGCAATGCGGTTTGCAAGCGGTATGGCCTTTTCGAGGTCCGGCACCAGGATGATCGCGCCGAAATCGCGCCAGCTCGCCGATGCGGTCTCTGCGCGCGGCAGGGTTTTCAGCTGACGTTCGACCGCCGCTTCGACCGCCTCGCCGAAGGCCGCGTCATCCGTGATCAGGATCGACTGGGCGCCGACATCGTGCTCGGCCTGCGCCAGGAGGTCGGCGGCGATCCAGTCCGGATTGTTTTCGCGGTCGGCGATGACGAGCACCTCGGACGGGCCAGCAATCATGTCGATGCCGACGGTGCCGAAAACCTGGCGCTTGGCGGCGGCGACATAGGCATTGCCCGGGCCGACGACCTTTGCCACCGGCGCGACGGTCGCGGTGCCATAAGCAAGGGCGGCGATCGCCTGCGCGCCGCCAATACGGTAGATTTCCTCGACACCGGCCAGACGCGCAGCTGCCAGCACCGCCGGGTTGATCTTGCCGCCGTTTGCCGGCACGACCATGACGATGCGCTCGACGCCGGCGACCTTGGCCGGCAGCGCGTTCATCAGCACCGAGCTTGGGTAGCTCGCCGTGCCGCCAGGCACGTAAAGCCCGACGGCGTCGACCGCCGTCCAGCGCGAGCCGAGGCCGACGCCCATCGTATCCTCGTAGATATCGTCCTTCGGCCGCTGGCGGGCGTGGTGCGCCTCGATGCGGACGGCGGCAACCTTGAGCGCGCCCAGCACTTCCGGCTCAACGGCCTGGATCGCCGCATCGATTTCCTCGGCGCTGACGGCCATCGGTGTCGTTGCAAAGTCGATGCCGTCGAAGCGGGCGGAATATTCCGCCACCGCCTCGTCGCCGCGCAGGCGAACATCGTCGATGATCGCCTTGACCGCGGCGTTGACGTCCTCGGAAACTTCGCGCTTGGTGGTCAGGAATGCCGCGAACTGCTGTTCGAAGTTACCGTCGAGATAGTTCAGCCTGATTGCCAACGCAAAATGTCCTTGTGGTATGCCTGTGTCGCGGGTTTCAAACGCCTTCGGGATGCCGGGGCTTGAAAGCGGTTTCCCATGCTCCGCCGGTATCCGCAAGCTGCACCTCGATGCATTCCACATCAAGGGCGATCGAAGCTTCGCCGGCAAGCACCAGTTCGACGGCGCCTTCCGGCCCCTCGCCGGCGACCGTGAACGTCACCGCCAGCAGATCGAGCACGGCCTCGCCGTTGCGGCGGTCGAAGCCAAGCGAGCGCACGGCGCTCACCCGCTTGAACAGGAGCACGGCGCGCCGGCGCTCGAACGAACGCCGCTTGCCGTCGGCCATCTCCCAGACGAACCGGTTGACGATGAGCGAAAACTGCTTGCGGCGTGCGTCGTATTCCAGTCCGGAAACCTTGAACACGGCATCCTGGACGTGGGCGGAGACGACGGCCAGGTCCTCTTCATCGAGCGCCAGCAGCTTCAGACCATCCATGCGATCCATTCCTTTCGCTTTCGTCGCACATTTTGCGTGCCACAATTGAAATGGACATAGGACGTCGCGCCTGAAACCGCAACGGCATCAGGCGCGACGGCTAAAATCAGTCGCTGACACGCTCGACGTGAGCGCCGCAACGGGTGAGCTTTTCTTCCAGCCGCTCGAAACCGCGGTCGAGATGGTAGACGCGCGACACCATGGTTTCGCCTTCCGCCGCAAGACCGGCGATGACCAGCGACACCGAGGCGCGCAGGTCGGTCGCCATCACGGGGGCGCCCTTCAGCCGGCTGACGCCCTCGATCTTGGCCGTCTGGCCCGACAGCGAGATCTTGGCGCCGAGGCGCGCCAGTTCCTGCACGTGCATGAAACGGTTTTCGAAGATCGTCTCGGTGATGTGCGAAACGCCGTTCGACTTGGTCATCAGACCCATGAACTGCGCCTGCAGGTCGGTCGGGAATCCGGGGAACGGATCGGTGACGATATCGACCGGCTTGATGCCGGCGCCATTGCGCACGACGCGGATGCCGCTGTTGGTCGGCGTGATTTCAGCGCCGGCCCGGCGGATCGCCTCGAGTGCGGTGTCAAGCAGCGCCATATCCGTGTCTTCGAGGATGACGTCGCCGCCGGTCATGGCAACGGCCATGGCGTAGGTGCCGGTCTCGATACGGTCGGGCAGCACGCGGTGACGCGCGCCGGACAGCGAGCACACGCCCTCGATGGTGATCGTCGCCGTGCCCTGGCCGGTGATCTTGGCGCCCATGGCGTTCAGGCAATTGGCTAGGTCGACGACTTCGGGCTCGCGCGCGGCGTTGCCGAGCACGGTGGTGCCGTTGGCGAGCGTCGCCGCCATCATCAGCACGTGGGTGGCACCGACGGAAACCTTCGGGAAGGTGTAGCGGGCACCGATCAGGCCACCTGCCGGCGCCGTCGCGTTAACGTAGCCGCTGTCGATCTCGATGTTGGCGCTCAGCGCCTGAAGACCCTCGATGAACAGATCGACCGGGCGCGTGCCGATGGCGCAACCGCCCGGCAGCGACACGCGGGCCTTGCCTTCGCGTGCGAGCAGCGGGCCAATGACCCAGAAGCTTGCGCGCATCTTCGACACCAGCTCATAAGGCGCGGTGGTGTCGACGATGTTGCGGCAGGTGAAATGGATCGTGCGGGCGTAGCTTTCGCCCTGGCGCTCGCGCCGGCCGTTGACCGAGATATCGACGCCATGGTTGCCGAGGATGCGGATCAGCTGCTCGACGTCGGCCAGATGCGGAACGTTTTCCAGCGTCAGCGTGTCATCGGTCAAAAGCGATGCGATCATCAGCGGCAGGGCCGCATTCTTCGCGCCGGAGATCGGGATGACCCCGTGAAGTTCATTCCCGCCTACAATCCTGATGCGATCCATGAGGCCTCTCGAACGGGCTTGGCCCGCCTTTCCAAAAAAATGAAGTGTGTCTGAAGGCGCCTCTTTAGTGGAGACGCCGCGAAATTAGAAGTGCCTTGAACGCAAGGCAGACGCCTGCATGCGTGGGGGAATGCCGAACGGCAGCCCCTCCCTCGTCGTACTAATCTTCGGATTCGTCCGTTTTTGCGGCAGGCAGACCAATCGCTTCGTCGGGGGCGCCGGAACGGCGCGCGCGCATCTGCTGTTTACGGCGCTGGAGATTGTCGCGCAGGGTCTTGGCAAGGCGCGCCTTTCTCAGATCCGACTCGGTCGTATCTTTCTTCTTGCGCGTCGGCGCAGTCGCCTGCTGCTCCTGCGGCGAAACCTCGCCCTTGGCGCTTTTCTTGTCGTCTGTTTGCATGGGCGATGCTTTAGCGCAAAAGCAGGGGCTTCGGAAGCCGAAACCGATTTTCTCACGGAACAACAGCGAAAACTTCGAAATGCGGCTTGCGCTCCCCGTCCAGCTATGGCAATAGGCGCCTCGCTTGATGCGGCTTGTCAACGAACCGGCCGCGAGATGCTGCTATAGCTCAGGGGTAGAGCACTCCCTTGGTAAGGGAGAGGCCGAGAGTTCAAATCTCTCTAGCAGCACCAGTTTTCCTTCTATTTTGCCTCAAAACCATGGCGCTATTCGCCACCGTTGCACCGCGATGAACACGCACATGTGCATAGCCGCTCAACCCGTCCAGACATGGGCGAACAAAGCCTTGCAATCGTCACATTCAGCTCCTATTTGGCGGAAATCGATATTGCTGACGAACTTTGTGTCGGCGCCCTAAGCGCGTGAGAGACGGACTTCCCTCTTCAAAATCGGTTATCCTGATCCGGAGGTTTTTTCCGGAAATGTCTATTACGAGCGATTGAAAGGGAATCGTCATGGCTACAGGCACAGTAAAGTGGTTCAACAGCACCAAGGGTTTCGGCTTCATCCAGCCTGACGACGGCAGCCCGGACGTGTTCGTTCACATTTCGGCCGTTCAGCGCGCAGGCCTTTCCGGCCTCAACGAAGGTCAGCAGATCAGCTACGAGCTGACGCGCGACCGCAAGACCGGCAAGTCTTCTGCAGACAACCTGCAGGCCAAGTAATTAGGCCAAGTCATTTTCGCGCGTCGTCGCCGGACGCAGATTTGCGGGCAGCGGCAGTGCAGCGAATGGGAAGGTCGGGTTCGCCCGGCCTTTTTTATTGCCCTGTTGTCACCGGCGACTGGATAATTCCACCTCAAACCGGCGACGCATCGAGGTGGAATTATGAAGCGATTTCTCGATGTTACGGCGTCGTCAGACGACCCTGTTTGATATTCCGCGCGGCAACGCTTCAATCCCAAAATGCGGGCGCGATCTCCAAGATCAGCTCGTCGCAATTTAAAGTCCAGTTGCCTCTCAGCGGTTATCGCCAACCGCTGGGCACTCTTGCGTGACCTGCTTGAGACAGGGAACGTTTCCCGCCAGCCTGCGTTACCAATTCAACGGCAACGACGTGGAGGTCTTGAAATGAAAGGCATCGTTCTCTGGCTCATGGGCGTACCCCTGATCGTCATCGTTCTGCTTTACATGTTCGTGTTCTGATGGGTCGCTCAGGAAACCTGAGGAGATCGCTCGATCGAAACGCTCAAGCGGAAGATTTAATTTGTAGTTGCAGACATCGAAAGATGCGCCTTAACGCAACCTTAAGATTCTGTCCCTAGATTTGACATCGCGATGATGGACAATCGCAACGCTTAAATCCCCTTTTGAAACCGGCTCGCGCCGGTTTCTTTTTGTCCAAACGACCGCCGTCAGACCTTGACGGCCTGCTCGACGAAATCCTCGCTCCCGAAGAACTTCAGATAGCGCTGCACCTCGGCCGCGTCGCCGGTCGCCTTGCGGGGGTTGTCCGACAGCTTGACCGCCGGCCGGCCATCAGCGTCGCTGACCTTGCAGACGATCGATATCGGATTGAGGCCCTTGATCTCCGTCGGCGCGCAATCGGCAAAGTCATTGGTGAGGTTCGTTCCCCAACCAAAGCTCATGCGCACGCGTCCCTCGAAATGCCTGTAGGTTTCGATGATCGTTTCGACATCGAGACCATCGGAGAAGATGAGCAGTTTTTCACGCGGGTCGCGCCCCATCTTCTTCCACCAGGCGAGAATTTTCTCGCCGCCTTCGATCGGCGGGGCGCTGTCCGGACGAAAGCCGGTCCAGTCCGCCACCCATGCCGGCGCATCGCGCAGGAACGCGGCCGTGCCGAAGGCATCGGGAAGCACGATCAAGAGATTGCCGCCGTAGAGCTGATTCCAGTCCTGCAGCACCTTATAGGGTGCGGCGGCGAGTTCGGCATCGGTGCGGGCAAGTGCAGCTGCCACCATCGGCAATTCATGCGCGTTGGTGCCGAGCGCCTCCAGGTCCGTATCCATCGCCAGAAGCACGTTGCTGGAGCCGGAGAAGGATGCACCGATGCCTTCCTTCAATGCCTCGACGCACCAGCGCTGCCACAGGAAGCTGTGGCGCCTTCGCGTGCCGAAATCCGAAATCCGCAGGTTGGGATACTGCCTGAGGCGCTCGACCTTCGACCACATCTTCGCCTTGGCACGGGCATAGAGCACATCGAGCGTGAAGGGGCCGAGCCCTTTCATGGCCGAGCGCGAGCGCAGCTCGTTGATGATCGCCAGCGCCGGGATCTCCCACATGGTGGTCTCGGCCCAGCGCCCACGGAAGGTCAGCTCGAACTGGCCGTCGCGTCGCGACAGCTCGTAATCCGGCAGGCGGAATTTTGCGAGCCAGGCGAGGAACTCCGGCGAGAAAATCTGCTTGCGACCGTAGAACGAGTTACCGGCAAGCCAGATCATCTCCTTCTTGGAGAACCGCAACTCGCGCGCATGATCGAGTTGCTCGCGCAGTTCATTTTCGTCGATCTCGTCGGCCAGGCGCACGGTCTTGGTCCGGTTGATCAGCGAGAAGGTCGCGTCTACATCCGGATAGAGCTGCCAGATCATCTGCAGCATCAAAAGCTTGTAGAAATCCGTGTCGAGCAGGCTGCGCACGATCGGGTCGAGCTTCCAGGCATGATTGTAGACGCGCCTGGCGATATCGGTCTTGGTCATCTTAGGAATTGCTCCTCTTACAGCGCAGCGCGTCTTATGAGACGCGCAAAGGTCGCTGTAGCACTTTGAATTGCTGCATGGCTAAAGCATACGCACGCCGGCTTGCCGCATGCGCGTGATCATGGCGGAGAGCGAACCGTTGAGATCGATACCCCTGGAGGCATCAAGCACGACGGAGGTTGAAAACCCCTGGGCCACGGCGTCGAGCGCGGAAAAGGCGACGCAGAAATCGGTCGCCAGGCCGCACAAGGTAACGCTGCCGATACCGCGATCCCTGAGGTAGCCAGTCAGCCCGGTCGGCGTCCGGCGATCATTCTCGAAGAAGGCGGAATAGCTGTCGATGCCGGTGCGAAAGCCCTTGCGGATCACCAGTTCGGCGCGTGTCCATTTCAGCGATGGGTGAAAGTCGGCGCCGGTACTGCCCTGAACACAATGGTCCGGCCAAAGCGTTTGCTCGCCATAGGACATCGTTACCGTCTCGAACGGCGCTTTTCCCGAATGGACGGATGCGAAGCTCGAATGGCCGACCGGATGCCAATCCTGCGTCAGCACCACATGCTCGAACCTCCCGATCAGATCGTTGACCGCAGGCACGATCTCATCGCCGCCGGAAACGGCAAGCGCTCCGCCCGGGCAAAAATCGTTTTGCACGTCGACGACGATCAACGCCTCACCAGCCATCGCTTTCCCCTTGAGCGGACCAATCCCTATCGATCACCAAAATCGATTTAAGTCCAAGATCAATCACAGAATTTGAGCGACGGCAACCCGCTTCGACACCCCACGGCACGATCCTTGACGCACATAGAAAAAGGGCGCTGACCACGGTCGGCGCCCTCTCAAGAACTGCAGCCTGAATTGGATCAGTTGCCGTTGAGGTTGTCGGCGATGGAGAAGCCGGAATTGGCAATGCCGACCGGCTGCGCCACGAAGTTCAGGAACTTCGAGAAGTCCACCGACGGATGACGCGAGGCATAGATCACGTCGCGATTCTTGATCGGGAAGGTCTGGCCGACGATCAGGCTGTCCGGCTTGCTCATGTCGAAGCGGTAGACGATCGGATAGCGCCCCTGGCTGTCCGTCTGCATGCCCTTGCGCAACATCTCGTTGAAGCGCTGCTGGCCGAGAAGGCTCATGACGACATCCGGCTCTTCGTAGCGGAAGATGAAGTAGCCCTTCATGTCGAGCGCATAGTCGGAACCGCCGCCGGCAAGTCCCATGGCTTCCAGCAGGTTGAGGTCGTTGGCGCCGAACTCGACGCGCTGGTTGGCCTTGACGGCGCCAAGGATAGTGAAGCGGCGCGGATCGCGCGCAACGAAGATCTGGTCTCCCGGCTTCACATGGATGTTTTCAGACGGGTTCTCGATGATCGACTTCAGGAGAACCGTGCCGGTCTTCTTGCCGCGCACCAGCGTGACATAGGTCTCGTAGGGCTGCGCCACGGGGCCGCCCGCCTTGGCGATGACCTCGTTGATCGTCTCGTCGACGAGGCTGAGCGGGACGACTGCGGACTTGCCGACAGCGCCCGAAACGGTGACGTTGCGCGAGGCGGTGCTCATGCTCGTGACGATGACATCAGGCTCGACCGCCTTCTGCTTCAGCGCTTCCAGGATTTCCTGGCGCGCCTGTTCCAGCGTCAGGCCGGCAAATCGGACCGAGCCGACATAGGGGATGGCTGCCTTGCCGTCCGGCTGGACGACGAGGTCGATGCTTGTCTGTTTGGAGTCCTGCGTCGAGAACAGACCGTCGCTGCCGGCCTCGAAGATCGATACTTTCAGAGCGTCGCCAACACCGATGACGACCCGGCCCACACCGCCGCCGATACCGAACCGGCGGTTGAGCGTCGAAGACACGTAGTCGGAAACAAGGCGTGCGGACTGACCGGTCACATCGACGATATCAAATACGGTGGCGTTCTTTCGACCGATTTCGGCGCCGGATTGGCCGGCATCCGCAACAATGGCCCCGGCCAGCGGCCCCTCGCCCGGAACAGCCTGACATCCCGCAAGCGCGGTAGAAAGCAGAAGGGCAGCTACACGTTTCAACTAAGACACTCCGAATTCGGCACAGCCATGATTCTGTTCATAGTTCTGCACCGCATGATCTCCCGGTCGGGAATCCGCCGGTCTCTGAAAAGCACAATAGCCGTCTCACAACAAGTCACTTGCAGACGAAGACGAGCAAAATAATTGGCCCTGCGCCTTTCCGGTCATACCTCCTACACCTTGACGGGTTTGCGGCCCGATTTGTCTTGGATGAAGGTTCTGGGCATGTATATGTTAGGCCATTGGACTTGAAAGCTAGGTACTTTAAGTTAAAAGCTGACTAATGAGGCGGAACGAATATACGTGGGGATAACCCTGGGGCGGAATGATTGGCAGTTGCGTTTTCCGCTTGGAAGCGCAATCGCAGATGCAACTTTAACGTCAGTTTAGAGCGTTCGATCATATATGGCTGTTGAAATTATTGGGCGTGCATGCCTCGCCCCTGGAGCAGAATCGCCTTCGGCGTTGTTCAAACTTCTTCGTCAGGGCAAGTGCACAGTCACCAGCATCCCGTCCGATCGCTGGGACGTTGCGCGTTTCTGGCACCCGGTCATGGGCACGCAGGGCAAGACCTATTCCTTCGCCGCGGGCGTGCTGGATCAGCTCTATGACTTCGACCCGGCCGTCTTCGGCATGTCGCAGCGCGAAGCCATGTATATGGATCCGCAGCAGCGCGTGCTCTTGCAGCTCGCCTGGCGCGCGCTCGAGGACGCCAATATCTCGACGACGTCGCTGCACGGCGAGAATGTCGGCGTCTACATCGGCGCATCGAGCCTCGACCACGCCAACCTGACGGTTGAGGACCCGGCGGCGGCCGGCCCGTATTTCATGACCGGCAACACCCTGTCGATCGTCTCCAACCGCATTTCGCACATCTTCGGGCTGAGCGGTCCGAGCATGACGGTCGATACGGCTTGTTCGTCCTCGCTCGTCGCGCTCGATCAGGCGATGCGCGCACTGAACGCCGGCGAAATCGACACGGCGATCGTCGGCGGCGTCAATATTCTCGCCCATCCGCTGCCGTTCGTCGGCTTTGCGCAGGCGCGCATGCTGTCGCCTGAAGGGCTCTGCCGCGCCTATGACAACGATGGCGCGGGCTATGTGCGCGCCGAAGGTGGCGTCGTGTTCGTGCTGCGCCGCTCGGACCGGGCGCGCCGCGAAAAAGACCGGAGCTATGCCCGGATCGTTGCGACTGGCGTCAATTCGGCCGGCCGCACGAACGGCATCTCCCTGCCCTCGCGCGAAGCCCAGGCAAATCTGCTGCGGGCGATCTACGAAGGCAACGGCATCGATGCCAATCAGGTGGCTTTCGTCGAGGGCCACGGCACCGGCACCAAGGTCGGCGACCCAGCGGAAGTCTGGTCCATCGGCACGGTCATCGGCGCCAATCGCCGGGCACCGGTTCCGATCGGCTCGATCAAGTCGAACATCGGCCACACGGAGCCTGCCTCCGGCCTTTTCGGCATGATGAAGGCGATCCTGGCGCTCGAAAACAACTACCTGCCGGCGTCGCTGCACTTCGACACGCCGAACGAACATATCGATTTCGATGGCCTGAACGTGCGCGTCACGGCAAGCCCGATCGAACTGCTGCGCGGCAAGCGTGCGCGGCTTGCCGGCATCAACTCCTTCGGCTTCGGCGGCGCCAATGCCCACGTGGTCATCAGCGATCCGGAGCCCGTTTCCGAAGACAAGATCAACAATCCGCCGTCGTCCGGTCACGTCTTCCTTGCAAGCGCCCATACCGCGTCGAGCCTCGAAGCACTGCTGAAGGACTACAAGACGCGTTTTGCCAACGCTTCCAAGGGCGAAATCCGCTCGATGGTCGCAGCGTCGGGCGCCAACCGCACCCATATGCGCTATCGGTTCGCGGCCCGCAGCGATCATCCCGAAGATATCGTCCGTGCGATCGCAAGCCATGTGGAAAAGCCGGGCTCCGATATCGGCGAAGTCGGCGAAGCCGTCACCAGAGATGCCAAGGTCGCCTTCGTCTTTTCGGGCAACGGTTCGCAATGGGCCGGCATGGGCGTCGAAGCGTTCCGTGAGAACCTGCATTTCCGCCAGTGTTTCACATCTGTCAGCGCGCTCTTCAAGTTCCATTCGGACATCTCGCTCATCGAGCTTCTGACCGATCCTGACCTCGACAAGAAGCTGTCCGACACGAAGATCGCCCAGCCGTTGCTTTTTGCCGTCCAGGCAGCTCTTTCCGATTCGCTTGTCGCCATGGGCGTCAAGCCAGTCGCCGTGTTCGGTCATTCGGTCGGCGAGATCGCCGCTGCTTATGCAGCCGGCGCGCTGTCGATGGTCGACGCCGTCTCGATCGTTGCAAAGCGGTCGCTGCACCAGGATCTGCTCGCGGGCCACGGCACGATGGCCGCCGTGATGCTGGGCGAAGACGCCGCGCGCGCCTTCGCCGAGGCGCACGGCCTCGATGAGCTTTGCGTCGCTGCCGTCAACGCCCACAATTCGGTGACGATCTCGGGCCCGGCCCATGAGATTTCCGCCTTCCGCGACGCGGCACGCAAGGCGAAGATCCCTGCTCAGATCCTCGACATCAACTATCCCTTCCACCACCCGATCATCGACCGGGCCAAGGACGCATTCCTGTCGGATATTCCCGATATCGCGCCCCGTCGTGCGGACGTTACCTACCTATCGACGGTTACGGGTGCTGCCCTTGATGGCACGCAACTCGACCCCGACTACTGGTGGAAGAATGTTCGTGAGCCGGTTCGCTTCCAGGCGGCGGCAGAGGCGGCGATCGAGCTCGGCTGCCGGCTCTTCATCGAGATTTCTCCGCGCCCGATCCTGTCCTCTTACGTCAAGGAGACGATCAAGCAGGCGGCGGCACCAGGCATGGTCGTGCCGACGCTGCTTCGAGATGTCGGAGAGACCGGTCAGGATCCGATCTCGGCCGCTATGGCGCGTGCTGTCGCCCACGGCGCAATCGTCGACACCGCGCGCGTATTCGGCAAGCGCAATGCGGCGATTTCGCTGCCGAGCCTGCCGTTCGAGCCGGTCGAATTGCGACCGGCGGCCACGACCGACGCCACGGATCTCTTTGGCCGCACCGCCAAACCCTATCGCCTGATCGGATGGCGCAGCGACCCGAACAGCGGCAGCTGGAAGAACCACATCGATGCGCCCCTCTTCCCGGATCTGGCCGAGCACGTTGTCGATGGCAAGGCTATCCTGCCGGGCAGCGGCTTCATCGAGATTGCCGTCGCAGCGGCACAGCAGTTTTACGGGACAGACGAAGTCGAGATCACCAATCTGGAAATCGTCCGGCCGCTGGAGCTCAGCGACAGCCGCATCATGGAACTGTCGACCATCCTGTCGCCGGAAACCGGCGATATCGAGATCCGCTCGCGCGAGCGCCTGTCCGAAGACGACTGGGCCGTTCATGCGGTCGCCCGGTCCCGCAAGCCGTTGCCGAGTGAAGAACGCGCGTTGCCTTCCTTTGCCGGCATGCAGAAGACGGCAACCGTCGCTCCGGCCAAGGCTTATGATACCGCACGGCAATTCGGCCTCGACTACGGTCCGCGTTTCCAGCTGCTGGCAAAGGCGGTTGCCTATAACGACCGGATCGTCGACGTCGAGCTGAAGAGCCCGGACAAACCGGGACATCCGCTCGTCACCTATGCCCTCAATCCGATCTCGGTCGACGCCACGTTCCACGGCCTCGTCGCGCTTTTTGACCGCTTCACCGGCGACAAGAGCGGCGCACCCTATATTCCGGTGCGCTTCGGTTCCGTGCGCGTCGTCAATGCCGGCAAGCCGATCGCGCGCGCCACGATCGAGATCGAACGTGTCAGCGCCAATTCGATCAAGGCCAAGTTCCATTTCTTCGACAAGTCGGGCGACCCGATCGCTCATTTCGAGGATTGCCGTTTCCGACGCACCTATCTGCGCAAGCACAAGGCGCTGGACGCTCTCTCTTTCCACTACGAAACAGTCCTTTCCGAAACGTTCCTGCCGACAGTTGAGGCCGACGTCCGCACGCCGGTAACCCTCGGCGTCAAGACGGCGGCCGATGCCGGCGTCGACAACACGACGTTGCTGTTCAACGCGGCGATCTACCGCGCCTGCCAGGAGATTGCGCTGAAGCTCGGCAAGGGCCGATCGATCGTGCGCAGCGATAGCCTGCCCGGTGATTTCGCCTTCCAGTGTTTCCTGGCGAGCTGCCTTTACGTGCTTGAGGATGCCGGCCTCTGCGAGCACAAGGATGGAGTCTGGGTCGTCGCCCAGGAATTCAGCCTGCCGAGCGTTCCAGAAATCCTGCGCGAACTCTATGGCGAACGTCCTGATCGTGCCGTCGAGGCGGTGCTGATCAACAACGCCTATGCGGAAGCGCTCGCACGCCTCGACGTCCTGCTGGCGGCCCCAGCCGGTGGCGATGCCGAAATCGTTGCCAATGCCGGCTTCATCAGCGATGCGACGCTCGATCATCAGGCCGTGCATTCTGAAGTAAGCCGCCAGCGTATGGCGCTCGTGCTTGATGCGGTCGAAAGCGCGCTACGGGCGCAGCCGACGGGAACACGTCTGCGCGTTCTCGAGCTTGGCAGCGTGTCTGCCGGGTTCACGCGCCGCATCGCGACGCTTGCAGCCAAACACGGCGCGAGCCTCGGTGTGGTCGAGCCGCGTGACAATGCCCAACGCGGCCTTGAACTCGCCTTCGAAAACGATGCCCATGTGCGCATTCTCAAGAAGGGTGAGCTTGCGACACAGGCGCCGTTCGATCTCGCCATCAGTGCCTCCGACCGGCTCTACGGCCTGATCGAAGACGACATCGATGTACGCACGGCACTCCGCTCGACGCTGCGCCGGACGGGTGGTCTCGTCGCTGGCGTCGGCGCGCCATCCCTTTTCAACGATTTTGCGCTTGGACTGTCGGATGGCTGGTTTGCCCGCAGCCAGGCGGCCGAGTTCCCGATCGGCAACCTCGCCGCCGTTCCTCACTGGCAGAAATGTCTGGCCGACCTCGATCTTCGCGAGATTGACGTCACCGACCGTGAATGCGCGTCCGGCAATGTCATCGTTCTTGAAGCACGCGGCGTGGAAGCGCCGGCGGCTGTCGAGACCGGTGCGAATGCTGCTGCCTCAGCGGCGGGCTCCTACCTTCTGTTGCAGATCGGCGCGCCCAAGACAAAGCAGTCGTCCACCGGCGCCATCCCCGTCGACCTGACGGGTGATGCGGCGACGGATGCGGCCTTGCTTCGCGATGCACTTGAGGCCTTCCGCGATCGCCCCGTTCGCGCCGTCTTCCTTTCGTCGCCTGCGCCGAAGAGCCGGACGGACGATTCTGCCTCGCTGCAAAACCAGGTTCTGGCGTTTAGCGCCGTAGCCGAAGTATTGCGGCGGCATGTCGGCGATACCGATCCAAGTGGCGACGCACGTCCGAGGCTCGTTCTTGTCGCGCCTGGCGGGGCGCCGGTCGCCAGCCGTGTCTCAGGCACGACGGCCGCAAGCTCCGGCACCAATGCCGGCCTTTGGGCTTTCGCCCGGGTGCTGCAGAACGAATATGAGTTCCTGGACGTTCATGCTCTGGATCTGGCCGCAGACGCCTCGACGTCTGACGAGCAGATTGCCGCATCGCTTCCATTGCTCACCGTTTCCGGCAGCAATCGCGAATGGCTGCTGGAAGGACCGAACGGATCGCTTTCGGAAATCCGTGCGGTTCCCGGTCCGACCGACAACGCCCATGGCTCGACGGCCTCCTTCGAGGCCGCCACCATCCGCCAGCGTGTCGCCTCTCAGGTCGGCAGCATCGTTTGGGAAGAAAGCAACGTGCCGTCCGCGGCCCCCGGCGACGTCGTCGTCAAGGTTGCGGCCACCGGCCTCAACTTCCGCGACGTGATGTGGGCGATGGGTCTTCTGCCTGAAGAAGCCCTCGAGGACGGCTTTGCCGGTGCGACGATCGGCATGGAACTGTCCGGTCACGTGGTTGCCGTCGGTCAAGGCGTGGACGACCTTTCGGTCGGCGATGCGGTCATGGCGATCGCGTCTGCGGCCTTCTCCACCCATGCCGTCGTTTCGCGCGCCGGCGTCGCCAGGCTGCCGCAATCGGTCAGCCCGGTTGCCGCGGCCACCGTGCCTGTTGCGTTCCTCACGGCCTACTACGCCATGGTCGAGCTCGGCCGCATCCAGGCCGGTGAAACGATCCTCATCCATGGTGCGGCCGGCGGGGTCGGCCTCGCAGCGCTGCAGGTTGCCAAGCTCAAGGGCGCGAAAGTCATCGCCACGGCCGGCACCCGCGAGAAGCGCCGCTTCCTTTCGATGCTCGGTGCCGATCATGTGTTCGATTCGCGCTCGCTCGGTTTCGTCAACGACGTGCGCGCCGTGACTGATGGAGAGGGCGTCGACCTCGTGCTGAACTCACTCTTCGCCGAGGCGATGGAGCAGAGCCTGGCACTGGTCAAACCGTTCGGCCGCTTCCTCGAACTCGGCAAGCGTGACTACTACG
Organism: Ensifer sp. 1H6; assembly: GCF_001976035.1. Taxonomy (NCBI): domain Bacteria; kingdom Pseudomonadati; phylum Pseudomonadota; class Alphaproteobacteria; order Hyphomicrobiales; family Rhizobiaceae; genus Ensifer; species Ensifer sp. 1H6. The sequence goes on along the minus strand of NZ_MOAI01000017.1, from coordinate 83,951 downwards.
CAGACAGCAAGATCGGCCTCAGGCCGTTCCGCCGCAATGTCAGCTACTTCGGCATCGACGCGGACCAGTTGCTGGTCAACGCGCCGGCCCTGACCAAGCGCATCTTCACCGAGATCGGCGCCCTGTTCGAGGACGGCAAGCTTACGCCGCTGCCGTACCGTGCTTTCGATTTCGACGAGATCGGCAATGCGTTCCGCCTGATGCAGAACGCGGGTCACATCGGCAAGATCGTCGTGCTGCCGCCGGTGGCCGGCAAACACCAGGTCGCGACCCGGCCGCACGGTGGCGTCAAGGTCGACCCCGAAGGCATGCACCTGGTCGTCGGTGGCATCGGTGGCTTCGGCCTGGCCGCCGCCAACTGGCTTGCGGAAAAGGGCGCCAAGACGATCGCGCTCTGCTCGCGGCGCGGCCTTGCCGACGCGGAAACGACGGCGATGATCGAGCTTTGGGCCAAGGCCGGCATTTCGGCCACGGTTCACGCCTGCGATATCACCGATGCAACCGCTGCGGATCTCCTGCTCACCGAATTGCGAGCCATCGCACCGCTACGCTCCATCGTTCATGCAGCGATGGTGCTGGATGACGCGCTGATCAGCAATCTCAATCGCGAGCGCAACCGGCCGGTTATCGACACGAAGGCAAAGGGTGCCGCTGTTCTCGATCAGCTGACCCGCAACGATGCGCTCGACAACTTCATCCTGTTCTCGTCGGCAACGACGCTGGTGGGCAATCCCGGCCAGGCAAACTACGTTGCGGCCAACGGCTACCTCGAAGGTCTTGCCCGCGCCCGGCGCGCGGAAGGTCTTGCCGGTTTGGCGGTCGGTTTCGGCGCGATCGCCGACAAGGGCTATCTCGTGCAGAACACCGACGTCAACGATCTGCTGGCCAAGCGCATCGGCAAGACGGCACTGAAGGCGCAGACGGCGCTGGACATGGTCGAGAGCCATCTCGCCAGCGATCCCGGCACAGTCGACGCCGCCGTCGTGATGATATCGGAGATCGATTGGTCGGCCGCCCGCAACTTGCCGGTCGCGCGCAACGCGCTCTTCGAAGTCATCCTGCGTAGCGCCGATCAGCATTCGTCCGGCGGCGAAGGCACCAAGATGGACCTCGTCGCGATGATCGAGGGCAAGTCGGCGCAGGAAGCCGAGGATATTCTCTTCGAACTGGTCGCAGGCGAAATTGCCGCCATCCTTCGGGTCTCGAAGGATACGGTCACGCGCAGCAAGGTCCTGAAGGAAATCGGCCTCGACAGCCTGATGGCCGTGGAACTCGGCATGAGCTTCCAGCAGAATACCGGTTTCGACATGCCGCTCAGTGGTGTCGCAGACAACACGACGGTTGGCGACGTCGCCCGCAAGCTCTATGACAAGGTCAGCAAGCGCGACCAGGGCGAAGAGAGCGACGGTGCGGACGACAAGTTGGTCACAGAACTGGCGCAACGGCATGTCGGCACGGCAAAGGAAAAAGCACAGAGCCAATGAGCACGAACGGAAATGGTCCCGGCTCATCCAAGATGACCAGCAGCCTCAAGGAGAACCTGCTGGACCGGATGAGAAACACGCATCAATCCTCCGAGCGCAACCGCATGGCGCGTTCGGAGCGGGAGATGCCGCCGCCGGCCCGCCGGCAACAGGCCCGTTTCGAGGACCTGCCGGAGTACAAGCAGGTTCTGACCCAGAAGTTTGCCAGCGAACAGCTGGGGATCGCCAATCCGTTCTACCGCGCGCATCAGACCGCAGCCGGCGCCACCACCGTCATCGACGGGCGCAAGCTGATCAACTTCGCCTCCTATGATTATCTCGGCCTCAACCGGCACGCGGAAGTGCTGGCAAGGGCAAAGGAAACCGTCGACGCCTTCGGGATCTCGGCTTCTGCCAGCCGGCTTGTCGCTGGCGAGCGCCCTGTTCATGTGGAGCTCGAAGAAAAGATCGCGCGCTTCTACGGCGTCGATGCCGCGGTCTGCTTCGTCAGTGGCTATCTCACCAATGTCGCGGCCATCAGCTGCCTGATGGGCCCGAAGGATCTGGTTGTCCACGACGAGTTCATTCACAATAGCGCGCTTGCGGGCATCAAGCTCTCCGGCGCCACGCGCCGGCTGTTCAAGCACAATGACGCGAGCGACCTGGAACACGTGCTGCGCACGGTCTCGGGCGACTATCGTCGTATCCTTGTCATCGTCGAGGGCATCTACTCGATGGACGGCGACATCGCCGACCTGCCGGCCCTCCTGAAGCTCAAGGCCGAATACGGCTTCTGGCTGATGGTCGACGAGGCCCATTCCTTGGGGGTCGTCGGCAAGCATGGTCGTGGTCTTGCCGAGCACTTCGGCGTCGATCCGCATGAGATCGACATCTGGATGGGAACGCTTTCGAAGACGACGTCCAGCTGCGGCGGCTACATTGCCGGCAGCGAGGCGCTTGTTGCCGTGCTCAAGGCCTCTGCCGGCGGCTTCGTCTACAGCGTCGGCCTGGCGCCGGTTCTGGCCGCCTCGGCGGCCGCCAGCCTCGACGTGCTTGCGCGCGAGCCGTCGCGCACTGCCGCCCTCCGGCGCAATGGCGCGCTCTTCCTCAAGCTTGCCAAGGAAGCGGGTCTGGACACCGGCCTCAGCAGCGGCTTTTCGGTTGTGCCGGTGCTGGTCGGGGATTCCCTGCGCGCGGTTCAGCTGTCCAACGATCTGCTTGCGGCCGGCGTCAATGCGCTGCCGATCATCCACCCCGCCGTTCCCGAAGGACTGGCGCGGTTGCGCTTCTTCATCACCAGCGACCATACCGAAGAGCAGATCCGCAAGACGGTGGCCCTGACGGCGGAACGCCTGAAGGACCTGACCGAACGCAACTTCGGCCTCGGCGGCATCGATATCGATCAGATGATGAAGGCGCTCTCGGCGCGCTGAGGATGACGTGCAGGCGCCCTTCACGGGCCGGATGCCGCAGGCGGAAACCAGCATGACCCATGTGATCATCACCGGCGGCTCGAGCGGCATAGGGCTGGCGATCGCATCGATCTATGCGGGTCGTGGCGCGCGCCTTTCGCTGATCGCCCGTTCGGCCGAGATCCTGAAGCGTGCCCAGGATGAACTCTCCTCCAAGTCGGCAACAGCCGGCGACATCCGGATCGAGACGGCGGATGTCGCGCGGGAAGAGGAAATCATCGCCGCCATCCATCGCTGCGAAGCGGCATTCGGGCCCTGCGACATCCTGGTGACCTCTGCCGGCGTCGTCGAGCCGGGCCGGTTCGACGAACTCGGCAGCGCCGCCTTCCGGCGTCAGATGGAAACGAATTTTTCCGGTACCGTCCATGCGGTTCGCGCCGTCTACGCCGGCATGAAGCAGCGTGGGCACGGAAAGATCATGATGATCTCCTCCGGTGCCGGCCTTCTCGGCATCTATGGCTATTCGGCCTATTGCGCCTCGAAGTTCGCACTGCACGGCTTTGCCCAGGCACTCCGCTCCGAGGCGCGCGCGCATGGGATAGACGTCTCGATCTGCTTCCCGCCGGACACCCAGACGCCGCAGTTCCAGCGCGAGCTTGCCTTCCGTCCCCCTGAAGCCGCCGCCGTCATGGGTACGGTCAGCCCCTGGCCGGCGGAAGCAGTTGCCCGCAAGATCGTCTACGGCATCGAGCGCGGACGGTTCGAAGTCTATTTTGGAATGACGCTTTTTCTTCTCGGTCGGTTCGGCCCCACCGTCAGACCACTCCTCAACTGGTGGTTCGACCGCGCAATCGCCCGCAGTAGCGGTGGAGTATCAAAGGGCGGCAGGTGACGGCGCTTGTGCGCGCCGGCGATAGGATCTAAGTGTCAGGCGGATGCCGTGCTGCATGAGGCGGCGCCGGTGTGCAAGAAAGCATGAAGGTTTCCGCTTGGCGTTGCTCCCCTTTCAATTGCACGACTATCCGATAACGCTGACGATCTGTTGTTTCATCTTGTCCTGTGCGGTGATCTTCTTCACCGACCGCTTCGCTCTGCCGAAACGGGAACGCCGGAAAAACCCGTCTCCCTTTGGCCGCAAGCAGGACATCATCGATGTTATTGCCCGCCTGCCGGTCATCGCGCTGGTGTTCGCCGGCTTTTTCGCTGGCTCCTGGCGGCCACTTTATGCCGCCGCCGGCACGATGAGCTTCTTCATCATCTTCACCGGGATTTCTAGGGCCAAGTTCAAGTTCATCCGCGAGCCGCTGATCTTTTCCGACATCGCCCTCGTCGTCGACGTCTTCAAATACAAGACGATCTTCTATGCCAGTTCGCTGAACATCGTGTTCTGGACCGTTGCATTTCTCTATGTCTTCGGCGTTTCCGGGCTCTACCTCTATTTCGAACCGTCTGTTCTGCCCAACAGCGGCAAGGCCTTCTGGATCCTGGTGATGGTGGCAGTCGCCGCAGGCCCATGGCTCCTGCTGTTCTACGGCCCGGTGAACCGACCCACGGCGGCCCTCGTTCAGAGGCTCGTCAAAGTGCTCGACGTCAAAATGAATACGGTGCGCTTCGGCACCTTCGGGTCGGTGATCTTCCGCTTCATCATCTGGCTCGGCGTCAAGCGGGAGAAGATCGTCGCCGAACTCTCACAAATCGTTCGGGCGGCCGTCCAGGACCTGATCGGTGACGACGGTTCGCCGCTCATCGTCGTCTGGCAGTCGGAGTCCTTCATCGACATGCGCCATTTCGGTGTCGACACGCTGAAGATGCCGACACTCGACCGGTTGCGGCGTCAGGCCGCCCAGTGGGGACGCCTCAGCAGCGTCTTCGAAGGCGGCTATACGCTGCGCACCGAGTTTGCCGTCATCAGCGGGCTCGTGCCCGACGATATCCACGTGGATGCAAGCTACCCTTATCTGCGCGCGTCCCACTATTCCGACGTCGTCTGGCCGGGAAAGATGAAACGCGCCGGCTGGCACACCCATTTCATGCATCCTTACGACCGCACGTTCTTCCTGCGCCACAAGGCGATGCCGCAGCTCGGCTTTGCCGAGCTGACGATGCTCGATGGATTCGACCACGTGCCGGCGCGCGACGGGCCTTACGTCTCCGACGAGAAGCTCGCCGCCAGGGTCATCGATGCCTGCGAGAACCTGCCGGAAGACAAGAGCGGTTTCGTTTTCGTCGCCTCGATGGCAAACCACGGACCTTGGGAACCGGGTCGCGTTGGCGATCTTGCCAACCCGGTGGACATCTATCTGGCGATCCTTGAGCAATCCGACGCAGCACTGAAGCAGCTGACCGATCGGCTCGACAGGCTCGACCGGCCTGTCTGGTTCGTCTTTTATGGCGATCATGCGCCGCTGCTGAAATCGTTCGCAGACCCCTTCCCCGACCCACGCACGGATTATCTCATCGTGCCTTTTTCCAAGGCGAAATCGACGCATCATCGACCGGTCGAACCACGGGATGTCGCTGCCTGGGATCTGATCGAGGCGCTGCTCAACCACGCCAACCTCAAGAAGGACACGCTGCGTTAGCGGCGGCGAGACGATGGAAAACGCAGCGTTGAACACCCGTGTGTCAGCCGATCGGCCAAGCCGACGGGTCTTCCTGTTCCTGCAAGGCCCGTCATCGCCGATCTTCCGCAAGATCGCCGATCGGCTTGAGAGCTACGGCCACACCTGCCTGCGGATAAACCTCAATGTCGGCGACGAGATCATCTGGCGTCGCAAAGGCGCATCCAACTACCGCGGGAGAGCGGAGGATTGGCCGGACTATCTGGCACGCTTCATCGGCCTGCACCAGGTCACCGACATGATCCTGCTTGGCGAAGAGCGCCCCTATCATCAGGCTGCCACTGCGGTCGCCCGGCGGACCGGGGTCGCGATCGCCATCGTCGAGATGGGCTATCTCCGACCCGACTGGCTAACACTCGAGCGCGACGGCATGTCGTCGAACTCCCACTTTCCCGCCGACGCCGCCCATATCGTCGAAGCCGCGAAGACCCTGCCGGAGCCGGATTGGCGCAAGCACTACAGCCAGACCTTTCTCGCCGATGCCAGCTACGACCTTCTCTACAACCTGCCCAACGTCTTCCTGTGGTTCCTCTTTCCGCATTATCGCCGTCACGCGATCTTTCATCCACTTGCCGAATATGCCGGCTGGATCCGCCGCCTTTTCACCGGCAAAAGACGCAGTGCCGAGGCCGAGGAAACGGTCCGCATCCTGCTTTCGGAACGCGTGCCCTTTTTCGTCTATCCGCTGCAGCTCGAAACCGATTTCCAGCTGCGCGCCCACTCGCCGTTCCACAGCCAGAAGGACGCGATCGACGAGGTCATGCACTCGTTTGCAGCCGATGCGGCTAGGGAAACCAAACTGGTCTTCAAGGTTCATCCGCTCGACAACGATCTGATCGCCTGGCGCAAATTCATCGACGACAAGGCAGCGGAACTCGGGCTGACCGGTCGCGTGTTCTATCTCGATGGCGGCAATCTCGATGTGCTGGCAGAGGCCAGCGCCGGCATGGTCACGGTCAACTCGACCGCCGGTCTGCACGCGCTAAAGCAGGGACGCCCGGTCAGGGTGCTGGGCACGGCTGTGTTCGACATTGCCGGTTTGACGGACCAGCAGCCGCTGGAGGATTTCTGGCAAAGGCCGACAGCACCCGACGCCGAGGTGAGCAGCGCCATGTTCCGGCTGCTTGCGGCTTCGATCCAGGTGCGGGGCAATCTCTATTCAAGAACAGGAACCGACGCAGGCGCCCGGGCAATCGCCGAGCGCCTGCACGAGAACACGGTCAACCAGCCCGGCGCGTTCATCGATCCGCCACCGCGCCGGAAGCCGCAGAAAAGACAACGGCCAGCCTCGCGATCGGCATAGGCTGGCCGTAAAAATTCCAAGACGGCTTAACTCAGGCAACGCCGGCGCGAAGCAGATCGTGAATGTGCAGGATGCCGACGGGAAGCCCGTCGTCGTCGACGAGAAACAGCACGGTCACCTTGTGATCCTGCATGAACTCCATTGCACCGCTTGCCAGAACATCTCCCCTGATGACACGGGGGTTACGCGACATGACCGCCTCGACGGTCTGCGCAAGCAGATCGCCCGACATGTGGCGACGGAGGTCGCCGTCGGTGATGACGCCGGTCAGCTTGCCATCCTCGTCGACGATGCCGACGACACCAAAGCCCTTGGAAGACATCTCGATGACGGCTTCGCTCATCGGGCGACCGACGCTCAAGAGCGGCACCTGTTCCCCGGCATGCGCCAGTTCGCGCACGAGACGCAGTTGAGCGCCGAGCTTGCCGCCGGGATGGAAGGTCTTGAAATCTTCGGCGGAGAAACCGCGGCGCTCGAGCAGGGCGATGGCAAGCGCGTCGCCGACCGCAAGCTGCAGCATCGCCGACGTCGTCGGCGCCAGCCCATGCGGACAGGCTTCCTGAACCTTCGGCAGCACGATCGGCACTTCGGAGTTGCGAGCGAGAACGCTGTCGCGGTTGGACGAAATCGAAACGACCGGCACCTTGAAGCGCTTGGCATAGGTGAGCATGTTGGCGAGTTCCGCCGTTTCGCCCGACCAGGACAACAGGATCAGCACGTCCTGCGACGTGACCATGCCGAGATCGCCGTGGCTCGCCTCGGTCGGATGGACAAAATAGGCGGACGTGCCTGTTGATGCCATGGTCGCCGCCATCTTGCGGCCGATATGGCCACTCTTGCCGACGCCGGAAACGACAACGCGCCCCTGGCTTTCGCCAATGAGTTCGATCGCTTCGACCATGCTTTGCGCAAACGCCGTATCGGCACCGAGATGATCGGCCAGCGCCTTGATGCCTGCCATCGCCGTCGTCAGCGTCCTGCCGACCGACTCCAATGCGGCAGAACCGCGTCGCTCATCCGCTGATGCGTGTCTCAAACCCATGATGTTTCCATTCCCGCGAAGACGTTTGCGCCGGTTAGAAGCGGCGTTTCTCAGACCCATTGCAGGCAGATAGGCGCTTTTTCTTGGCAAACCAAGCCAAAGCCATCGAGTTTCGGCAGGAAATCCCACAAAGACGACGGTTTCGTCAGCCGACGCGCTGTTCTTCCGGCGCTTCGAGCGGCATCGACTTGTCGGCCGCAAACTCTTCGAGCGTCATGGAGTCCAGGATCGCGGCAACCGCGTCGCGCACGGTCGTCATCGACACACGGACCTGACAGGTCTCGGGATCATTGCAGTCCTCGCAGACCTCGTAAGCCGTGCGGCTGGCGCAGCGGATCGGCGCAAGCGGACCGTCAAGCGTCCGGATGACATGGCCGATGCGGATTTCCGCCGCCGGGCGCGACAGCGAATAGCCGCCGCCTGGCCCCTTCTTCGAACGCAGCATGCCGGCGTTGCGCAGTTCGAGCAGGATCGTATCCAGGAATTTTTTCGGGATATTGTTGCGCTGGGCGATTTCGGTAATGAAAGCCGTCTCTCCCGGCTCCAGTCGAGCGAGGTCGACAAGAGCCTTCAATCCGTACTTTCCCTTCTTCGTCAGCATTCCGGCAAGCTTTCCCTACGGTTCCCTTGAGAACGGGAATCATCCGCGCAAACGCAATCTTGTTTTGGCATAGCACAAGAATCGTGCGGCAAACACACAATTGTGGCACAGAATCAATGCAAAGCTTGGTCTGGGATTATACTCGGAATAAGGGGGCGGCCGCCCCAGACATTATGCTGCGGCCGCATCGCCATGGCGTTCGGCAGGCACTGCCTGACGCGCGAGCAGATGGCGAATTGCCGCGCGTGCTTCGTCAGCCGACCGGAACCGCTGAGCGTCCAGATCCCAGACATGGTACTTGACTGCCAGGAACTTGAACCGGCCGTCGTCCGGGACGACGACCCCGACGGCTTCGCCGCCATATTCGATAACCTGCTTGCTCATGCAAATAACGCTCCTTCCACACCCGGAGGCGCGGACATTTCAATTTCGGCAAAGGATGAATTTCGAGAGTTCGAGGATCACATTCGGCAGAGGCGAATGAGACGTTTCTTCACTGTTGCACGACAATGGGAACGCGTGCCGAAGAAGGCGGCGGTCGAGACGGTTTCGGACATGTCACACTCCTTTGGCTTGGTCCGGCATCGCAATGCCGGAGCGGTTCATGAACAACTGTGAGGCGGACTCGCCCGCGTCACAGAGCTGCAAACTAGAATAATCTACCAATTCCGTCAATTAAAAACATGATGACGCGAAAAATATTTCTCAACCCATCAAATTTTAGGGGTCCCGGATGCAATATCCGTTCTCCCGATCCGAAACCGGAGACCCTCGCTATCTAGGAAGCGACGAATCAACCTGCAAGGTACGGGGGCGATAAAGACAGCACTTTCTGACAAAAAAGGGGCGGCCCATAGGACCGCCCCTTCACATTTTATAACCTCAGCCCTGATATCAGGCGGCCGGTGCGCCCGGCTGCGTGGTTCCGGTGCCGGTGCGGGTCGCTTCGCGATCCTTCCACCAACGATTGAGGAAGAGCAGGATCGGGCCGCCGATGTAGATCGACGACGTCGTCGCGACGATAACACCGAAGATCATCGGCCAGGCGAAGCTCTTGACGGCATCGCCGCCCCAGATTGCCATCGGCACCAGTGACAGCGCCGTGGCCATCGAGGTGAAGATGCATCGCGCGATCACCTGGTTGATGCTCATGTCGATGAGGTCGGAGAACGGCATCGACTTGTACTTGCGCAGGTTCTCGCGCATGCGGTCGTAGACCACGACCTTGTCGTTGACGGAGTAACCGATCATCGTCAGCAGTGCGGCGATGGCCGTCAGGTTGAAGTCGATGCCGGTGAGCGCGAAGAAGCCGATCGTCTTGGTGATGTCGAGCAGCAGGACCGCGATCGCGCCGACGGCGAAGTGCCATTCGAAGCGGAACCAGATGTAGAACAGGATCGCCACCATCGCGAGACCGACGGCAAGGAAGCCCGAACGCGCGAGTTCCGTGCTGATCGTCGGGCCGACGACTTCCGTCCGCTCGAAGGTCACGTCGGGAATGGTCTGAACGGCTGCATCCTTGATCTTGTTCAGGGCAACCGTCTGCTCCTGCTCACCGCCGGGCTGGCGCTGAACGCGGATCAGGACCGACTTGTCCTGGCCGAATTCCTGAAGGGCGACTTCACCGATGTTGAGCGACTCCAGACCATGGCGCAGCGCCGGCAGATCGAGCTTCTGCTTGGATGTCGCTTCCACCTGGATACCGCCGACGAAGTCGATGCCGTAGTTGAGGCCGGGCGTGAAGAACAACACGACCGAGCTGATCGACAGGAAGGCGGACATGCCGATGGCAACGAAACGGCCCTTCATGAAGGAGAAGGACGGCAGATGCGGAACACGTCCGAAGAGCGAGGGGATCTCGAGCTTCTTCATCTTCCGGCGGATGACGACTTCACGCATCATCAGGCGCACGACGGTCACCGACGTGAACATCGAGATGACGATGCCGAGCATCATGGTCACCGCAAAGCCCTTGACCGGTCCGGAGCCGAACGCAAACAGCAGCACGGTGCCCGAAAGCGTGGTGACGTTGGAGTCGATGATCGTCGCATAGGCTTTGTTGAAGCCGATATCGAGCGCCTTCATGGCGCCGGCGCCGCCCTCGGTTTCTTCTCGAATACGGGCATTGATGAGAATGTTGGCGTCCACCGCCATGCCGATGCCGAGGATGATACCGGCGATGCCGGGAAGCGTAAGGGTCGAGCCGAGCATTGCGAGCACGCCGATCGTCAGAATGGTGTGCAGTACCAAGCCGACGTTAGCGATCATGCCCCATGCGCCGTAGAGCACGACCATGAGGGCAACCACGAGGCCGAAACCGGCAAGGCCGGTGAAGATGCCCATGCGGATGGAATCGCTGCCGAGGTTCGGGCCAACGGAACGCTCTTCGATCACGGTCAACGGTGCGGGCAGTGCGCCCGAGCGCAGCAGTGCCGAAAGAACGGTTGCTTCCTGTGCGGTGAAATTACCGCTGATCTGACCGTTACCGCCGATGATCGGTTCGCGGATGACGGGCGCGGTCAGGACTTTGCCGTCAAGCACGATGGCGAAGGGCCGGCCGACATTGTCACGGGTGATTTCGGCGAACTGCCGGGCGCCGAGCGAATCGAAGGTGAACGAGACAATCGGCTCATTGGTGCGCTGGTCGAAGCCGGCCTTGGAATCGGCCAGACGCTCGCCTGAAATGGCGATGCGGCTTTCGACCGGATATCTGTTGCCGTCGTTGGCACCGGGCAGGATGTCGACGCCACGGGGCGCCGGCTGCGTCACGTCGACGGTCTGATCCAGCATGTGGAAGCTCATCTGGGCGGTCGAGCCCAGGAGTTGGCGGAGCCCGGTCGGATCCTGCAGGCCCGGAAGCTGGACGAGAATACGGTTGGAACCGACGCGCTGGATCAACGGCTCGGCGACGCCGACCGTGTCGACGCGCCGGCGAATGATCTCGAGGCTCTGTTCGACCGCCTTGGTCATCCGGTCGTTGAGGCCGGCTTCGGTCATTGCCAGGCTAATGTTGCCACCGTTCTCGGTGACTTCGATATCCGAGGCCGAACCACCGAAACCGAGCGTGCCGACAGGGGCTGCGAGCTCCTTGAGCTTCGGCAGCGCCTTTTCGAGGTCGGCCGGATCGTCGATCTTGACGGTGACGGCATCGCCGCTGATGCGCGCCGACGAGGCGGGAATGCGCTCGCCGCGAAGCGCCCTGCGCGTATCGTCGAGCAGGGTTTCAAGCCGCGCCTTGCGCAGGCCGGCGGCGTCGACCTCGAGGACGAGGTGAGAGCCGCCCTTCAGGTCGAGGCCGAGGGTAACGGGCTTCACCGGCAGCCAGGCGCCGAATTGCTCGCGTTGTGCCGGCGAGAGAACGTTTGGCAGCGCTGCTATGCATCCGAAGATGATAACGACGACATAGGCGAAAATCGCCCATTTGGATGTACGCATGTTGTGGTTCCAAGAGAGCCTGTACGGGCGAAAGCCGCGTGATCAGGACTTTGTTTCATCAAGGGCATGAACACGATCGCAGCGATCATCGTGCCCGAATATCAGCAATCACCAGAGGCGCGCGGAGGCGCACGGATTTGCGGGCCGCGGTTCGACAAACCATCGGCGAAGGGGGTACGGCCGAAAGCGAGGTCTTCGCCGGACGGCTCGAAAGCAAGAAACTGGACCGACGCAAGCAGCATCGGCACCGCGCCGTCGCCGGTCGCGGATTTGCCATCCTTGCGTTCGGCGGTAAAGCGCAGATCCGAAACCGGGGTGGCGCGCGAAATCTGGCGCGCGGCGGGGTGATCCGAAGGAACGGTGTCAGGCGCGGAGAAATTGCCCGCCTGCTGTTCGGCTGAAAGACGCGAGGAGAAGCCCTGCCCGACGACGATCAGCTGCATGGCGAGCGAGGCACAGAAGAGCCACAGCACGGCGATTAGCCGGCCGGCAAACTTGCCTCTGTTGCCACCACACACTGGGTCCATTCGGGACGCCGCCCCTTCCTCGGCGCTTGGCGCCTGAAAGTTCAATTCAGCCGGAATGCAACAAATCTAGCCGAAGAACATGGCCGGAATCGAGCACGAGGCGCTCTTAACACCATTGCGGGCGCGAAATGTCAAATTTCGCGCCGCTCAAACGGTGACATGATTTGCAGGTTACGCGGTTGCGCCGCTGGTTTTCACCTGATGAATCTCGATCAGCGACGGCCCGCTGCGCGCGACGGCATCCGCAAGTGCCCGCGAAAGGTCAGTGACCGACGTCAGCCTTTCCGCCTCGATGCCATAGGCCTTGGCGGCGAGGATAAAGTCCGGCGCAGACGGCCTCACACCCTCCGGCGTCACACCGGAATCGATCATGTAGGACTCGATCTCCTGATAGCCGTCGTTGTTCCAGACGAGGAAGATCACCCGCGCTTGGACATCGACGGCAGAACCAATCTCGGCAAGCGAAAACTGGAAACCACCATCGCCGACAAGGCAGACGACCGGCCGCGACGGGTCGGCCACGGCAGCACCGACGGCTGCCGGCGGCGCGTAGCCCAATGCCCCGTACCCCGTCGCCGAGTTGAACCAGCTGCGCTGGCGCGGCGCGTCGCAATAAAGGTTGCCGGCGTAGACGGCCTGAGTGGAGTCACCGACGATGGTGCAGTCCGGCAGCGCCTTGTAGACCGCATCGATCACGGCAATCTCGGCCCGCATCTTCGCCGTCAGCTCCTTCAGCGCCGCCTTACGCGCTACCTCGGCGCGGGCCGCTCCATCCTTCGGCGCATGTCCCGGCAGGAAAGCCAGAATGCTCGCCGTCGCCGTCTTGGCGCCGGAGAGGATCGAAAGTGCGGCATGCGGACCGCGGGCCAGCTGTGCTGCATCGATGTCGGTACGGATCAGGTTGCGCAGCACCGGGAACCCGCCATCGGCATACATGTCGTAGTCGGTCTGGCCCATCTCAGTGCCAAGCGCCAGCACGAGATCAGCCTCCTTGAGCAGCGATCGCACCGCCTTGAGGCTGGGGCTTGCCGGAACGCGCAGCGGGCTGCCGGCCAGCATGCCGCGCGCATTCACCGTCGTGACGACGGGCGCGCCGATCTGCTCGGCAAGTGCCCTGACCTCCGCCTCGGCAGTCAGAGCGCCGCCGCCGCAGATGATCACCGGGCGGGTCGCGTCGGCGCAGAGGATCGCGGCGCGTTGTAGCGTCTCGCTGTCGGAGCGCGGACGGGTCGCGGCGGCCGAGCGGATCGTCTTCGGCTCGATCCGTGCCGTCATGACGTCGGTCGGGATCTCGATATGCACCGGCCCTGGCCGGCCGGACAGCAGCACAGAGAAAGCCCGGTCGACGACAAAAGGCAGGTCGTCGGGATTGAGCAAGGTGTGCGAATAGAGCGCCAGCGTCTTGATCATGCCGTGCTGGTCGGGAAGCTCATGCAGCAGCCCGCGACCGTGCCCAAGCGAATCGCGACGATTGACGCCTGAAATTACCAGCATCGGGATCGAATCCTGCCGGGCCTGCGCCATGGCGGTGATGGTGTTGGTCAAGCCCGGTCCGGTGATGACAAGGGCGACGCCCGGCTTGCCGCTGACGCGGGCATAGCCATCGGCCATGAAGCCGGCGCCCTGCTCGTGACGGGGGGTGACGTGGCGGATCTTCGATGCCGCCAGGCCGCGATAGAGCTCGACCGTATGAACGCCCGGAATACCGAACACCACCTCGACGCCATTGGCCTCGAGCAGATCGACCAGGGCTTCGCCTACTGTTTTCGTGGTCATGCGCGGCGCTCCTGACGCAGTGTGGCGCGCTCGGCAAGCACGGTGATGCGACGGCAAGCCTCGTCGATGTCCTTGTCGGGCACGGTCAGGCTGACGCGCAGAAAGTTCTGCGCCTCGTCACCGAAGGAGGATCCCGGCATCACCGCGACCCCCTCTTCCTCCAAAAGCGCCCAGGCGAAGGCTTCGCCGGTCATGCCGGTGGCCGACACGTCGATCAGCGTGAACATGCCAGCCTCCGGTGGCAAGACCAGGATGCCTGGCGCATTGGCGAGGCCCTCGACGATGCGGCGCGAGCGAGACTTGTAGGTCTCGCGCATCCGCCGCGCCGTATCGATGTCATGCGTCAGCGCGTAAGCCGTCATATCGGCAATGAACGGCTGCACGCCGAACAGCATGGTTTCCGACACCGGCAGAAGCCTATTGGTAAACTCCTCCGGCCCGACGGCCCAGCCGCTGCGGAAGCCTGGCGCTGCATGCGACTTGGAGATCGACGACACGACGATAGTGCGCTCGGCCAGATCCGGATTGTCGAACGGAGAGGCAAACACGGCGTCGAACACCAATTCCTCGTAGACCTCGTCGCAGACGATCCAGAGATCGTGGCGGCGCGCGACCTCGCCGATCTCGGCGATTTCAGCCGCGGTCAGTACGGCCCCGGTCGGATTGTGCGGCGTGTTGAGCAGCAGCACCCGGCATTCCGGCGTGATCGCCTTCTCGATATCGGCGGCCTGCATGTGAAAACCAAACTCCGGCTTCAGCGGCACCAGCACGTGATGGGCGCCCGTCGACTGGATGACGCCCTCATAGGTGGCGTAGAGCGGATCGCCGACGAGAACGGCATCGCCGGCCTCGACCAGGCCCAGCATGACGCCGAAGAGCGCCGTCTGCGTGCCCGGGAAGCACATGACGTTTTCGGTGGTGACATCGGCGCGGCGACGGCGGTACTTCTCGACGAGCGCCGCCACGACCGCATGCTCGCCGCGGCCGTTGGAATAACGATAGCGACCGGCATTCATGGCACGCTGGCATTCATCGAGCAGAGCGCGGTCCGGCGGCACGTCCGGCTCGCCGATCGTCAGCTCGATGATATCGGCACCACTCGCCTTCAGTTGCCGCGCACGGATGTGCAGCGACCATTTTCCCGAACCGAGGTCGGCGAGGCGTTCGGTGATCGATGCATAGCGCATGGTGTTTTCTCCCGTTTTCATTGTTTGTCACTGCCAATCGAGGTGCCGAGCAGCGCCTCGACCGAGGCCATGGCGATGGCGACCAGTTCGCCTTCCCGAAACAGATCTCCCGCCAGGCACCCTTCGATCCACAGGCCGTCGACGAGGCCGTTGATCGCGATCGCGTAGGCGCGGCAGGTTTCCGCGTCGGCCGGTTTGTTCTTCACCGCCAAGAAATCGGCAAGCAGGTCCTGCAGCGTGTTGCGAAAGGTCAGGTAGCCGTCCCGGTGGATTTCGGCGAGGATCGGGTCGACGCGGACCTGGCTGATGAAAGCCGCCCAGAGCGAGATGCTGCGGCTGTCGGCGACCGGCTCGGTCAGGTTGATGGCGATGAAGTCCCTCAGCCGCGTTTCCGGGTCGCCTTCGACATGGGCGGCCTTGTCGGTCAGCGACGCGATCACCGCACGGTAGGCCTCGGCGACCATCTGGTCCTTCGATTCGAAATAGTGCCGGACCAGCCCAGCCGTCACCCCGGCGCGGATAGCGATCTGGCGCACTGTCGCACCCTTCAGGCCGAATTCGGCGATGCAATCGAGCGTCGCTTCGATCAGCTCCTGGCGGCGTTCTCCTTCAGGGGCCCGGTGAAACGCGCGACGATTCATGCCGTCATCCGTGCCATCATCCGCGCACGGGGGTCGGCGAACGGGTTCGTCAAATCCTTCGAGCGGAACGGATGCATGGGAGCTCCTTCAGGGAAAATCGGGCACGCGGCGGGCGATAAAAAAACGACGATACGTGTTATTATACGCTTGAACAATAGCGGCACAAGTGCAACCATGCCTGCCAACAAAGACCGTGACAAGCCAAAGATGCTGCACGGAAAGACGACAGGGGAACTGTTTCATGCCTTCACGGAAAGCTCGCAGAGCCATTGGATCGGCGCGTCGATGACGGATGCGGCCCAGGCAATCGCGGTCACTGACCTGCACAAGCGTTTCGGGCCATTGGAAGTGCTGAAGGGAGTTTCGCTCACAGCGAAACAGGGCGACGTCATCGCCATCATCGGCGGCAGCGGCTCCGGCAAGTCCACCTTCCTGCGCTGTATCAACATGCTGGAACTGCCGTCCGCCGGCACTGTCAGCGTACACGGCGAAAAGATCCGGATGAAACCGGACGGCCGCGGCGGACTTGTCCCGGAAGACCGAAAACAGGTCCAGCGCATCCGCAGCCAGCTCGGCATGGTCTTCCAGAGCTTCAATCTCTGGCAACACATGACAATCCTCGAAAACGTCATCGAGGCGCCGATCCATGTGCTCGGCAAACCGAAGGCCGAGGTGATCGCCACCGCCGAATCGCTGCTCAAGCGCGTCGGGCTCTATGAAAAACGCGATGCCTATCCGGCTTTCCTGTCGGGCGGTCAGCAGCAGCGTGCCGCCATCGCCCGCGCGCTCGCCATCCAGCCGCTGGTCATGCTCTTCGACGAACCGACCTCGGCGCTCGATCCTGAACTGGTCGGCGAAGTGCTCTCGGTGATCGGCGATCTCGCTCGCGAGAAGCGCACGATGATCCTCGTCACCCACGAGATGAAGTTCGCGCGCGACGTCGCCAATCACATCATCTTTCTGCACAACGGCGTCATCGAGGAACAGGGCTCGCCTGAGGCCATCTTCGGCGCGCCTAGATCCGAAAGGCTCAAGAAGTTCATCAGCTCCATTCACTGAATTCAACAATGCTCAACAACCAAAAAAGGGGAACAGCATGAAGAAGACATTGAAAGTCCTGGCGGTTGCGGCCGCCATCGCCGTCAGTGGCGGCATCGCCGCTTCGGCGGAAGCATTGAAGGTCGGCGTCGCCGCCGAGCCTTACCCGCCCTTCACTGCGCCGGATGCGAACGGCAACTGGGAAGGCTGGGAAGTCGAGTTCATGAAGGCCGTCTGTGCCGAGGCGAAGCTCGAATGCGTGCTGACCCCCGTCGCCTGGGACGGCATCATCCCGGCGCTGACCTCGAAGAAGATCGACATGATCATGAGTTCGATGTCGATCACCGACGAGCGGCTGAAGACGATCGACTTCTCCGACAAGTACTACAACACACCGACCGGCGTCATCGGCACCAAGGGCGTCGACTTCAAGCCGACGCCTGAAGGCCTTGCTGGCAAGACGATCGGTGTCCAGGTCTCGACCGTGCACCAGGCCTATGCCGCCAAGCATTTCGCCTCGGCCGGCATCGAGGTCAAGGAATACCAGACGCAGGACGAGGCCAACAACGATCTGGCCGCCGGACGCGTGGACGCGGTCCAGGCGGACGCGATCGCGCTCAAGGCCTTCCTTGCGACGGACCAGGGCAAGGAGTGCTGCGACTACAAGGGTGATGTGGCCGAGGACGTGGCCGTGATCGGCCCGGGCGTCGGCGTCGGCCTGCGCAAGGGCGAGACCGAACTCAAGGACAAGCTCAACACCGCGATCAAGGCGATCCGCGACAACGGCACCTACGACACGTTCTCGAAGACGTACTTCGACTTCGACATCTACGGCAAATAAGGCGCAACCGGCCGGCAGCCCTCGGGCTGCCGGCCGGTGCCTTCGGAGGTCGAAGACGCATGGCATCGGATTCTATCGTCAACTGGAGCCTGCTCGCACTGTCCGCACCCGGTTGGGGCGGCGTGCTGCTGCAGGGTTTCTTCAACTCGATCCAGATCGCCGTCGGCGGTTTTGCGCTCGGCATGGCGCTCGGCGTCGGCGGCGCCTTCGGCAAACTCTATGGCGGTCCGATCCTGCGTGACCTGCTCGAATGCTACACCACGGTCGTCAGGGCCGTGCCCGAGCTGGTGCTCATCCTTCTGCTCTACTACGCCGGCACCGATCTGTTGAACCAGTTGCTGGCGCTGTTCGGCATCGGCCCGGTCGACATCAGCGGCCTGATGGCCGGCATCTTCGTCATCGGCGTGGTTCAGGGCGCCTATTCGACCGAGGTGCTTCGCGGCGCGATCAAGGCGGTTCCGGCCGGGCAGATCGAAGCCGCCCGCGCCTATGGCATGTCGCCCCTGAAGGTGCTGCGGCGTGTCACCTTGCCGGCCATGCTGCCCTACGCCATCCCGGGCCTTTCCAATCTGTGGCTGATCGCCACCAAGGACACGGCGCTTCTGGCCGTCGTCGGCTTCAGCGAACTGACGCTCGTCACGCGCCAGGCGGCGGGCACGACCAAGGCCTATCTGTTGTTCTTCCTTGCGGCCGGCGCGCTCTATCTGGCGCTGACGCTCATCTCCAACATCTTCATCGGCATGCTGGAACGACATGCGAGGCGCGGTTTCGCGGAGCAGCGATGACGGATCAAACCACCCACGCCATCGCCTTCACGCCCGAGGACCTGCCGACCGCGCGCAGTTTCTTCCAGCCGCATCGCATCGTGATGATGCTGGTCTTTGCCGCGTTCGTCGTCACCGTCGCCGTCTTCATGCGCTGGGACTGGTTGCCGCGCTACCTGCCGCGTCTCGGCTGGGGCATTCTCATCAGCCTGGTGATGCTGTTCAGCACATCGATCCTCGGCTTCCTGCTCGCCGTACCGATCGGCCTGGCGCAGGTGACCGGCCCGTGGTTCTTCAAGTTGCCGGCAAAGGTGTTCTGCACCGTCATTCGCGGCACGCCGCTGCTCCTCCAGCTTTGGCTTCTCTATTACGGGCTCGGCTCGCTGTTCCCGCAGTTTCCTGCCATCCGCCAATCCTTTCTCTGGCCGTATCTGCGCGAAGCATGGCCCTATGGCGTCGCGGCGCTGACGATATCCTTCGCAGCCTACGAGGGCGAAGTGATGCGCGGCGCTTTTGCAGGCGTTCCCGCCGGCGAACTGGAAGCTGCCAAGGCCTATGGCATGAGCCGCTGGACGATGTTCCGCCGCATCTGGCTGCCGCGCGCCATCCACCGTGCCCTGCCGACGCTCAATGGCGAGGCAGTGCTGCAGCTGAAATCAACGCCGCTGGTGGCGACGATCACCGTCGTTGACGTCTACGCGGTGATTTCGAAGGTCCGCCAGGAAACGTTCCTGACCTACGAGCCGCTGCTGCTGCTCGCGCTCATCTACATGTGCCTCACCGGCATTCTGGTGGTGGCCTTCCGCACGTTCGAGAATCGCATACCAACCCGTGGTGCATGACATGAAGCTTTCCTCCTCCATCGACAACGCCATGCCGGACCTCGTCGCCATCCGGCACGATCTGCATGCCCACCCCGAACTCGGCCTGGAGGAGACGCGCACCTCCGCCTTCATCGCCCGGCACCTCGCCGAACTCGGCTACGAGGTGACGACGGGGCTTGCCAAGACCGGCGTCGTCGGGACGTTGCGCAATGGCAGCGGGTTACGTTCGATCGGCATTCGCGCCGATATCGATGCGCTTCCGATCCTTGAGGAAACCGGCCTCGGCTACGCCAGCAAGACACCGGGGCTGATGCATGCCTGCGGCCACGACGGCCACACGACGATGCTGCTCGGCGCGGCACGCGCCCTTGCCGAACGCCGCAATTTCGATGGCACCATTCACCTGATCTTCCAGCCGGCCGAGGAGAATTTCGGCGGCGCCAAGATCATGATGGACGAAGGGCTGTTTGAAAAATTCCCCTGCGACGCGGTCTTTGCGCTTCACAACGAACCGGGCCTGCCCTTCGGGCAGTTCGCTTTGCGCGAAGGGCCGATCATGGCGGCGGTCGACGAAGCGCGGATCACCGTGCACGGACGCGGCGGCCATGGTGCCGAACCGCAGGACACCGCCGACCCGATCGTCTGCGGCGCTTCGATCATCATGGCGCTGCAGTCGATCGTCTCGCGCAACATTCACCCGATGGATCCGTCCGTCGTCACCGTCGGCGCCTTCCATGCCGGCTCCGCCAGCAACATCATCCCGGAGCGCGCCGAGATCGTCGTCGGCATCCGGTCCTTCGACCCCGCCGTGCGCGACGAGCTGGAGCGCCGTATCCGCATGATCGCAGAGGCGCAAGCCGCAAGCTTCGGCATGCGCGCAACGGTCGACTATCTGCGCAGCTACGACGCGACCATCAACCACAAGGCAGAGACGGATTTTGTCCGCGATCTTGCCGTCCGCTTTGCCGGTGCCGACAAGGTGATCGATCTCGCCCGCCCGTTCATGGGCAGCGAGGACTTCGCCTACATGCTGCAGGAGCGGCCGGGGACTTACTTCTTCCTCGGCTCGAAAGTGAGCGGCGAGGAGAAGCCGCTCCATCATCCCGCCTACAACTTCAACGACGATCTTCTGCCCGTCGGCGCCGCCTTCTGGACGGAGCTTGCGGAAGCCTATCTGCCGACGCGCTGAAAACGGCGACACAACACCAAGCGCCCCCATGTGCTCGTGCCATCGATGACCGGCGCGCCCGCTCCCTTTTGCCGCAAGCGCGACATTGCCGCAGTGTGACAACGTGGCGGCCGGCCCATCATTGACCTTTGGCAATTTTGGCTCAGATTCAATCACATGCTGAAATTCGGGTGCAACCACAGGATTGGCCCGGCCCGAAAGGCACCGCGTAACGCCTTAGGTCGGAAACGATCCGAGGCCGAAAGTGCGCAGCAGACCAGAGAGCTGCAGTGAGCCTTGCGCGTCCAAATGGACACGCGGCGCTGCACGTCTGAAAGGATTGTGCCGTGTTTGAAAATTTCGATGCGACGATACTTGCCCGCATCCAGTTCGCCTTCACCGTCTCGTTCCACATCATCTTCCCCGCCTTTTCGATCGGGCTTGCGAGCTACCTTGCGGTGCTCGAAGCGTTGTGGCTGTGGAAGAAGGACGAGGTCTATCTCGAGCTCTTCAATTTCTGGAAGACGATCTTTGCCGTCGCCTTCGGCATGGGCGTCGTCTCCGGCATCGTCATGTCCTACCAGTTCGGCACCAACTGGAGCGTCTTTTCCGACAAGGCAGGGCCGATCATCGGGCCGCTGATGGGCTACGAGGTGTTGACCGCCTTCTTCCTCGAGGCGGGGTTCCTGGGCGTCATGCTCTTCGGCCTCAACCGCGTCGGCCCGAAACTGCATTTTCTGGCGACTGCCATGGTCGCGATCGGCACGCTGATCTCGGCCACCTGGATCCTTTCGGCAAATTCGTGGATGCAGACGCCGAGGGGCTTCGAGATCAATGCGGTCGGCCAGTTTGTGCCGGTCGATTGGTGGGCTATCGTCTTCAACCCGTCCTTTCCCTATCGCCTGGTGCACATGGTGCTTGCCGCCTATCTGACGACCGCCTTCGTCGTCGGCGCCTGCGGCGCCTGGCACCTCATCCGCAAGACGGCGCCGCGCCGGGCGCGAAAGATGTTCTCGATGGCGATGTGGATGGCGGCGATCGTTGCGCCGATCCAGATCTTTGCCGGCGACATGCACGGCCTCAACACGCTGGAACATCAACCGGCCAAGGTGATGGCGATGGAAGGCCACTACCAGAGCCACCCGGACGGCGCGCCGCTCATCCTCTTCGGCATTCCCAATTCCGCCGAAAAGCGCGTCGACTACGCCATCGACGTGCCGAAGCTGTCGAGCCTCATCCTCAAGCACGATCTCAATGCGCCGCTTGCCGGCCTCGACACCATTCCCGACGAACTGCATCCGCCTGTTGGTATCATCTTCTGGTCGTTCCGCGTCATGGTCGGCCTCGGCTTCGCCATGCTCGGTATCGGGCTGTGGAGCCTGTGGTGTCGGTATCGCGGCACGCTTGACAGCAATGCCTGGCTACACCGTGCAGCAGTCCTCATGGGCCCGGCCGGCTTCGTCGCCGTGCTTGCCGGTTGGATCACCACGGAGGTCGGCCGCCAGCCCTATACGGTCTACGGCCATCTGCTGACGGCAGACTCGGTCGCACCGATTGCGGCCCCTGCCGTCGGCGCTTCGCTGCTGGCCTTCATCATCGTCTACTTCTTCGTTTTCGGCGCAGGCACTTTCTACATCCTGCGGCTGATGGCGCGGCTGCCGCGTGATCCGACGCCGGATCTCGACGAGGGGCCGATCCGCACGGCCGGTGCCGCCCTCGCCAACCCCCATGGAGGTCATCATGGACATTGATCTGCCGCTGATTTGGGCCGGCATCATCGCCTTTGCGGTGCTCGCCTATGTCATCCTCGACGGGTTCGACCTCGGTGTCGGCATCCTTTTCCCGTTCTTTCCGCAAAAGCATGATCGCGACGTGATGATGAACTCGGTCGCACCCGTCTGGGACGGCAACGAGACCTGGCTCGTGCTGGGCGGTGGCGGCCTGATGGCGGTGTTCCCGCTCGCCTACGCCACCATCCTGCCGGCACTTTACGCGCCCATCATCGCCATGGTCATCGGCCTTATCTTCCGTGGCGTTGCCTTCGAATATCGCTGGCGCACCAAGCGGGCCGAGTATCTCTGGAACTGGGCCTTTGCCGGCGGCTCGATGCTCGCCGCATTTGCCCAAGGCATCACGCTGGGGGCGCTGGTTCAGGGCATTCCGGTTGAGAACCGGGCCTATACCGGCGGCTGGTGGGACTGGTTGACGCCATTCTCGATCATGACCGGCATCGCCGTCGTCGTCGGCTATGCACTGCTCGGCGCCACCTGGCTTGTCATGAAGACCCATGGGGATCTGGCGGAGCGGGCTCGCAGCCTTGCCCTCAAATGCTCGTTCGGCACAATCGCCGCCATGGGCATCGTCAGCCTGTGGACGCCCTTCCTCGAACCGCTCTATCTGCAGCGCTGGTTCGGCTGGCCGACGGCAATCTTCAGCATCATCGTGCCACTGCTGGTGCTCGGTTGCCTCTATCTTCTGATAACCGGCATCAGGACCCGTCATGACACCCGGCCGTTCCTTGCCGCGCTGGGGCTGTTCGTGCTCGGCTATGCCGGCATCGGCATCAGCTTCTTTCCCTATATCGTGCCGCCATCGCTGACGATCTGGGATGCGGCGGCACCTGACGCCAGCCTGTCGTTCCTGCTTGCCGGCGCGCTGGTGCTGGTGCCGATCATCCTTGCCTATACCGGCTACGCCTATTGGGTCTTCCGCGGCAAGATCGACCCGGAGGAGGGCTACCATTGAAAAGCGAAACGGGAACCGGTCGCAAGCTTCTGTGGTTTGTCGGCCTCTGGTGTGCGGGCGTGGTGACCGTCACCGTCGTCGGCCTGATAATCAAGCTGATGATCGGCACCTGATCATGATGGTTCGGTGACAGGGCATAAAGCCTCGCTCAAGCTTGGCGGGTTAGCTTTTCCCAACACGTCAGCAGGCGATCGCCGCGGACGGAGACAGGACCGCACCCTCCTCCCTCGCCAAGCGATCGCCTGCTGAGGTGACCACCAACCCGGTGGCACCTGGTGATTACGGTCCCGGTGTCACCTCGTGATCACCGTTCCGCTGACACTGGGACCGTGCGACCCTGTTGCCTCTTCTCAGATCCCCCGCCGTTTGTTAGCAGTGCGCCGCAAGAGCGCCGCGTGCCCCTGCGGGCGCAAGGCATCCCTGCCGCAACCGGACGAGACAGATGCAAAAGACCCCAGCCGAATGCACTGATATGGCCGATGTGCGCGCCGAGATCGATCGGCTCGATCAGGCGCTGATGGCGCTTTTCGCCGAGCGCTGGGGCTATATCGACCGCGCCGCAGAGATCAAGCGGCCGCTGAAGCTGAAGGCCGATATCCCGGCGCGGGTCATGGAAGTGCGCGAGAATGCCCGCAAGAATGCCGAGAGCCAGAACCTGGACCCGGATTTCTACGAGGAGATCTGGGCACGGCTGATCAACCACGCGATCGCGCATGAACAAAAGATACTGGGCGAAACGAGCGACGATCAAACGCCCTGATCGAGGGCCTCAGACCAATCGCATCTGCGGGCGTGGCAGGTCGTAGCTGTTCTTGCGTGAAAGATGCTCTTCCCAGGCGAAGGCGCTCTCTACGATCTGGTCAAGACTTGCATGGGCCGGCACCCATCCAAGCTTCAGCCGTGCGAGCGCGGGATCGGCAACGATGCGAGCGATATCGCCCGGTCGCCGCGGCCCATGCTTAACCGCAATGTCACGGCCAGAGATGCGCCTGATGGTGTCGATGACCTGCAACACCGAAAAACCCTCGCCGTAGCCGCAATTGCTGATCAACGGCTCGCCACCGGCCCTGAGATAGGCAAGCGCACGCATGTGGGCTTCGACGAGGTCGGCCACGTGGATGTAATCGCGGATGCCGGTGCCGTCGGGCGTGGAATAATCCGTGCCGTAGATATCGACCTTCGGCCGCTTGCCGAGCGCGGCTTCACAGGCGACCTTGATCAGATGGGTTGCGCCGGTCGTCGACTGACCTGTCCTACCCAGGGGATCGGCGCCGGCGACGTTGAAATAGCGCAGCGCCACATAGCTGAAATCGTGGGCTGCAGCGGCATCCCGCAGGATCAATTCGGCCATCAGCTTCGATAGCCCATAGGGGCTTTCGGGGTGGAGGGCTGTCGTCTCGCGCACGGGTTCCGCGCCGTCCTGGCTGCCATAGACGGCCGCCGTCGACGAGAAAACGAAACCGCCGATCCCCGCTTTCACGCCGGCCTCTATCAGCGTACGCGTGTTGCCGGTGTTGTTTTCGTAATAGGCAAGCGGGTTGGCAACCGATTCAGGAACGATCGCCGAACCGGCGAAATGCACGACCGCATCGATGCTGTTCTCGTCGAAGATGCGTGCCAGCAATACCTTGTCGCCGACATCGCCACGGTAGAAACGCGCCTCTGATGGCACGGCCCAGCGGAAACCGGTCGACAGTCGATCGAGCACGACCACATCCTCGTGGGCGTCGAGCAACGCCCACGTCATGTGGCTGCCGATATAGCCGGCACCGCCCGTTACCAACACAGCCATTTACTGCTTCCCGTTCCCTGGAACATAGGAGACAGCAAAACCCACAGATGCTTTCGGAATAGGTAAGGGCCGCACGTCTGCGCGGCCGCGGGACCACAATTCCTTGGTGTAGAGTTAAGAAATAGTCACGCCGAAAGGTCGGCGGGGCACTTACAGCGCCGCGCGTCAAATCTGACGCGCTAAGGACGCTGTAACATTCTAAACTTGCTGCATAATTTTTGCCTTAAATCTATCCTGATTTAAGGAATTATGCAGGAGCGCACGCCGACCTAAGCGATGGCGACCGTTACCGACCGAGAATGTAATTTTGCAGGCGGTGTGCCGCTTCCGCGACCTGCGCCGGATCACGCAGGAAGCAGGCGCGCATGAACAAGGAGCCGCCATCGCCGAATGCGGTTCCCGGCGCAAGGCCAACGCCTGTCTTGTCGACGATGTCGATCGCCGCAGCGCGCGAATCCGTGACGCCGTCGATCTTGAGGAACGTATAGATCGCACCGTCCGGCTTCAGCGTTTCGACCCGATTGGTGGCGATCAGCGCGTCGCACAAGAGGTCACGGCTCTGTGCGGCCTTGGCAATGTTGGCGTCGACGAAAGCATCGCCCTCTTCCAACGCCACGACGGCGCCGCGCTGCATGAACTGCGCCACACCTGAGGTTGCATATTGCACCAGGTTTTCAAGCACCTGGCCGATTGCCGGCGGGGCGACGATCCAGCCGACGCGCCAACCGGTCATCGACCAGTTCTTGGAGAAGGAGTTGACGAAGATGATGCGCTCGTCGTCGTCCATCACATCAAGGAAAGAAGGCGCCCGGCCGCCTGCGTAGTGATAAAGCGCATAGATCTCGTCGGCGACGATCCAGAGGCCGTGCTTGCGCGCCAGCGCCAGAATGGCGCGAAGATCGTCATGGCTGGCGGTCCAGCCGGTCGGGTTGGACGGCGTGTTGATGAAGAGAGCCTTGGTCTTCGGACCGATTGCCGCTTCGAGCCGCTCGTGATCGAGCTGCCACGTGCCGTTTTCGAAGCGGAGCTCAACGGAGACGGGCTTGACGCCCGACAGCTCGGCAGCCGCGGCAAAATTCGGCCAAGCCGGGGTCAAAAGCACCATCTCGTCGCCCGGCGAGGTGATCGCCTCGATCGAAAGCTTGATTGCCTGCATGCCGGAGCCGGTGACATAGAAATGCTCCGGTGACAGGGTCTTCTGGAACCGGCGCTGGTAATAGCGCGACAGCGCTTCGCGCAGTGGCGGGATGCCGCGCTGCCAGGTGTAGAAGGTTTCTCCGGCGAGCAACGCTTCGCTGGCGGCCTCGGAAATGAAGGTCGGGGTCGAAAGATCGCCTTCGCCGACCCAGAGCGGGATCAGACCGTCGCGCCCACGGGCATAGTTCACGACCTCGACGATGCCGCTTTCCGGCGCCGAGAGTGCACGGGGACTGAGGGTGGTGATGATGGTCATCGACGGGCTCCTGGATCACGTTTTTGATTTGGTCGGGTTGGCTCGACCCAAATCAAAAACGTGATCGATTTTCATGAGTTAGAGCGGGATGCGGGCGGAAAACCGCCCACACTTTTCCTGATCCCGCTCCGGATCGCCCGTCGCTTCTAGCCGCTTTCGCAGCGGCGATCACGCGACTTTATCTGACCGGTTTATTGATTTCTGTGATGTTTCGCGGGCTTCGGTCGACGACGCCGGAGCCCGCGGGAAGAGGAAACTCAGGCGCGCTGCTTCAAGAGATCGCGGATTTCCGAAAGCAGCCGGACATCTTCCGGCGGCGGAGCGGCCGGCTCGGATTCCTTCTGCTTTTCGACCGATGCACGCACGCGGTTTACCGCTTTGATCATCAGGAAGATGATCCAAGCGAGGATCAGAAAGTTGATGAGGACAGTGATGAAGTTGCCATAGGCGAAGACGGCGCCCTGTTCACGGGCAGCGGCAAGAGACGTCGCCGTCACGTTGGCCGAGAGCGGCAGGAAGTAGTTGGAGAAGTCGAAACCGCCACCGGTGAGCGCACCGACAACGGGCATCACCAGGTCTTCGACGATCGACGTGACGATCTTGCTGAAAGCGGCGCCGATGATCACACCCACCGCGAGATCCATCACGTTCCCGCGGGCAACAAACTCTTTGAACTCATTCAGCATACGTCTCTCCGTATTATCCCCGTTGAAAGCGACCGCTGGCGCTGTCCCGCGCTGCAACCGTTTACGGAAACTAAACCAAAGCGGGCAGGGGGGAAACCATTCTTTGCCTTTGATCAAATCGTATGCAAGCGAGTTGCCCGATTGCGATCGCCCGCTGACGACACCGGCGGGCCGCGCGCTTTCTTCAACGCCGCCTTGAACTTAAGACTGATGCCGAGGCAATTCTCAACCTCTTGCAGTTGGCCTATGCTTGCCCCCGGAGGAATGAGGCATGCTCTCGGGTTCGGTCATCTTCGCCTCGGCCTTCGCCTATCTGCTGCTGCTTTTCGCAGTCGCAAGCTACGGCGACCGGCGGGCCAGGAAAAAAAGCACTGCGGTCAACGGCAGGCCGCTGGTCTATGCGCTGAGCCTTGCGATCTATTGCACGTCCTGGACCTATTTCGGCGGCATCGGCCTTGCGGCCGAGCGTGGCCTCGAGTTCACCGGCATCTATATCGGCCCGATCCTGATGTTCACGCTTGGCATGCCGCTGATCCGCAAGATCATCCGGCTTGCCAAGACCGAGAAGCTGACATCGGTCGCCGACTTCATCGCCGCCCGCCATGGCAAGAACCCGGCGGTGGCGGCGATCGTTGCGCTGATTTCGCTGGTGGGCGCCGTGCCCTATATTGCGCTGCAGCTGAAGGCGATCTCGAGCTCGGTCGCGGCGATGATCAACACCAGCGACTATGGCATCGGCGCCGGGCAAAGCTTCATCGACCTGCCGCTCCTCGTCACCCTGTTCCTCGCCTGCTTCGCCATCGTCTTCGGCACCCGCCATACGGATGCAACCGAACACCAGGACGGCCTGATCCTCGCGATCGCGATGGAATCGGTGGTCAAGCTGGTGGCGCTGATCACCGCCGGCCTCTACATCGTATTCGTGATTTTCGACGGGCCGACGCATCTGTGGACCCTCGCCCAGCAAAGCCCGGCGGTCGAAAAGGCGCTCTCCTACGAAACGCCGATCGCGCGCTGGATCCTGCTGATCGTCACCTCGGCCTTTGCGATCATCATGCTGCCGCGGCAGTTTCATGTCACTGTCGTCGAGAACCGCACCGAAGGCGAGTTGCGCACCGCCGGCATTCTCTTTCCGCTCTACCTCGTCGCCATCAACCTTTTCGTTCTGCCGATCGCCATTGCCGGCATCCTGACCTTCTCGGGATCCGGCGACGCCGACCTCTACCTGCTGACGCTGCCGCTCGCCAACGGCCTGCCGCTATTGACGCTGATTACCTTCATCGGCGGTTTTTCGGCAGCGACGGCCATGGTCATCGTTGCCTCCGTGGCGCTGTCGATCATGATTTCCAACGACATCGTCATGCCAGTCTTCCTGCGCCGCAATCTCGGCCAGCGCGGCGGGCTGCAGGAAAATCTCGCGGGCACACTGCTCAATATTCGCCGCACGGCGATCTTCGTCGTGCTTTTGCTCGGCTATGCCTATTACCGTTCGGCCGATATCAGCGCCGGCCTCGCCTCGCTCGGGCTTCTCTCCTTCGTTGCCATTTCGCAGATGGCACCTTCTCTGCTCGGCGGCCTGGTCTGGCGTCAGGCCAATGCCCGCGGCGCCATCTGCGGCATGGTCTCGGGCTTCTTCGTCTGGGCCTATCTCCTGTTCCTGCCGAGCCTCGGCGGACCGGATAATTCGCATGTCGCAACGACGGTCCTCAGTTTCCTGCTACCCTTCACCGAGGTCTTTTCCGGCACTGACGCCGATCCTCTGGTCAACGCCACCGCGCTCAGCCTGCTCGTCAATCTGACCATGTACGTGCTCGCCTCGCTGACCCGGGCACCCAAGCCGCTCGAACGTTTTCAGGCGGGGGTCTTCATCACCCGGCGCTCGCGCAGCGAGAGGGCGTTTCGCGGCCGAAAGACCAAGATCACCGTCCGCGACCTCAAGGCGACGATCGCCCGCTATATGGGCGACGAGCGCATGCAGCGTTCGTTCCATACCTATGAGCGCCAGTCCGGCCGCTGGCTCGACGACAATGCGCCCGCCGACATGGCGCTGGTGCATTTTTCCGAGCAGCTGCTCGGCAGCGCCATCGGCTCGTCCTCGGCCCGCCTCGTGTTTTCGCTGGTGTTGCAACGGGTCGACGACACCTCGTCGGATACGGCCTGGCTGCTGGACCAGGCAAGCGAAGCGCTGCAGTACAATCAGGACATGCTGCAGACCGCGCTTTCGCAGATGGACCAGGGCATCGCCGTCTTCGACAACGCCAACAACTTGATCATCTGGAACCGGCGTTTCCGCCAGCTGCTCGACCTGCCGGAAGCCGCCGGCCAGGTGGGTTTCCCGCTTGCCGACATCGTCGCGATCCTCACCAAGCGGGGCGATATCCGCAAGGAGGACGAGAAGCGGCTGATCGCCAACTTCCTGACGCTCGACAAGCCATTCCTGATGGAGCTTGGAAACGGCCAGCAGATCATTGAAGTGCGCACCAACGCAATGCCCGACAAGGGTATCGTCACGACCTACACCGACATCACCCAGCGGGTCGCCGCCGACATGGCGCTGAAGCAGGCAAACGAGACGCTCGAGCTTCGGGTGGCCGAGCGCACCGGCGAACTGACCCGGGTGAACCACGAACTCGCCGAGGCTCGCGCCGCCGCCGAAGAGGCCAATATCGGCAAGACGCGCTTCTTTGCCGCCGCCGGCCACGACATCCTGCAGCCGCTCAACGCCGCCCGGCTCTACTCCTCCTCGCTGGTCGAACGCCTCGGGGAATCGGACAACAGCACGCTGGTGGAAAACATCGATTCCTCGCTGGAATCGGTAGAAGCCATTCTTGGTGCCGTTCTTGACATATCCCGCTTGGACACCGGCGCGATGAAGGCGCGCCTGCAGTCGGTCCCGCTCAACGACCTCTTGCGCCGGGTCGAGACGGATTTCGCGCCGATGGCACGGGCGAAAGACCTCGAGCTGGTGGTGATGCCGACGTCGCTGGTGGTGCGCACGGATCCGAACCTGCTCCGGCGCGTCGTGCAGAACCTGGTCTCGAACGCCGTCAAATACACGCTCCGAGGCAAGGTGCTCGTCGGCGTGCGCCGGCGCGGCAAGATGGCGACGATCGAAGTGCTGGATTCCGGCATCGGCATCCCGTCATCGAAGTTCCGCACCGTCTTCAAGGAGTTTGCGCGCCTCGACGAGGGCGCCCGCACCGCATCCGGGCTCGGCCTCGGGCTTTCGATCGTCGACCGGATTTCGCGGGTGCTTAACCATCCCGTCAGCCTGCAGTCCAAGCCCGGCAAGGGCACCGGTTTCAAGGTCACGGTGCCGCTCGATCCAACGGCGGGAGAACGGGTCGCCGTCCCGCCCGTGCCGACGACCAAGGCCAGCGAGGCGCTCAACGGCCTGCGCGTGCTCTGCATCGACAACGAGCCGCGCATCATCGAAGGCATGCGGGTGCTGCTATCGGGCTGGGGCTGCGTCGTCACGACGGCGGAATCGCTTAACGCCTGCACCGAGATGTCGACGTCCACGCAGGAGCGTCCGCACGCCATCATCGCCGACTACCATCTCGACGACGGCACCGGCATCGAGGCGATCGCGCGCATCCGGGCGCTGTTCGGCGACAACATACCGGCTTTGCTCGTCACCGCCGACCGGTCGCCGGAAGTGCGCGGCGCGGCGGAGCGCGACGGCGTCGGCCTGCAGAACAAGCCGGTGCGGCCAGCCGCCATGCGGGCATGGCTGACCCAGCTCTCGACGGCGGCAAAGACGGCTGCGGAATAGTCGCTAATGCGGTGTCGCGCATAAAGCGCGCTGCGTTCTTTTAGGAACGCTTTTCGAACTCAAAGCGCTGGTTCCGTCGCATGTCGCGATCGCAAAACCGGGTGCCCACTTTTGCGCGGGATGCTCTAGGCCGCCGCCACAGTACCGATCTTCGAAAGCTGGATGACGGCCTGCGTGCGGCTGTCGACGTTGAGCTTCAACAGGATCGCCGAGACATGCGCCTTGATGGTCGCCTCGGAAACCCCGAGCTCATAGGCGATCTGTTTGTTGAGCAGGCCCTCGCCGAGCATGCTCAGAACGCGCGATTGCTGCGGCGTCAAGGTTTGCAGCCGCTGCAGGAGATCGGCGACCTCCGGCTCGTATTCCTGCCCCTGCTCGTAGCCGGCCGGCACGAAGACTTCGCCGGCCATGACTTTCTCGATGCCATCGCGGATTTCCTCGATCCCCGCCGATTTCGACAGGAAGCCGGAGGCGCCGAGATCGAGCGCCCGGTGGATCGTCGCCGGGTCGTCATGTGCGGAAACCACCATGACCGGCAGGCTTGGAAATTCGGCGCGAAGGGCGATCAGGCCCGACAGGCCGCTGACGCCGGGCATGGTGAGGTCGAGCAGCATCAGGTCTGCGTCGGGACAATCGGCGGCGGCCTTGCGCGCGGCAGCGAAGTCGCCGGCTTCGACGATGGCAGGCGCGCCGGCCATGCCGCTCAATGCCTGCCGCATGGCGCCGCGAAAGAGCGGGTGGTCGTCTGCGATGATGATGGTCATGTCCGGCGTCATGTCGCTCCCTCCCAAGAGCTTCGGCTGCAGCCCGCGTCCCCACGCCGGTTGTAGCCGCACAGTCCGTCCGACCCGTCAGGTCTTCTGCGGCGACGTTCCGTCGCTGCTGCCTTCAAGATCCTTCACGATATCCATGAACTTGCGCATCATTCTTTCCATGATGCCCATTGTCCGGTCAATCTCTTCGTCGGTCGGAAGGTCCGGTTTTGCGACGGCCCCACCGGATTTAGCGGCCTTTTCCAACGCTTCCACCCGCTTGGTAAGGAGATCGATCTCCAATTCGAAAGCCGTGCGCTCATCGGCAGCCATGCGGCAAACGAGCTGACCGTCTTTCTCCTGGCAGAGCGAGACCTCGCCGGTCTGGGTGTCGAGCCGGGCAATGCCGGTGTCCGACTTCTGCATGGCGTAGCGACCGGGCGCCGGTTCCTGGGCGCGTGCGCCTGCGGCAAGGCCGAGGCTGCCGCCTATAAGCATGACTGCAATTGCTCTTCTCATGATTTCCTCTCCGTTGCGGACATACGGGCGGAAATCCGCCGGTGAAAGATCTTCAGCAATGGACAATCGCCGATATTTGCGGCAAGGCCACGACAGGATATCACGACGGACAAGCGGGCATCATGAGCTCAATCATATACAAGATCGTTCCGGCCGCACTATGGCAGGAAGCCAAACGCACCGGCCGTTTTGATGGCGCGCCCATCGACCTCGCGGACGGCTTCATCCACTTTTCGACCGGCGAGCAGGCGATCGAAACCGCCGCCCGCCACTTCGAAGGGCAGGAAGGCCTGCTGCTGGTGGCGATCGATGGCGATGCGCTCGGCGAAGAGCTGGTCTATGAGCCGTCACGCGGCGGTGCCCTTTTCCCGCATCTCTACGCACCGCTGTTCCTTTCGGCCGTCCTGTGGGAAAAGCCGCTGCCGCTCGGCGCCGATAGCCTTCACGTCTTCCCGGAACTCGAGGCATGACCAATCCCTTTGCCAATCTTGCCCGCCGCGGCCTTTTCCTCTTCGATCCGGAGGCAGCCCACGGACTGTCGATCAAGGCACTGAAGACCGGCCTCGTGCCGAGCTGTCCGTCCAGACAGGACAAGCGGCTTGCCCAGACCGTTGCCGGTATTGCCTTCCCCAATCCGCTCGGCATGGCAGCTGGATACGACAAGAATGCCGAGGTGCCGGAAGCGCTTTTGAAGATCGGCTTCGGCTTTACCGAAATCGGAACGGTGACGCCGCGTCCGCAATCGGGCAACGACAAGCCGCGCATCTTCCGCCTGGTGGAAGACGAAGCGGTGATCAATCGCCTCGGCTTCAACAATGAGGGCCACGGCGCAGCCCTGGCCCGCCTCAAGGCCTGCTCGCGCGACGCGCTGATCGGCGTCAATATCGGCGCCAACAAGGACAGTGCCGATCGCATCGGCGACTATGTCAGCGGCATCCACACCTTCTACTCCGTCGCCAGATATTTCACCGCCAACATCTCCTCGCCGAACACGCCCGGTCTTCGCGACCTGCAGGCGCGCGAAAGTTTGGCGACGCTGCTTTCGGCCGTGCTTGCCGCGCGCGACGAGGAAGCCTCGCGCAGCAACAGGCGCGTGCCGGTCTTCCTCAAGATCGCTCCCGATCTGACCGAGGAAGGCCTGGATGACATCGCGGCCGAAGTGCTCGCCCAAGATCTCGACGGGCTGATCGTCTCGAACACGACGCTTTCGCGCGATGGCCTCAAAGACCAGGCCCAGGCGAAGGAAGCCGGCGGCCTTTCCGGCAAGCCGCTGTTCGAGAAATCGACGGCCGTTCTTGCCCGGATGCGCAAGCGCGTCGGCCCGGCCCTGCCGATCATCGGTGTCGGCGGCGTCAGTTCGGCCGAAACGGCTGCAGAGAAGATCCGCGCCGGCGCCGACCTGGTCCAGCTCTATTCCTGCATGGTCTATGAAGGTCCGGCGCTGCCCGGCCGGATCGTGCGCGGGCTTTCCGAGCTCTGCGATCGCCAGGGCCTGACATCGATCCGCGACCTTCGTGACAGCCGCCTCGACTACTGGACCGAACGAAAGGTCTGACCGGCCTTTGCCGGAATTCTGGCGAGCAGGAACAGGCCACGCATCAGCAGGAACAGGTTGAGCCCCGCCCATAGGCCGTGATTGCCGAAGGCGGGGACAAGGATCCCCAGGGCGGCTATGTATCCGACCAGGGCTGCCAGCATCATGTTGCGCATGTCGCGCGACCAGGTAGCGCCGATGAAGACCCCATCCATCAGGAAGGCGAGCGCGCCGGTCATCGCCGTCAGGGCCGCCCAGGGCAGATATTCGTAAGCGACCATGCGAACGTCTTGCGCCGTGGTCAAGAGATCGACCATCCCGCGGCCGAAAAGCAGGAGCGCCATCGTCGTCAAGGCGGCGAGACCGAGCGACCATGCCATCGTCAGCTTCAGTGCCCGATCGAAAGCCGGACGGTAATGGGCACCGATCGAACGGCCGATCAGTTGCTCGGCCGCATTGGCAAGCCCGTCG
The DNA here is from genome assembly GCF_001976035.1 of Ensifer sp. 1H6. Classification (NCBI taxonomy): domain Bacteria; kingdom Pseudomonadati; phylum Pseudomonadota; class Alphaproteobacteria; order Hyphomicrobiales; family Rhizobiaceae; genus Ensifer; species Ensifer sp. 1H6. The sequence goes on along the minus strand of NZ_MOAI01000017.1, from coordinate 49,581 downwards.
AGATAATAGCCGGCAACGAGAAAAATGGTCATCAGCACCGCGTTCGCCGCCAGCGTCACCGGGCCGAAAGCTGTGCCGATCCGCGTTATCAGCGCGAAGGCCGCGACGAGAACGAAGGACCGGATCATGATGTCGCGGTTGAGCCCGAACAGCGGCCGGAGCCCTTCGCGGTCGAAGATCATCGCCCAGCTCGGCGCGTCCGTCCTGTCGAAGCGGCCATAGACGATGGCAAAGCCGACCAGAGCGCCGATGACCTCGCCGGTCACGGTTGCGATCGCGACACCGGCGACACCCCAGCCCAGGATCAATCCGAGTAGGATCGACAGCACAATGTTGACCCCGTTGATCAAAGCCTGCAGCAACAGCCCGGTCGTGCCCTGGCCGCGCCCGAGCACAAAGCCGAGGATAGCATAATTGGCAAGTGCCGCCGGGGACGAGAGGATGCGACAGAGGAAATAGGTGCGCGTAACAGCTTCCACTTCTGCCGGTGGGTCCATCAGCCAGAGACCACCGGCGAGCAAAAGCGGCGACAGGGCGACAACCGTAACACCGGCCGCAAGCGCGATCACCAGCGAGCGCCAGAACACGGCCTGCTGTTCGCGCCGGTCACCCCGACCATAGGCCTGCGCGACAAGGCCCGTCGTGGCGGCGCGCAGGAAATTGAAGGTGGTGAAGATCAGGTCGAAGATTATCGCCCCGACAGCAAGTCCGGCCAGCAGCGTCGCCTGGCCCATGCGGCCGACCACCGCGGTATCGACGAGGCCGAGCAACGGCGTGGTCAGAAAGCCCAGCGTCATCGGCAGCGCAATCGCCAGGATCAGCCGGTGGGTGACCTCAAAGGGGCCGGCGGTTTCGGTCTGCGCGGCGGGAGAAATGGCGGTCATCGAACGGTCCAGGGGAATGAGTGCGTGACGACCGTTTTAGGGAAAGATCATAGGCGGGCGCAAGAGACTGCGGTTGGTGACAGCAGTCGATACCTCAGCGCCACGATGGCCCCTCACCCTAACTCTCTCTCCGCTTGCGGGGAGAGAGGACGCACACGGGCGACAGATGTCGAATGCCTCGTAGGTTTGCAGGCAAGATTGGAGCTGCCGGCAAGCCCGCGGGAAAACGCAACGTCCCGATGGAAGGCAAAACGGTAGAGCGTCGTCCCTTCTCCCCGCCCGCGGGGAGAAGGTCCGGGGGGATGAGGGGCGGCCTCGAACGCGGTGACAGAGAAACGAGCGATCAGCCCGCCAGCACCATGGCCCAATAGGGCCGGTTGCCCGAAGCGGCGTTTTGCGCCACGGCCACGCCGAGACCACGATAGTTGCCAAGCATGCTTTCCAGATGCTTCGGCGATTTGTACCAGGCGTCATAGGCGCGTTCGGCGTCGTCCTGGCCGACAGCGATGTTCTCGGCAGCCGGAAGGACCACGCCCTGGCTCTTCATCCTGTCGTAGAAACTGTCGTTCCAGCCGATCAGGTGCTGCATCTTGCCGACCTTGGCCATTCTCGCCGCCTGGCTCATGGCCGCAGCGGAAGCCGCCTTGTCCGCCACCAGCGGCGACAGGCCCTTGTTCTTGCGCAGGACGTTGACATAGCCGAGGCTCGCCGCGGTCTGGTCGCTGCCGGTGCCAGTTGCCGGCGACAGCACGTTGGATGTGGTGCAGCCGGCGAGAGCGCCAAGCGAAAGCACGGCACCGGCGCGCAGAAAGCCGCGGCGCTCGATGAGGAAAAGCTGATCCTTCATGCTCAACGCCGGTAGCTCATGACACGCAGGATGACGAAGGCGGGAATGACGATCGCAGCGCCCAGCAGCAGATAGTCGCCGACCCGGCCAAGGGCGGAGAAGCCCGTGTGCCAGAGGTCGAGCAGGAAGTTGCGGATGCCGAAATAGATGTCGGCGGGATACCAGCCGAAAACGGTCATGACGAACCCGACCAGGATCGACACCACGACGAGCTTGACGAGGACGCGCAGCGGCGAATCCCCCAAGAATTTGTTCACTCCGTCCGACATCGGCGAAATACTCCTGTTTCCCTTCACATAAGCTGCCATTCGCACCCTCGCAAGTCACCGGAAAAGGCGGGCTTATACCAACCTGCGCTGATATTGACCTATTGCGCCGGAGCGATTTTGGTTTCCGGCAAGGAGAAAACCGGAACCGGACCAAGTGGTCCGGTGAGGATTATCGACGCTATCCGGAGGCCAAAAGCGCCCGGCCCTTCGGGTGGGCCGTCTGTCGGCCAGCGGCAGCGTCGCAATCCTCGACCGATGCCAAGGCATCGCTCTTGCGGTATGCTCCTCGCCGGATGACCGCAGACGGTCCCACGCAATAGGTCAATATCAGCGCAGGTTGGTATTATGCCCGGTTTTCAGATTCCGCTTGTGTTTTGCCCGGTCCGGCGTCAGAAGCGCTGATCGCAACCAACATCTCACATTGATGACGCTCAACCAGCTCTCCTCCGGCGACCTGATCGCCGATCGCCGCGCCGACTACGCAAAAATGCTTGCCGAGGCCGGCGAGCCCGAGAGCGCGGCCGATCTCATGGCCCAGGCGCTCGAGCGTGTCCCGGAATGGGCTGCCGGCTGGTTCCGGCTGGCGGACTATGAGGAAAAATCGGGCCGGAAAGAGGCGGCGATCGACGCGCTGCGCAAAACCTTGCGCCTCAATCCGAAAGACATTTTTGGCGCGGGGCTGAAGCTGGCGCTGCTCGGCGCGACCGAGATGCCGGAACAACCGCCGAGCCTTTATGTCGAGCGGCTTTTCGATGACTACGCCGACCGGTTCGACCAGGCGCTCGTCGAGAAGCTCGATTACAGCGTGCCGGAAAAGCTCGCTGCGCTGATCGAGACGTCAACGGCCGGCGGGCATTTCGAGCATGTCGTCGACCTCGGTTGCGGCACCGGGCTCTTCGGCGAGCGCATCCGCGAGCGGGCGGCATTTCTCGAAGGCTTCGACATTTCCGCCAACATGCTGTCGAAGGCAGAGACGAAAGCCGTCTATGACCGGCTGGCGCGGGCCGACCTATCGCTGCCTCCGGAACAATCTGATGTCTTCGGGAATTTCGCGGCAGCCCGCGCCGATCTCGTCAGTGCCGCGGACGTGCTGATGTATCTCGGCAGCCTCGATGGCGTCGCCGAGATCGTCGGCAAGCTGCTTTCCGATGGAGGCCTGTTTGCCTTCTCGGTGGAGGATGCCGGCACGGACGATGGTTTCGTCCTGCGCCCGTCGCTGCGCTACGCCCATAGCGAGGCTTATATCCGCGAGCTTCTCCAATCCCACGGCTTGGAAATGGTGGCTGTCGAGCGCACGATCATCCGCATGGATGCTGGCCAGCCGATCTCGGGCATCCTGTTTTTGGCCCGCAAGCCTGCATAAAACGCAGGGCTGGTTCGCAAAATTACGTCAGCATTGCTGACATATTTTTCTTGATTGTTTTTGTGCGTTGCAGCATTGCTTGGCGCATCGCAATCGAGGTTTTTGCCATGGCTCTGAGCAGCAGCGTTTTCGGTCTTTGGAACACCAGCCCGACCCGGCACACGCCGATCGAGGACCTGCAGGGCATCTTCTCCGGCAGCCTGATCGCCGCGCTCGGCCTGTATTTCCTGGCAAGCGCCGGGTTGCTCACCGGCAGCACCGCCGGCGTCGCCTTCCTGCTGCATTACGCGACCGGCGTGAACTTCGGCCTCGCGTTCTTCCTGCTCAACCTGCCGTTCTTCTATCTCTCGCTGAAGAGGCTTGGGCCGGCCTTCACGGTCAAGACCTTCATCGCCATCGGCGTGACCTCGTTCCTGACTGACATCCAGTCGCGCCTGTTCCACATCGGCGATATCCACCCGGCCTGGGCGGCGCTGATCGGCGGCCTGCTTCTCGGCTATGGCCTGCTGGCGCTCTATCGCCACCGCGCGAGCCTCGGTGGCGTCGGCATTCTCGGCATCTACCTGCAGGAGCGTTTCGGCGTTCGCGCCGGGCTGGTGCAGCTTGCCATCGACATGGTCGTGCTGGTCGCCGCCTTCGGCGTGACGTCCCCCGCAGTGGTTGCCTGGTCGGTGCTCGGCGCTGTGGTCCTGAACCTGTTCGTGGCCATCAACCACCGCGCCGATCGTTACATCGCCCTGTAGAACATCACTTGCCGATAGCCCCGAATAGACCTCGGGGCTGTGCTTTCGGCCCGCCTCGAAGGTATCAGGCGGCCTTTGCCGGCGCATCGACCGGATGCTGCGAACGCAGGCCGACGGCGACGCGATTCCAGACATTGATGACGCCGATGGCCATGGTGATCTTGGTGATCTCGGCTTCGTCAAAATGCTCTCTCAGCGGCTCGAAGTCCGCGTCGGGCGCACCGGTCTGGGCAAGGTTGGTGAGCGCTTCGGTCCAGGCGAGCACCGCGCGTTCGCGGGCATCATAGATCGGCGATTCGCGCCAGGCGCAGATCAGGTGGATCCATTGCTCGCTCATGCCGGTATGACGCGCCTCCTTCACATGCATATCGATGCAATAGGCGCAGCCGTTAATCTGCGATGCACGCAACTTGATCAGGTGGATCAGGCGCGGCTCCAGTTCGGATTCCTTGATGATGTAGCTGTCGAAGGCTGCCGCAGCCTTGTAAGCGTCGGGAGCGGCTTTGACGAAGTTCAAACGCGGATGCATGTCTTCTCCTTCAGGTGGTTGGGATCGTTGTTTCAGGCGCCGGCGGTCGACTTGCGTTCGTTGACCGCCAGGAATGTGTTGGTCCGCGCCGAGATGCTGCCGTCATCTATGGCGTTGAGATCGGCGATGATGTCACCAATGGTCACGCGCCGAAGCTCGGCGCGGTAGGCCTGCTCGGCTTTCAGCATCGCGACGTTGATCGTGCACGCCGCCTTCGGCTTGCAGGCATAGGGATGGGGGCCGCGCAACCGGATTTCGTTGCAACGAAACGCCGGCTCCGGCCCTTCGACCGCAAGCACGATATCGAGCAGGCTGATCTTTTCCGGCAGGCGGGCGAGCCGGTAGCCACCCTTCGGGCCGGGAACCGCTTCGAGCAGCCCTGCCCCGGACATGGCCTGGAGATGCTTCAGGAGATAGCTGGTTGAAACCCCGTGAAATTCGGCGAGCGCTGCCGCCGACAGCGTGCTGCCGGGCTGAAGACAGCTCAGCATCGTCATGCTGTGGATCGCCTGCTCGACACCGTCCCCGAGTTTCATTCGCCGCCTCCATATCGTGGATATTCTTTATCCACGATTTACCGAAGAGTCAATCGCCCTGGGATCGCCGAGGCCGCGGGCTTCTCTTTTGCCGGATTTGATCTACCTTTGTTCTCCGTGAACAGGATCGATTCCCCGCGCCCGCAAGGCGACGCGTTGGCCTTGCCCGCCCCCTTCCTTCGCTGGTTCGGCGAGAAGGGCTGGCAGCCGCGCGCCCACCAGCTGGAACTTCTGGCGCGGGCGGAGGCCGGCGAATGCACGCTGCTGATCGCGCCGACCGGGGCCGGCAAGACGCTCGCCGGCTTTCTCCCCTCTCTCGTCGATCTCACCCGGCGCGGAAAAATCCCTCCGGGCTCCGCCTTTACCGGCATTCACACGCTCTACCTCTCGCCGTTGAAAGCCCTTGCCGTCGACATCGAGCGCAATCTGATGAAGCCGGTCGACGAAATGGGCCTGCCGCTTCGCGTTGAAAACCGCACCGGCGACACGCCGCAGGGAAAGCGCCAGCGCCAGAAGCTCAACCCGCCCGACATCCTGCTGACGACGCCGGAGCAATTGGCGCTGCTGCTTGCCAACGGCGAGGCAGAGCGCTTTTTCCGGGATTTGCGCTACGTCGTCTTCGACGAATTGCATTCGCTGGTCACCTCGAAGCGCGGGCACCTGCTGTCGCTCGGCCTTGCCCGGCTGCGCAGACTGGCGCCCAGGCTGCAGACGATCGGGCTGTCGGCGACGGTCGCCGACCCGATGGACCTGCAGCGCTGGCTGGCGCCGCAGTCACCCGATCGAAGCGACCATGCCGGCCTCGTGACCGTTAAGGGTGGGGCCAAGCCTGATATCTCCATCCTGTGCACCGACGAACACGTCCCCTGGGCTGGACATTCGGCACGCTACGCCATCGCCGACGTCTACGCCGCGATCAAGGAGCACGGCACCACCCTGCTCTTCGTCAACACCCGCAGCCAGGCGGAGCTGCTGTTCCAGGAACTCTGGACCATCAATGACGACAACCTGCCGATCGCACTTCACCATGGCTCGCTCGATGTCGCACAGCGGCGCAAGGTCGAGGCGGCTATGTCGGAGAACCGGCTGCGCGCCGTCGTCGCCACCTCGACGCTCGACCTCGGTATCGACTGGGGCGATGTCGACCTCGTCGTGCATGTCGGCGCGCCCAAGGGGGCAAGCCGGCTCGCTCAGCGCATCGGCCGCGCCAACCACCGCATGGACGAGCCTTCGAAGGCGATCCTGGTGCCGGCCAACCGCTTCGAGGTGATGGAGTGCCAGGCGGCGCTCGACGCCAATTACATCGGTGCGCAGGATACGCCGCCGGTCGGCAAGGGCGCGCTCGACGTGCTTGCCCAGCATGTGCTCGGCATGGCTTGTGCCGCACCGTTCGGTCCCCTGTCGCTCTACGAGGAAATCACCAGCGCGTCGCCCTATGCGTCGCTCACCTGGGAAACCTTCGAGCGCGTCGTCGATTTCGTCGCGACCGGCGGTTATGCGCTGAAGACCTACGAGCGCTATGCCCGCATCCGCAAGACCAAGGAGGGGCTCTTTCGTGTTTCCAATCCGCTGGTCGCGCAGCAATACCGCCTCAATGTCGGCACCATCGTCGAATCGCCGATGCTGAACGTGCGCATGGTCAAGCGCAACCAGCGCGGTTCGCTCGGCCGCGGCGGCATGTCGCTCGGCAAGGTCGAGGAATATTTCCTCGAAATGCTGTCGCAGGGCGACACCTTCCTGTTTTCCGGCAAGGTGCTGCGTTTCGAAGGCATCCGCGAAAGCGAATGCCTCGTCAGCCAGGCGCTTTCCTTCGACCCGAAGGTACCAAGCTATGCCGGCGGCAAGTTTCCGCTGTCGACCTACCTCGCCGAACAGGTGCGCAAGATGCTGGCCGACCCGGCCCGGCGGGCGGCACTGCCCGAACAGGTCCGTGACTGGCTGTCGCTGCAGAAGGACGTATCGATGCTGCCGCGCGAGGACGAACTTTTGATCGAGACCTTTCCACGCGGCAGCCGGCACTACATGGTGATCTACGCCTTCGAGGGGCGGCTTGCACACCAGACGCTTGGCATGCTGCTCACCCGCCGGCTCGACCGTGCCGGCCTGAAACCGCTCGGTTTCGTCGCCACCGACTACTCGCTGGCGGTCTGGGCGCTGGACGATCTCGGCGCGACATTCCAACTGCGCCGCAAGGCGCTCGCCGATCTCTTCGACGAGGACATGCTTGGCGACGACCTTGAGGCCTGGCTGAACGAATCCTTTCTGCTGAAGCGGACCTTTCGCAACTGCGCGGTCATTGCCGGGCTGATCGACCAGCGACACCCTGGCAAGGAAAAGACCGGCCGCCAGGTGACCGTATCGGCCGACCTCATTTACGACGTATTGCGCGCGCACGAGCCGGACCACCTGCTGCTGGAGGCCACGCGCAACGATGCGGCAACCGGGCTTTTGGACATCGGCCGTCTTGGGGATATGCTGAAGCGAATCAAGGGCCACATCACCCATCGCCGGCTCGACCGGATCTCGCCGCTTGCCGTTCCCGTCATGCTGGAGATCGGCAAGGAGGCGATCCAGGGCGAGGCGCAGGATTTCCTGCTTTCCGAAGCCGCAGACGACCTGATCAACGAAGCGATGGGCGGCGAGCCGCTATAGAATAGCCCCGTGTTCATGCGAACACGACAAGGACGGTGAAGAGACGCATGCACAGGCTCGCTCACGCACTATCGGCTCCGACAGACGGCACGGCGGCTTCCGCGCGCGCCATCGTCCACGGCGTCGAAGCGGTCTGCGATCCGCTCGGCAGCCTCTATCTGCCGGAGACGAGAACGCTTGTCGTTTCCGATCTGCATCTCGAGAAGGGATCGGCCTTTGCCCGGCGCGGCATGATGCTGCCGCCCTACGACACCCTTGCCACCTTGCGCGTGCTCGAAGCGGCGATAACCCGCCATGACCCCAGATTGGTCATCAGCCTCGGCGACAATTTCCATGACCGGGTCGGATCCGCGGCGATGCCCGATACCTTCCGCCACATGATCGCCGCGATGGCGATGGGACGGGAATGGGTCTGGATCAATGGCAATCACGACCCCGATGGCGCCTCGGGTCTGCCCGGCATATCGCTGGACGAATTCCGACACGCCGGCCTCACCTTTCGTCATGAACCATCGAGGGGCGAGGCATCGGGGGAAGTTGCCGGCCACCTGCACCCGGCAGCGACGGTCGTCCGGCGCGAGAAATCGGTGCGCCGCGCCTGCTTTGCTACCGATGGGAAACGGCTGCTGATGCCGGCCTTCGGCGTCACCACCGGCGGCCTCGATCTGCGCCACCGGGCAATGACCGGCCTCTTCGATCGCGCCAAGCTGGTCGCCCACATGCTTGGTCGCGATCGGATCTACTCGGTCCGCTTCACAAACCTGATCGCCTGAGGCGCACCGGACTTCACGCCGGCGACGTTCGGTGTTTCAGGCCGCAACAGGTTGCGGCGCGTAACGCAGGATCACGCTGCCGGTAGAAAGCGGTCGCGCTTCCAGAAGCGCCATCGACATCGCGTTTTCGGCACTCTTGAAGAACGGCGTGCCTTTGCCAAGCCGGAGCGGAACGACGCACAGCATGATCTCGTCGATCAGATTTTCCGGCAGCAATGAATCGACCAGTTCGGCACTGCCGAAAATATAGAGGTCTTTCGCGGCTTCCTGCTTCATCCGCCGCAGTTCGCCGGCGATATCGCTGACGACACGGCTGTTGTTCCATTCTGCCCTATCCATCGTTCGCGATGCGACGATCTTTGGCAGAGCGTTCATATAGGTCTTGACCTCGCCCTCCTCCTCGGTCGTCGACCAATAGGCGGCCATGCCTTCGTAGGTCACGCGACCGAAGACCAGCGCCTCGGTCTTTTGTCCAAACTCACGGCTGAGTTCGTCTAGTTCAGGACCCCAGGCACTGTTGTGGAAATCGAGATCCCATTTCTTCGCGCCTTCGAAGTAACCGTCGAGCGTCACCAGATTCCAGACGATGAGTTTTCCATTTTTCCGCTCTTTCAAAACTGGTTGCATAATTGAAGCAGTTTGACGATATCAAACTGATATCAAATTGCAAGCAGTTTTGACCTTCGGAAAAATCGAACAGCCGTGGGTGCTCCGCCGACGGGCTGTGCAATGATCGCGGATTGTTTTCGTACAGCGCGAGAGGCGTGCCTCACCGTCGAGCGTGAGGCCTGCCGGGTAAAGCGGGGCCGCCCGCTAGCTCAGAACGCGTTGAAGGTCAGCGTCGTCAGCGAGCGGGAGATGCCCGCAACCGTGGCAATGTTGTCGTTGATGAACTTGCCGATGTCCTGGCCTTCTTCGATGTAGATCTTGAGCAGGAGGTCGTAGTCGCCGCTCGTCGAATACATTTCCGAAACGATCTCCTTGCGGTAGATCTCGTCGGCAACCTCGTAGGTCTTGCCGGGAGCGCACTGCAACTGGACGAAAATCGCTTTCATGGAGTTTCCTCTGTTTCTGCCTTGCAGCGCCGCGCGACAAGAATGACGCGCTAAGGCCGCTGCAACGCTTTAAACTGCTGCATCGTTTTCTCCTTAAATCGATTCCGATTTAAGGAACTATTCAGTAGGCCTTCTTTACCCGTCCGGCGCCCAAAAGGGAACGTCGGCCGATTGCCGCCGAGGACTATTCCTTGCGGAAGAGCAGGCTCGCGCCCCAGCCGGTGATGACAGCGAGCAGCACGGCAAAAACGCCGTAGAACAGCGGCTGCCCATGCGCCGTCTCGGTGATCACCTGCTCCAAACCCGTCTTGACCACGCGCAGCGGCAGCGCCTTGGCGGCGACGAAGGTGCCGTCGCGGAAGAGATAGGCGCGCACAACATGCACCCCGTTCGGCACGTTGGCAGGCAGGCGCACCGACGCCTTGAACAGGCTGGAGCTGATGAACTGCACACCACCGGGATCGCGCTCATAGACGCCGCTCGTCTCGCGGATGCGGCGGAAGGCATTGCGGAACTCGCCGAGATTGCTGCCGTCGCCGACGAAGCCGAGGGGCACAAGCCGCATGTGGTCGACCCCGATGCCCATGTTGCCCATTTCACCCGGTGGGGCGATCGTCTCGATGTCACGCGTGCTCGACAGCGAATAGGATTCCGGCACCAGCTCGAAGGTCATGGAGCTGGTGTTTACCCAGATTCCGAAGACGCGTTCCTTCTTGCGCACCGTCGCATTATCCTTCGGCCCCTCGAGCGAAACGATGATGTTGTATTTGCCCTGCGCCAGGAGATTGGGATTGAAACCGTCGACCGCGCCGAAGATCGTCAGATCCGCGCCGCGGAAATCCGAGGTGATGGCGATCTCGTCGGTCGAGATGCCGATCTCCAGCTTCTCGGTGAAGTCGTTGGCGTTCTCGTCCTGCAGCTGGGCACTGGCCGGAGCGGCGAAGGAGAGCGTCAGGGCTGCGAGGGCGATATTGATGAGGCGGCGCATCAGAAGCCGAACCCCGCTGACACGACCGAATAGATGTCCTTCGGCGGAATGACGAGTTCGATTGCCAGACGAATGCCGACGGCAAGCACCAGCAGCGCCAACAGCGCGCGCAGCTGCTCGCCGCGCAGCTTCTGGCCGACCCGGACGCCGTATTGCGCACCGACGACGCCGGCAATCATCAGCACGAAGGCGAGCACGATGTCGACGGTATAGTTGGTCGAGGCCTGGACGATGACCGTGTAGGCGGAGACGAAGATGATCTGGAACAGCGAGGTGCCGACAACCACATTGGTCGGGATGCGCAGGAGGTAGATCATCGCCGGGACCATGATGAAGCCACCGCCGACACCCATGACCGACGTCAGGACACCGATGCAGAAGCCGAGGGCAGCGACGGGAATGACGCTCAGATAGATCTTCGATTTCTTGAATCGCATCTTCAGCGGCAGCCGGTGAACCCAGTTGTGCTGCCCGGGACGGCGCAGCGGCGTCGCCTGGTTCTTGGCCGCCTTGCGCATGGCGCGCACGCTCTCCCACAGCATCAGGCTGCCGACCGAGCCCAAAAGCACGACATAGAGCAGCGAGATGACCAGATCGAGCTGACCGACGCGACGCAAGAGCGAGAACAGCCAGACGCCGACCGTTGCCCCGGCAAGGCCGCCGCACAGAAGCACCGTGCCGAGCTTGATGTCGATCGTGCCGCGCCGGAAGTGGGTGATGGCACCCGAGATCGAGGAGGCCACGACCTGGTTGGCGCCGGTCGCAACGGCAACCACGGGGGGAATGTTGTAGAAGATCAGGAGAGGCGTGATCAGGAACCCGCCACCGACGCCGAACATGCCCGATAGAAAGCCGACGGCCGCACCCATGCCGAGGATGATGAGTATGTTCACCGACAACTCTGCGATGGGCAGATAAATCGTCACGCCGGACCTCAATATGCCAACGGCCCGCGGTGCGGGCAAAAAACGTCACAGTGGCAAGTAATTCACCACGGAGGGGGGATTATCTCTGAAAGCCGACACCCCTCCCGAGGGCGAGGTGGCATAGGCTTCCGTCATGCGCTCCTGGGCCGGAGCTGTCAACCTTTTCAGCCACATGGCGTACAGCTTCGGCTCCGCGAACCGTGTCACCCGGTTCTGCGGCTTTATTGCGGCGGCAGACCCTGCCGGATCAGGAATTGCGCTTGAGCAATTCCTTCACCAGCTGGTCGGTGATTTCACCGGTCGGCTCCTGGCCGACGGATGTCTGGAAGGCCTTGATCGCGGCAACCGTCTTCTTGCCCATCTGGCCGTCCGGCTTGCCGGCGTCGAAGCCGTTATTGTTGAGGATCGCCTGGATGTTGCGAATGGCCTTGCTCATGTCGATCGAGGCGGTCTTGTTGGCCGGTCCTACCCAGGCATCCGGCACGTCGACCGTGTTCGCCTTGGCGTCGACCGCCTGCGGCTTCCATGCGTCGGCCTTGGCCTTGGCGCTCGAAAGTTGCTCGGGCTTCATCGCCTTGGCCACGTCGTCGCGCTTGGCCGCAGCATCCATGTCGCCCTCGCGGGCGGCGGCGGAAAACCACTTGTAGGATGCTTCAAGATCCTGCGGCACGCCGTTGCCGCGGGCATAGAGGACAGCCAGATTGAACTGGCTGTCGCGGATGCCGAGCTCGGCTGCCTTGGCAAACCATTTCGTCGCCTCGGCGAAATCCGGCGAGCCATCGCGGCCGCTGGCCAGCATGACCGCGAGATTGTGCATGGCGCTGGCATTGCCCTGCTCGGCGGCCTTCAGGTAGAGAACCTTGGCCTTGGCAGCGTCGCGCGTCAGACCCGAGCCTTTCTCATACATGCTGGCGAGCCGGTATTCGGCCGGCACGACGCCGGCGTCGGCGGCGCGCTGATACCATTTGGCGGCTTCCGCCAGATCTTCATTGACGCCGCGGCCTTCTGTGTAGCGCGCACCGATCTCGTAGAAAGCCAGGGGATCGCCACCCTTGGCGGCCGTCACCAGCGCAACCGGGCCGAAACCATCGGGCAGGACGACTTCGGCAGCCTTTGCGACCGGCGCAAAGGTTCCGGCCTGCGCGGCATCGACTGGGGCGGCCTGGAACGTCGAAGCGGCGACCGGCCCCTTGGCTTCCGGCACGGGCTGGAGCAACGGCGCCTGCGTTTCGTTTACCGCCTTCGTCGATGCGGATGTGTCGGCCGGTGGCGTCGCGGCGGCTGGCGTCTCAACGGCGCTTGACGGCTGCTCGACGGAATCGAGCGGCGCTTCGGGAATGGGCTGCAGCGCTTCGACCGGTGTTTCGGTCGCTACGGCGGCTGCCGCCGGTGCCTGGTCGCCCGCGACCTTGGTTGCGTTGGCGATCGCCGGCTGTTCAGCGACGGGCGCCAACTGCTGTTCGATGATCGCCACCGGTTCGGCAACGGGCGCATCGCTGCCCTTCAGCATGGCGCCGACGAGCGGATAGGACATGATCGCAAGCAGCACGGCGCCGACAGCCATCAAGATCGGGCGGCGATGGCGGGCAAAGGCACCACCAACGCCGCTGGCAACGCCACCGTCCTTGGTCTTGTTGAGCGTATCGGCTTCCTCGACCGCCAACTGCGCTGCCCGGCGGGCGGCGGCGATAAAGTCCGCCTTGTCGCCGTCTGCCGCCTGTTTGCCGCCGCGGTTCATCTGGCCGGCGCGAACACGCTCGAGAATCTTCTTGACGTCGGGAACACCAGAGCCCGGCTCGAGCAGCTGATTGGCCTCTTCGGGTGCCAGCATTTCGGATGGGTCGATGGAGGGGGCGGGCTCGACCAGTTGTCGTGCCAGCTCCTGTGCGGGCTCGGCACGCTTCCCGGAAAAGCGCCGGGTCAGGCCAGCAAGCAGGCCCGTGCGGGCGGTAGCCGGCCGTTCGCGCGCGCCATCGGGCTCGATGGTCGAAACCTGACCTTCGTCACCGGCGAACGCAGTCGCATGCGCAGATGCGGTGGCGGCGGCAATGACGCCGTCGTCTTCCGCCTGGAGCGCGCGGACGTTGCGCTGCAGATCCTGATAGCGGTCATCGAGATCGGCGCCGCTGAACGGGTCGTTGAATTCCGGTTGAGCTGCCTTGGGCATCGCAGCAATTTCGCGCGCCACCGGCGCCTCGTAATGCGCCGCGGCCATGGCGGGCTCGCGGCCCTCGATACGCTCGAGCTTGTCGGCGATGTGAACGAGGGTTTCATGCAGGGCTTCAAAGGTGCGCGCCGTGCGCTCGTCGCTGGAGCGGCTCAGATCTTCGAGCGTGCGCAGGTCTTCCGCCAGCGCCGAGATCGCCGCGAGATCGCCGCCACCGGCCGACTGAGGCATGCCCTTCCTGGAATATGCCTCCATCACCGCCTCGGCCGCCTGCCGCGCGGCCTCGACGATGTACTCGTCGCTGGTGGCGAAATAGTCTTCGAGCGCATTCATGCGGCTCTCGAATTCCACCGGCATGGCGGCACCCGCCTCACTGCGGGGCTGGCTGACCAGGGTCGACAGGTTGGCGATCTGCGCTTCGAGGTTGTGCAGCGCGGCGCGGTCGTCGAACGGCGCCGCATAGGTTTCTTCCAGCCGCTGCGCGATGCCAGCGAGGCGATCTTCAAGACGGTCGAAACGCGGATCGGCGACGGGGTGTGCGCTGAGCGTGTCGAGGTCGTCGATGCGGCGGGCGAGATAGTCGAGCCGCTCGGCCAGAGCATCGTTGACGCTGCCTTGATCGAGCGCTTCGATCTTGCGGGAGATGTCGTTGAGGTAGTTCGTCAGGTCCGGTTGGACATTTCGGTGGCTGCGCTCCATCAGCATGGAAAGCTGGTCGAGGCGTTCTTCCAGTCCGGCCGCAGCCTTCTCGCCGGCGAGATCCTCAACCCGTGCGGCCAAGGCTTCGAGGCGGGCACCGAGACCGGAATCAACAGGGCGGGACAATCCGTCGATCTGCCGCGAGAGGTCGCCGAGCCTGGTCTCCAGGCGATTGGCGAACCCGCCCTCGAGGCCGCTGGCACTGCGGCTGTTGGCGGCAATCGCCCGGCTGATTTCGTCAAGCCGCGCGTCGAGGTCAGCGAACTGCGACACGAGGCGCCGGTCGTCCGGCTGTATCTGGCGGCCGAGCATCTCGATCGCCTGGGCGACCGCAATCATCTTGTCTTCAAGCACGTCGACCGCAGAGCTGTTGCCCAGCGCCCCGATCTGCGACTTGATCTCGTCGAGACGGTAGGCCAGCGCCACCAGCTCGTCGTCGCGGTTCTGGTCAAAGGCGATCAACCGATCCTCGACGCCGTTCCAGCGGCTTTCCATGCGGCGAACGCTGTCTTCGCGCGCCAAGCCGTCGATCATCGCCCGCAGATCGTCAAAGTCGCTGCGCAGCGCATCCGCCTGGGCAGGCGACGCCTGGCGGCCGAGCTGCTGGATGCTGTCGGCAAGGCGCTGCATGTCGCCGCGCACGTCCTCGGCGAAGCTGTGGTCCTGGGCCTGCACCTTGATGCCGCGAATTTCGGCGCGCAGGGAGTTCATCTCGCGGGTGACGCCTTCGGTGATGTCGCGCTTGAGGTCCTGGCGCAATCCGACGAGTGCCTCGGCGATATCGTTGACGGCCGCCGCCGGCCGGGCGACGGGCGCACGTACCGGCTGGGGCCGTATATCGTCGACGTAACGCTCGGGCTCGCGCTGGGCCAGGCGATCCGGCTCGCGTTGCGGCAAACGGTCTCTCAAGGGTGGCCGCTCGCGCGACGTGCTAAGCGCCCGCTGGCGCTGCATGATTTCGGAGACGGCATCACGCGGGGATGGGATATCGCGGGGGGCGACACGCTCGCGCTCGACTGGACGGGCCGGCGGCTCGCGTCCCGCTCCGTTCATCAGGCCTTCGATCCGTGCTTCAAGCCCTTCAATCGTGCGGTTCAGGGCGTCCAGAGAGGGCCGCTCGCCATAGCTCTGGCTACCAGCGCGCTGAGGATTTGATCGCGATCCATTCATTGTGCTCTTCGCCCCTGTCCGTCGGCCATCTCGAAAGTCGCCACGGAAGGAAACGGCTTCCTTCACCCCTGCGGCACTTGCGACGTGGGCAAAGCTACAACAATGCGAGGACCGGACCGGTTGCAGCTTTGACCATCTCAACACGCACCTTTCATTAAACGTGGTAAACAAGCCGTTAACCGGCGCGGATTTTTTAACGATTTGACAGTGCTAGCTGATGGAGAGTGTTGTGCGGCGGCGATTTCACCGCGCCTTTTATCCGCAAGCGAAACTTCGATCGGGCGGTATTTTTGACGTTTACGCAAACGTCAAAATTTTGTAGCATCCTGCCAACGATGCGAGACCGCCCTCAGATGGCGGCGCATTCGGCATGTTGCAACCGGACGTCGGCCGCTTGGAGGCGGCGATCCGAAAGCGAAAAAGGCGAGGAAAGAATGCCCACCTACAAGGCACCGGTCGACGATACTCTCTTCATTCTGAACGACGTGCTCGGCATCGAGCGATACAACAACCTTCCCGGCTTTGCCGATGCGACGCCCGACATGATCGAAGCAATCGTCGGCGAAGCCGCCAAGCTTGCGGAAGAAGTGCTGTTTCCGGTCAATCTTTCCGGCGACCAGGAAGGCTGCAAGCGGCACGACGACGGCTCGGTCAGCGTGCCCAAGGGCTTCAAGCAGGCTTTTGATCTCTACCGCGAAGGCGGCTGGCTCGGGCTTTCGGTGCCAGAGGAATTCGGCGGCCAGGGCCTGCCCTACACGCTGCACACCGCCGTCGGCGAATATATGTCCTCGGCCAACATGGCGCTGACGATGTATCCCGGCCTGACCCAGGGCGCGATCGCTGCGATCCTCGTCCATGGCTCGGATGAGCAGAAGCGGGCCTATCTGCCGAAGATGGTGGACGGCACCTGGACCGGCACGATGAACCTGACGGAGCCGCATTGCGGCACCGACCTCGGCCTCCTGCGCAGCAAGGCCGTGCCCGATGGCAACGGCGCCTACAAGATTTCCGGCCAGAAGATCTTCATCTCCGCCGGCGAACACGACATGTCGCAGAACATCATCCATTTGGTGCTTGCCCGCATCGAGGGCGCGCCGGATGGCGTGAAGGGCATTTCCCTGTTCATCGTGCCGAAGTTCAAGCTCACCGCCGACGGCGAGCCGGGCGAGCGCAATGGCGTCTCCTGCGGCGCCATCGAGCACAAGATGGGGATTCACGGCAACTCGACCTGCGTCATGAACTATGACGAGGCGGAAGGCTACCTCATCGGCACGGAGAACAAAGGCCTCAACGCCATGTTCGTGATGATGAACGAAGCCCGTCTCGGTGTCGGCCTGCAGGGCCTGTCGGTCGCCGAAATCGCCTACCAGAACGCCGCCAACTATGCCCGCGACCGCATCCAGGGCCGCTCGCTTTCCGGCCCGAAGGCGCCGGACAAAAAGGCCGACCCGATCATCGTGCATCCGGATGTGCGCCGCACGCTGATGACGATCCGCGCCTTCAACGAGGCCGGACGCGCCTTTACCCTTTGGACTGCTCTCAAATCCGATATCGCCCACCGCTCCGACAATGACGCCGACCGCCAGACGGCCGACGACATCCTCGGCCTGATGACGCCGATCCTCAAGGGCGTCCTGACCGACAAGGGCTTCGACCACGCGGTCATGGCGCAGCAGATGTTCGGCGGTCACGGCTACATCGAAGAACACGGCATGAGCCAGTATGTCCGCGATGCCCGCATCGCGATGATCTACGAAGGTGCCAACGGCATCCAGGCGCTCGACCTCGTCGGCCGCAAGCTCGGCCTCAACGGCGGCCGTGCCGTCATGGCGCTGTTCAAGGAAATCGGCGATTTCTGCGAGGAAAACCGCGGTAACGAGAAGCTTTCCACCTACACCAAGGCGCTGAAGAAAGGCCTCAACGACCTGCAGGCGTCCACCATGTGGTTCATGCAGAACGCCATGGCCAAGCCCGACAATGCCGGCGCCGCTCGACCGACTACATGCACCTCTTCGGTCTGGTCGTGCTCGGCTACATGTGGGCGAAGATCGCCAAGACCGCCGAGGAAAAACTGGCCTCTGGCGAAACGGCACGCGCGGACTATCTGAAGAACAAGCTGATTACCGCGACGTTCTTCATGGAGAGAATTCTGCCGGAAACGGCGCTGCGCAAGGCCCGCATCGAGACTGGCGCCGACACGCTGATGGCGCTCGACGCGGCGGCGTTCTGATTTCGCCGCGTTCCGATTTCTACTGCATGATTCCTTAAATCGGATCCGATCTAGGCGTAAAATTATGCAGCAAGTTTAAAGTGTTACAGCGTCCTTAGCGCGTCTGACGCGCCGCGCTGTAAGTGTTTGACGGGCGGCACCATCAGCTGCTGCCGAAAGGGAGATGAGACATGACGAAAGTCTTCGTTTACGACCACGTGCGCACGCCGCGCGGCCGTGGCAAGAAGGACGGCTCGCTGCACGAAGTGCCGTCCGTTCGCCTTGCGGCCAAGATGCTGGAGGCCGTGCGCGATCGCAACGGGCTCGATACGTCAACCGTCGACGACATCATCATGGGCTGCGTCGATCCGGTGATGGATGCCGGCGCGGTTATCCCGAAGGCAGCCGCCTTCGAAGCAGGCTATTCCACCCGCGCGCCCGGCATGCAGATCTCGCGCTTCTGCGCGTCGGGTCTCGATGCCGTCAACTTCGGCGCGGCGAAGATCGCCCAGGGCGCCGACGACATCGTCATTGCAGGCGGCGTCGAGAGCATGTCGCGCGTCGGCCTCGGCATGTCCGGCGGCTCCTGGTTCATGGACCCGTCCGTCAACCTGCCGGCCTATTTCATGCCGCAGGGCGTCTCGGCCGACCTGATCGCCACCAAGTACGGCTTCAGCCGCGACGACGTCGATGCCTACGCCGTCGAAAGCCAGAAGCGCGCAGCGCATTCCTGGGAAAAGGGTTACTTCAAGAAGTCGGTCGTGCCGGTGAAGGACCAGAACGGGCTGACCATTCTCGACCGCGACGAGCATATGCGTCCCGGCACCGACATGCAGGCGCTCGCCTCGCTCAACCCGTCGTTCCAGATGCCGGGCGAGATGGGCGGCTTTGAAGCCGTCGGCATCCAGGCGCATCCGGAAATCGAGAAGATCAACTACGTGCACCATGCCGGCAACTCGTCGGGCATCGTCGATGGCGCCGCGGCCGTGCTGCTCGGCTCCAAGGCCGGCGGCGAAAGCATGGGCCTCAAACCCCGCGCCCGCATCCGCGCCTTCGCCAATATCGGCTCCGACCCGGCGCTGATGCTGACCGGCCCGGTCGACGTGACCGAGAAGTTGCTTAAGCGCGCCGACATGAAGCTCTCCGACATCGACCTCTTCGAGCTCAACGAGGCGTTTGCCGCGGTCGTGCTGCGCTACATGCAGGCCTTCGACATTCCGCACGACAAGATCAACGTCAACGGCGGCGCGATCGCCATGGGCCATCCGCTCGGCGCTACCGGTGCGATGATCCTCGGCACGGTGCTCGACGAGCTGGAACGGCGCGATCTCAACACCGCGCTGGTGACGTTGTGCATTGGCGCCGGCATGGGCACCGCAACGATCATCGAAAGGGTCTGACGATGGTAGCCACGCGCCGCACGCTTCTCGGGCTGATGGGGCTGGGGCTGCTTGCAGTCTCAGCTTGCGTCTCCGAAGACGAAGGCGGCGACAGCTTCACGCTGACCGGTGCGATCTCCAATGTCGCCAACGGCCCGGTTCCGGCAGGCACCGTCACCATCCGGCTCGAGGAGCAGGGCGTGATGGATGTGGCCGCCAAGCTGATCGCCGAAACGTCCGTTTCGAGCGACGGCAAGGCAAACCGTGTGCCCTTCGTGCTGCAGGTGCCGAAGCCCGAACTCGACAAGGCCGGCGATGCCGGCTTCACCATCAGCGTCGAGCGCGACGGCAGGCTGATCGCCACCAACACCACCAAACAAAGTTACAGCGGCGGATCGAATATCTCGCTGCGCATCGAACCCATTCTCTACTGAGGGGGAGAACCATGACGAAGTATACCAATTTCAAGATCGAGACCGATGCCGACGGCATTGCCCTGGTCACCTGGGACATGCCTGAGAAGTCGATGAACGTCTTCACCCAGGAGGTGATGGAAGAGCTGAACGCCATCGTCGACGAGACGACGGCCGATGCCGCCGTCAAGGGCGTCGTCTTCACGTCGGGCAAGTCGTCGTTCTCCGGCGGCGCTGACCTCTCGATGATCAAGTCGATGTTCACCTTCCAGCAGGAAGAAAAGAAGAAGGACCCTGATAACGCCGCCCAGAAGCTTTTCGACCTCGTCGGCCGCATGACCGGCTTGTTCCGCAAGCTCGAAACCTCCGGCAAGCCGTGGGTGTCGGCGATCAACGGCACCTGCATGGGCGGCGCCTTCGAGCTTTCGCTCGCCTGCCACGGCCGCGTCGCCTCGAACTCCAAGTCGGTCAAGATCGCCCTGCCTGAAGTCAAGGTCGGTATCTTCCCCGGCGCCGGCGGCACCCAGCGCGTGCCGCGCCTGACCAACGCGCAGGACGCGCTGCAGATGATGACCACCGGCTCGTCGCTGACCGCGGCGCGCGCCAAGGCGCTTGGCCTGGTGCATGAAGTCGTCGACGCCGACAAGCTGGTCGAGGCTGCCAAGGCGATGATCAAGAACGGCCTGAAGCCGGTCCAGCCCTGGGACGAAAAGGGCTACAAGGTACCCGGCGGCGGCATCTGGACCCCGGCCTCGGCCCAGCTCTGGCCGGCTGCCTCCGGTATCCTGCGCCGCGAGACGCAAGGCAACTACCCAGGCGCGATCGCGATCCTCAAATGCGTCTATGAGGGCCTGCAGGTCCCCTTCGACACGGCTCTGAAGATCGAACAGCGCTACTTCACCGAGATCCTTCAGACGACCGAAGCCTTCTCGATGATCCGCTCGCTGTTCGTCTCGATGCAGGAACTCGGCAAGGGTGCCCGCCGCCCGGCCGGCGTGCCGAAGTCCGAGTTCAAGCATGTCGGCGTCGTCGGCGCCGGCTTCATGGGCGCCTCGATCGCCTATGTGACGGCCGCCGCCGGCATCGCCGTCACGCTGATCGACCGCGACATGGAAGCGGCGACCAAGGGCAAGGCCCATTCGGAGGGCCTGGTCAAGGATTCGGTCGGCAAGGGCCGCCTGACCAAGGAAGAAGGCGAAGCGCTGCTTGCGCGCATCACGCCCTCCGCAGACTACAACGACCTGAAGGATGTCGGGCTCGTCGTCGAAGCCGTGTTCGAAGACCGCCAGGTCAAGAAGGACGTGATCGAGAAGGTGGAAGCGGTGATCGGCGAAGACACGATCTTTGCCTCCAACACCTCGACGCTGCCGATCACCGGCCTTGCGAAGAACTCGAAGCGTGCCGGCCAGTTCATCGGCATCCACTTCTTCTCGCCGGTCGAGAAGATGATGCTGACGGAAGTGATCCTCGGCAAGGAGACCGGCGACAAGGCGCTCGCCGTCGCGCTCGACTATGTCGCCGCGATCAGGAAGACGCCGATCGTCGTCAACGACACGCGCGGCTTCTACGTCAACCGCTGCGTCTTCCGCTACATCCACGAAGCCTATGACATGCTGATCGAGGGCGTGCCGCCGGCGATGATCGAAAATGCCGCCAAGATGGCCGGCATGCCGGTTGGCCCGCTGTCGCTCAATGACGAAGTGGCAATCGACCTCAGCCAGAAGATCCTGAAAGCCACCGTCGCCGATCTCGGCGAAAAGGCCGTCGATCCCAAGCACATGGCGCTGATCAACAAGATGGTCGACGACCTCGACCGTCGCGGCCGCAAGAACGGCAAGGGCTTCTACGAATATCCGGCAAAGCCCGCGAAGAAGTACCTGTGGCCGGAGCTGAAGACGCTCTATCCGCAAGAGAATGCCGACAAGATCGACGTCGAGGTGCTGAAGCAGCGCTTCCTGGCAACGATCGCGCTCGAAGCGGCCCGCACCATGGAAGAAGGCATCGTCACCGATCCGCGCGAAGCCGACGTCGGCTCGATCCTCGGCTTCGGCTTTGCGCCCTACACCGGCGGCACTCTCTCCTACATCGACGGCATGGGCGCCAAGGCCTTCGTCAAGATGTGCGAGAAGCTTGCCAAGGACTATGGCAGCCACTTCAAGCCGACGGCACTGCTGAAGGAAATGGCCGAACGCGGCGAAACCTTCTACGGCCGCTTCGACCCCTACGGCGAGAAGAAGCAGGCGGCGTAAAAGATCCCACCGAACATGCAGACAGGCTCCTCACGGAGCCTGTTTTCGTTTGTTGGAAATCTCAGATGAGTTGGCTACATCGCGACATAAGGTGCCGCAGAAGCGACCCTCGCCAATTTGTCACCACAATTCCTCATAGAGATCGCGCCAGTCCGGATTCATGCGCTCGATCAGGTCGAGTTTCCATTGGCGATACCAGCGCTTCAGAGATTTCTCACGCTGGATTGCAGAGCCGATCTGAAGGTGCTCTTCGTACCAAACCAACCGGGCGCACCCGTATTTTGAAGTGAACCCGGGCATCAAGCCTTCGCGATGCTCATAGATCCGGCGCGCAAGATCGGATGTTACGCCGATGTAGAGCGTCCCTTTCTTCTGATTGGTCACGATGTAGACATAGCCCGCCATGCGCGCGAATAGTGATGGCCGCTGCTCGTTCTGGTCAAGTCCAGATCGGAGTGGCGAGATGCATTGGTGATGCGGGAAAACAACCGGGATAAGAGAGGACCAATGATCCTCGCAATACACCCTTGCGTTATTGCTCGGGCGCATGGATCCTCGGGTCAAGCCCGAGGATGACTGTCGGAGGACGAGCCGATTTCCTTTTGATCCGAGAATAGGTGCGTCTTCTACTCTGGCAGGCTTCCCTTGGTGCCTGTCCGCGTCGCGAACGCTGGCGCAGAGAAACGTCTTCCCGTCGGGGAAAATGAAGCGTTCCGGCACCGCGACATGGGGCACTGAACGCACTTTGAGCATCACTTCGGTAGCATTTGTCTTCAGCCGGCCCTCCACCCGTCATCCTCGGGCTTGACCCGAGGATCCAGACCCGTTCGCGGCGCTAACCGATCGGTCCTTGCGTCAAGCCCGAGGAGCGCGGAGGAGAGAACGTTGCCGCGCGCCGGCAATCTTCTGCGCAGTCACTGCTGCCGTCGGGCGCTACCAAAGCACCGGCGCATCGGCGCGATTGGCCGGATCGGCCCAGTAAAGCGACGTCAGGACTTTGGCGAGGTGGCCGAATTCGGTGTAGCAATGCTGGAGCAGACCGGGCCGATGGCATCATGCCAGCTGGACAATCGAGCTACCGCTGCTTGAGGCGGGCTAAACCTCGGCAACCACCCGCCGATGGGCCAAGCGCTCGCCGACAATGATCGTCAGTCCGGCGACGAAGATAAGGCCGGCGCCGGCAAAGACGTTGCTCGCCGGAATATCGCCCCAGATCAGGAAGCCGAGGCCGAAGGCCCAGACGAGTGAGGTATATTCGAACGGTGCGATCACCGAGATCGGCGCCCGGCGCATGCCCTCGAACAGCGCATATTGCGCGATGCCGGCGATCACCCCCGTGCCCGCCATCAGCGCGAGATCGAACAGCGCCGGCGGCGTCCAGTAGAAGCCGACGGCAAGCCCGGTCATTGCGATGAAGAAGACGTTGGAGATCGTCATCTGCGTCAGTGTCGTCTCCTGGAGCGCGGTCTTGCGCAGCATCACCGTACCGATCGCCCAGAACACGGCGGCCATCAGCGCCAGGAAAACCGGCAGCGAGAGCCTCATGCCCGTTCCAAGCGGATCGCAGGCGATCAGCACGCCGATGAAGCCGAGCAGCACCGCGAACCAGCGGATTGGTGGCACGTCTTCCTTGAGGATCGGGACGGCCAGCAGCGTCACCACGATCGGCGCGGCGTAATAAAGCGTGGTCATTTCGGCAAGGGCGAGATCGCGGGCCGCATTGAAATAGGAAAGCCAGGCGGCCAGCAGCAACAGGTTGCGCACGAACAGCGGCTTGACGACGGGCGACGAGATCGCGCGGCGCACGAGCCTGCCCCGGCCGATCACCAGACACAGGAGGAGAATGGTGATGCTGCGGGTAAACAGGATCTGCCAGACCGAATAGCCGACCACCAGCCATTTGACCGACGCATCCTGCAGCGAGAACAGCAAATAGGAAAACGTCGTCATCACGATGCCGGAAAGCACTGTCTTGTTCATGGAAAGCCCCGATGGCAGCCGGGAGAAAAGGCGGCAGCGCCCGTCTGATAGCGCGCCGCCGCTCAAGGCGGAAGAGGTGGCGGCAGCCTGCGCTGTGGCGAAATCTTGGAGTGTGTTCGTACTTTCGCTTGATGGAGATCAAGGCCCCGGACCGGCCTCTTCGCTACGCATGAAGCAACCAGGTCGGGGTCGGTCCCGGGAGTTATGCAGAAAGTCTCAGTGCGGCGGCAACAGGAGCGTATCCAGATTGATGCGCGATGCTGTACATGACCGCAATATCGCCGCGAAACCGGATCCTCGATGATGCAACCGCTCGCCTTCACCCTTTCCGCCCTCGTCCTCTTGGCGACGCCGGGCCCGACGAACACCTTGCTCTGGCTCTCCGGCGCCGCGGTCGGTTTTCGGCGCTCGGCGCAGCTGCTCCTAGGCGAACTCGGCGGTTATCTCGCGGTGATCATTCCAGCCGTGGCGCTGCTTGCGCCATTTCTCGCGGCGCATCCGCAGATCGGGCTCGCGCTCCGGATCGTGGCTGCCTTCTGGGTCCTTTTCCTCGCCTATGCACTGTGGACCACCGGTGACGACAACCGGGCTTCGCCCGAGATCACCACCCAACGGGTGTTCGTTACGACGCTTCTCAATCCCAAGGCCCTGATCGTAGCCCTGGTGCTTTTGCCGCAGACCGGACTGGTGGCGACGATACCGTGGATCACAGGGTTTTCGCTGCTCGTCGTTGTCGCCGGCTCGTTCTGGATCGGCGCCGGCGCCATGCTCATCCGGCTGTCGCGCGGCGCGCACATGTCCAATCTGCCGCGCCGCATTGCCGCCGTCTGTCTCGCGGTGTTCTCCTTCGGCATCGCCGGCAGCGCGCTGGCAACGATGCTTTAATGCCGCAGATCCGCAGCGATGGCAGATCAGGCGGCTTCCGCCGTCTCGCCGAGTTCGGTGCCAAGCGCGGCGATCAACTCTTCCCAGCCCTCACGCCGATAGGCGACCTGGTCGAGCCCATCAAGAAAGGCCGCCTGCTCGGTGAAGACGATACGCGTGCCGGCGCCGTGCGGCTGGATATCGACGGTTGCCACCGAAGCGGAAATCCGCCGCTCGTTCTCAGCCATCGTATAGGCCGAGATGATGCGCCGGTTCTCGACGATATCGAGGTAAACAGTGTCGTTGTGATAGAAGGTCTTGCCGTCCTTGCTGAAGCGGCCGCTCTCGCGCCCGCCGACGCGGAAGTCGTGGCTATATTCGGCGACCGGCCACCCGTCCGCCTTGACGAACCAACGGTCGTGCGCCGCCGGATCGGCGAAGGCGCGAAAGACCTGTTCGGGCGTCGCCTTGAAAACCCGTTCGATGGTGAAGCTCGCATGTTCCACGGAATTGGCACTCATGATCTTCTCCTCTTCGATCCATTTGCGCAGACGCACTAGCGCTTCCGCGCGCAGCCAGATAACTGATTTCATTTTGAAAGCAGTTGCAAGATAATTCCACTGATGCAATAATGCAAGCAGTTTTGAAAGGACCCCAATGAAAGACGATCATCGCTCCGGCTGCCCGATCAATCTCTCGCTCGAGGTCTTTGGCGACAAATGGAGCCTGCTGATCGTCCGCGACATGATCTTCGGGGGCAAAAGGCACTTCCGCGAACTGCTGCGATCGCAGGAGGGCATCTCGTCGAACATTCTTGCTGATCGGCTGAAGATGCTTGTCGAGCAGGGAATGCTGACCAAGACGGATGACCCGACGCACAAGCAGAAGGCCATCTACAGCCTCACAGAAATGACCATCGCGCTGGTGCCGATCATGGCGCATCTCGGCGCCTGGGGGCGGCGCTACCTGCCCGTCAGCGAAGAGCTCAGCATCCGGGCCGAACTGATGGAAACCGGCGGGCCTGAGCTCTGGAACCGCTTCATGGACGAGCTTCGCTACGAGCATCTCGGACTGGCCCTCGATGGTCCGCCGCGCGTGCGCGCGACATTGCAGGCAGCCTTTGAGGATGTCGTCGCCCGCAAGACCAGGGAAAACGCGGTCGCTTGAGGACTACAAACCGATAGCCGAAAGCATGACGAAGGTGGAAAACAGCACGAAATGCGTCATGCCCTCGATGGCATTGGTTTGACCGTCGTTGAGATTGATCGCTGCAACGATCAGCGTGATCGCCACCATCACCGTCTGCACCGGCGACATCGCCATGATGAAAGGCTGGCCGGTGTAAAGCGCAATCGCCTCCATCACCGGCACGGTCAGGATCACGGTCGACAGCGATGCTCCGAGCGCGATGTTGACGACCGCCTGCATGCGATTGGCAAGTGCTGCACGCATCGCCGTCATGATCTCGGGCGACGCCGAGATTGCGGCGACGACGATGGCGGCGACGGCCGGCGGCGCGCCGCTCCCCTTGAGGCCTGAGGTCAGCAGCCCCGACATGATTTCGGCAAGCGCGCCGATCAGCACCACGCCAATGAGCAGGATCACGATCGACGGCAGCACCGGCTCGTCGGGTTCACCGGCATCATCAATCCCGTCGCTCCTCGCCCGGGGGTAGCTGTAGCTGAAGAAGTAGCTGTGCACCCCCACCTGCATGCGCAGGAACAGCGTGTAGAGCATGATCATCGCGCCGATGGTGAAGGCGGAATAGAAGTGCCACCTCGCGGCCGGCACGAATTCGGGCACGACCATCGAAATGCCCATCGCCGTCAGGATCATGACGCTGTAGGTGCGCGCGGAATTGTCGTTGTAGGGTTGCTCTCCGTGTTTCAGCCCGCCAAGCAGCGCGGCAAGACCGAGAATGCCGTTGATATCGAGCATCACGGCGGAATAGATCGTGTCGCGCACCAGCGTCGGCGAACTCTCGCCGGTCATCATGATCGCCAGAATGATCACTTCCACCAGCACGGCGGACAGCGTCAGGATCATCGTGCCATAGGGGTCGCCGACCTTGGCCGCGAGGACTTCGGCGTGATGGGCGACCCGCATCGACGCCAGCACGATCGCACCCACCAATGCGGCCGCCCCAACGAGCGAAGCTACCTGCCCCATTTCGAGCAAGGGGTGCTCCAGCACAAAACCGGCAATCGCGGCAACCAAGGCGGCGAACAGCAGACGTTCGGATTTCAGCACCGCCAACAAATGAGCCCCCTCGCCGGCTAAACTCAAGCAACGACAAGGACTATAGAAGCGGGCCACTCTATTTCAATCGGAACGACCAAGGATTATTTTCCTCCCTGTTCTTTACCACCCTGGCCGGCTTGGTTAATCTACTGTCGAATAAGGACGTGCGGCCGTCGCCGCCCTGCCGCGGAACAGACATTCATGCTGTCACACGACACCATCTGGCACGCCATCGATGCGTTGGCCGAGCGCCACCAGCTCTCGCCGTCCGGGCTTGCGCGCCGCGCCGGGCTCGACCCGACGTCCTTCAACAAATCCAAGCGCCAGTCCGCCGATGGCCGCGAGCGCTGGCCGTCGACGGAATCGATCGCCAAGGTGCTGGATGCGACCGGTGCGACCATCGACCAGTTCATGGCGCTGATGCGCCCTGACGCCGCCCGAACCGAGCCGTATAAACCCGCCATACCGCTGATCGGTTTTGCCCAGGCTGGCGCTGGCGGCTTCTTCGACGATGGCGGGTTTCCGGCCGGCCAGGGCTGGGACGTCGTCGATTTCCCGGCGGCGGCCGAGCGACGCGCCGGCATCTATGCGCTCGAGATCCAGGGCGAAAGCATGCTGCCGCTCTATCGCGACGGCGACGTTCTGATCGTCGACCCGGGCGCGCAGGTCCGGCGCGGCGACCGTGTCGTGGTCAAGACCCGCGAAGGCGAGGTTATGGCGAAAATCCTGGTGCGGCATACTCCACGCAATATCGAACTGCTATCGCTCAATCCGGAACATCCCAACCGGAGTTTCGAGATGAGCGAAGTCGAATGGATTGCCCGGATCATCTGGGCCAGCCAATAGGACATCTTTCCTGATGCGGCAGCAACTGGTCACCCTGGCAGGCGGGATTGCCGCCATAGCGCTCTATACCGGCATCCTCTATGCCGGCGCCACGACGATCCGCGACCGGGAAAGTGGCGCCACGCCGGACTTCGTGCTCGAAACGCCCGACATGGGGGAAACGCAGCCTGAGGTCGGCGCCGAAGACGTGCCGTTCGACATGACGGCCCCTGAACAGAACGACACGGTGCCTGATGGTGGCCAGAGCGAAAGCAGCTCCCACTCGACCGAGACCACTGCCCGCGCCATCGAACCGCAACAGTTTGGTCTGCCCGACGAAGTCACGACGAAGCCACTCGAACGCATAGAACCGCGAACGCCGCTGTCGGATACCGACAGGGACAAGCCGAAGGCGCCGACGGTCCTCCAACAGCCGATGGCGCTCGCCGCCGGGCTCATCCGCTTCGGCAAGATAACACTGCAACTCGACGGCATCGAGCCGGAAGCGGCGGAACGGACCTGCGAAAGCGCCGGCAAAAGCTGGCCCTGCGGCATGGTCGCCCGGACCGCCTTCCGCAACTTCCTGCGTGCCCGTGCGGTCAACTGCGACATCCCCGGAGACGGAACGGGCGAGACCGTCACCGCCCGGTGCACCGTCGGCGGCCAGGATCCTGCCGCCTGGCTGGTTGCCAATGGCTGGGCGACACCGTTGCCGGGCTCGGTGCTTGAAGAGCAGGCCGAAGCGGCACGCAAGTCAAGGCTTGGCTTCTACGGCGATGACCCGCGCGATTTTCGCCAAACGCCGATGCCGTTCGACGATCCGAGCGCCGCTGCAACGATGGACGAAGCGGCACCGGACTTGTAAGGAACGGCGGAACACACCAGTTCTTCCTACAGCGCCGCGCGTCTTATTAGACGCGCAGACGTCGCTGCAGCAGACACTTTGCGGAAAGCCTCCATGCCACCCAACCTCAGCCAGCACGAAGCCCTTGTCTATGTCATGGTGATGATGTCGGCGGTCGACCGGGAGATGAGCGACGACGAGTTCGCGCGCATCGGCAGGCTCGTGCAGTTTCTTCCCGCCTTCGAAGGCTTCGACGAGGACCAGCTTGTGCTCGTCGGCCACGAATGCTCAGCCCAGCTTGCCGCCCCTGAAGGCCTCGACATCGTGCTTGAGATCGTTCGCGAGGCGCTGCCGGAGAGGCTTTACGAGACGGCTTATGCGCTCGCCGTCGAGATTGCGGCCGCCGACCAGCGCATCCGCAACGAGGAGATCCGCCTTTTGCAGTTGCTGCGTGATCGCCTCGGCCTCGACAAGCTTACCTGCGCTGCAATCGAACGCGGCGCGCTCGCCCGCTTCCGCAGGTAACGGCGGGCCGATCCGGCCGGTTCACGTCAACGTGTCTTGGCGCTCTCCTGCCGAAGCGTGATATCGCTTCACCGAAAAACGGCAGCGAGGCCTGAGGGATGCAGCTTTTCGGCGTGACCGAACCCATGTGGCGCCTTTTGGCCTTTCTCTCGGTCTTTGCCGCCATGGCGGCGCTCGAGCTTCTGCACCCGAGGCTGGAGCGGCCGGAACTGCAAAAGGCGCTGAAGGCGCGCCGCTGGTTTACCAACCTCTCTATCCTGGTTCTGTCCTCGCTTTCGCTGCGGCTGATCTTCCCGGCCGCTGCCACGGGCGCGGCACTCTGGGCTGAAGCGCGGGGATACGGCCTGCTGCCGGCATTGGGCGTTCCTCCGCTCGTGGCCGGCGCAATCGCCTTCGTCTTGCTCGACTTCGCCGTCTGGCTGGAACATGTCGCCTTTCACAAGGTCCCCGCCCTATGGCGAATGCACCGGGTTCATCACGCCGACCCGGGCGTCGACCTGACCACGGCGCTGCGCTTTCATCCGCTGGAGATCGTCGTCTCGATGATCTGGAAGATTGCCGTCGTCGTCGCGCTCGGCGCACCTGCCGTCGCCGTGCTGATGTTCGAGATCGTGCTGAATGCCGCTGCCATGTTCAACCATGCCAATCTGCGGCTGCCACCCCGCCTCGACCGGGCGCTGCGGCTGCTGATCGTCACGCCCGACATGCACCGCATCCACCACTCGACCGAGCGCTCGGAAACGGATTCGAACTACGGCTTCAACCTGGCGATCTGGGACCGGCTGTTCTCGACCTATACGGATCGGCCGCGACGGGGCGACGATGCGATCGAAACGGGGTTGACCGCCTATGGCCGCAGCGAGCCGACCAAGCTTTTGTGGTCGTTACTCCTGCCCTTCCGTCGCAGTTGATTTGGAGCATGTCCGCGCAAAGTGTGCGGCGGTTTGGCGACATAAACTGCAGAGCGTTTCTGTCTCAGAGGAGCCGCTGAAACGCTCCTAGTAAATTCCGTTCGGGAAATAGCGCAGGTAGATCTCGTCGAGCCGCCCACTGCGCGAAAGCGCCAGCAAGGCGTGATCGATCGCCTGCGTCAGCGCCGGCTCGGCCTTGCGGTTCATGATCGTCAGGCCCTCGCCAAGAAAGCGTTGCGAGAAATAGGCGCCGTCGACAAGCGCGCAGCATCCGGCGGCAGCGCTGCCGGACACCCAGAAGGAAAGCTGCATGCCGTCGGAAAAGACGGCTGCGACCTCGCCCTTCTGCAGAGCGGCGAGCATGGCATCGCGATCGGGAAAGATCCTGGCTTCAAGCTTGGGGAAAAAGGCCCTGAACATCACCTCATGCGTGGTGCCGGAAACGACGCCCACCGCCTTGCCCTTCAGGCCCGACGGATCGGAGACGGCGCCGGCTGCCTTGGTGTTGACGGCGAAGCGCGCAGGAAGCCGTATGAACGGCCTGGAGAAGCCGAAGCGCTGACGCAGTTCCGGACTGACGGAGATGCCGGCGGCGACCGCCTCGCCCTGTCCCTCTTCCAGCGCCGGGAGCAGCTCGGCATAGGTGACCGCCTGGATCTGGCATTTGGCTTCGATATCGAGTTCGCGGCAGATCTCGCGCACCAGGTCGACATGGAAGCCCGAAAGCTTGCCCGATTGGTCGATGAAGTTGAACGGCGGGAAATCCACCGTGGTCAGGAACCGTAGGCGCGCAAGGCCGGTCAGATCCGGCTTGGCAATGCGCTCGCGCGCATCGAACAGATTGGGCAGATCCCTGGGCTGGGCGGCAAGCGAACCGGCCATCAGATACACGCACAGAGCCAGCAGTCGGTGGATTTTCATGGGCAATGGCCAGCGCGTCTCTTGGTGGTACCGCACGGCCAGCGCGGCCGCAGATGATTCATGGGTGATGACAAGATTAGCCGGATGGAACCGGGCTGGCTACTGGCTTCGGCGTCCGACGGTTCGGGCCGTCGCACGCAGGAGTGCCGGCTCAAAGCGCGATGGGCTGACATTGAAGAAAAAAGTGGAGCGGGTGATCGGGATCGAACCGACGACATCAAGCTTGGGAAGCTGGCGTTCTACCACTGAACTACACCCGCAGCGCTTCGGAAACTTCCTCAACCGCATGCATCTGTCAAGGACCGTTGCGCCGCGTTGCCGCGCAACGGCACTTTTTCTGTTACTCCGCGTGGAAATGCTTGGAGAGCTTGAGACCCTGAGCCTGATAGTTGGAGCCAAGACCGAGGCCGTAAAGTCCCTCCGGGCGTTCCAGCATATGTTCATAGACCAGCCGGCCGACGATCTGGCCATGCTCGAGGATGAAGGGAACCTCGTGGCTGCGGACTTCGAGCACCGCTCGGCTGCCGCTGCCGCCGGCAGAGGCATGGCCGAAGCCCGGATCGAAGAAGCCGGCATAATGCACGCGGAATTCACCGACCAATGGATCGAACGGCGTCATCTCGGCAGCGTAGAGCGGCGGAACATGCACAGCTTCGCGCGAAACGAGGATGTAGAATTCGTCGGGATCGAGGATCAGCTCGTCGCGGCCACGGCTATAGAGCGGCTCCCAGAAGTCGAACACGGCATGCTGCGCCTTCTTGTCGACATCGACGACCGCGGTGTGATGCTTGCCGCGGTAGCCGATCAGTCCGTCCGGGCCCGTACCCTTGAGATCGATCGAGAGCGCGATCCCGCCGCCGCTGACATTGGGCTTGTCGCTCGCAACCAGCATATCGCTTTCATGCAGCGCCAGCAGTTCCTGCTCGGAGAGCAGCGACTGGCCGGTGCGGAAGCGGATCTGCGACAGGCGCGAACCGCGCCGCACGACGATCGGGAAGGTGCGCGGGCTGATTTCGAGGTAAAGCGGTCCGCGATATCCAGCCGGGATCTTGTCGAACTCCTGGGCGCGATCGGTGATGACGCGGGTGAAGATGTCGAGGCGACCGGTCGAGCTCTTCGGATTTGCCGAAGCCGACATGGTCTCCGGCAGATCGAGGCTTTCCATCAGCGGCACGATATAAACGCAGCCGGTTTCCAGCACGGCGCCGTCGGAGAGATCGACGACATGCAGTTTCAGCCGGTCGAGCTTGTCGGCAACGAGATGCGCCGGCCCCGGCATGAAGCTCGCGCGCACGCGAAATGCCTTGGCGCCGAGGCGCAGGTCGAGGCTTGCCGGCTGGATCTGATCGGTATCCAGCGCCTTTTCGCTTTTCAAGCGTCCGGTCGCAAACAGCGCGGCGATCGCGCGGTCGGCCAAAATCCCAGTCTCGCGGCCCATTTCGATCCTCTTTTCAGTTGCGAGACAAAACCAAACTCCAGGAATTGACGCAAGCGCACCCAAGCAGTATTGGAGCTTTATCCCGTGGTGATTTGGCCGGTCGGCTTGCAGCCACGTTAAACAAGTAGCTAAAAAGGCCGGGTTTCAAACCGGCCCTTCACGCGGCCGGTTTTTTTGTTTTTGAAGGTGATCGTCACATGAGCAAAAACTGGCGCCCGGCAACCCAACTCGTCCACGGCGGAACGACCCGCTCCCAGCACGGCGAGACGTCCGAGGCGATCTTCCTCACCCAGGGCTTCGTCTACGAGACATCCGAGGCGGCGGAAGCACGCTTCAAGGGCGAGACCGAAGGCTTCATCTATGCCCGTTACGGCAGCCCTACCAACGACATGTTTGAAAAGCGCATGTGCATGCTGGAAGGCGCCGAAGACGCGCGCGCCACGGCATCAGGCATGGCTGCCGTCACTGCCGCCATTTTATGCCAGCTGAAGGCCGGCGACCACATCGTTGCCGCCCGCGCCCTCTTCGGCTCCTGCCGCTGGGTGGTCGAGACGCTGGCCCCGAAATACGGCATCGAATGCACGCTGGTCGACGGACGCGATCTCGCGAACTGGGAAAAGGCGATCCAGAAGAACACCAAGGTCTTCTTCCTGGAAAGCCCGACCAACCCGACGCTGGAAGTGATCGACATTTCAGGCGTTTCTCGGCTCGCCAACCAGATCGGCGCCAAGGTCGTGGTCGACAACGTCTTCGCCACGCCGCTGTTTCAGAAGCCGCTGGAACTCGGCGCGCATATCGTCGTCTATTCCGCCACCAAGCATATCGACGGCCAGGGCCGGTGCCTCGGTGGCGTGGTTCTGTCCGACAAGGACTGGATCAACGAGCATCTGCATGACTACTTCCGCCACACCGGCCCGGCGATGTCGCCGTTCAACGCCTGGACGTTGCTGAAGGGCATCGAGACGCTGCCGCTGCGCGTCAAGCAGCAGACCGAAAACGCCCGTCGCGTCGCCGACTTCCTCGCCGAGCAGCCGCAGATCGCCAAGGTGATCTACCCCGGCCGCGCGGACCATCCGCAGGCCGACATCATCGCCAAGCAGATGACCGGCGGTTCGACCCTTGTCGCCTTCGAACTCAAGGGCGGCAAGGATGCGGCCTTCGCACTGCAGAACGCACTGCAGATCGCCCGCATCTCCAACAATCTTGGCGATTCCAAAAGCCTGATCACCCATCCGGCGACGACGACGCACAAGAACCTGACGGACGAAGCTCGCGACGAGCTCGGCATTTCCGCCGGCACCGTTCGTTTCTCCGCCGGTATCGAGGACAGCGACGACATCGTCGAGGACTTCGCCCGCGCGCTGAAGACCGTCAAGGCCTGATACCCACGAACAAGACGGCCGCCCCGAGATCGGCGGCGGCCGCTACTCGACGTCGCGAAAACGCGTTCGCGCGAGCACAATGCGCGATAGCGCGGTGTAGAGGCAGACGACCGCAAACAGCGCCGCCAGCAGCGGAAACCACGTCGGGAACAGGCAGAAGGCCAGGAAGGCGGCGATCGTCTCCGTCGCCTCGGCAAGCCCGGTGGTGAAGTAGAGCGATTTTACCCCCCGCACATCCGTCGTCATCGCTCGCTTTTCGGCCATAATGGCATAGGCGAGAAAACTCGATCCGTTGACGTAGAACGAGAAGAGCAGCAGACCGCCGACAAGACCGTTGGCCTGCGGATCGGCGCCGATGAAGCCGAGCGGGATGGCACCGTAGAAGGCGAAGTCGAGCACGATGTCGAGGAAACCACCGAAATCGGTTTTGCGCGTGGCGCGTGCCACCGCACCATCAAGTCCATCGCAAAGCCGGCTAACGACGATAACAATGGCGGCGGCAAGGTAGTATTGTCCGGCAATGAGGACAGCGGCAACGAGGCCGAGCGCGAGCCGGTGATCGTGACCGCATTGGCACCGACACCCCCGCGGGCAAGTGCTGCACCGAGCCGATCCAGTATCGGATCCAGATGTTTTCTCACCGCGCCATCAAGCATCGGCCTCGCCTTTCCGCAGACTTGCCGCCGACGCATGCAATCCTGCCGTTATTCTTGACGAAACCATCTTGCTGTAGAATACCCTGAAAGACTTGAAACAAGGTGTTGCTCATGTATCGCGCGCTCACTCGCGACATAGAAGTTACGGTGGAGCCTTATTATCTGGAAGAGCAATCTGATCCGGATGACAGCCGCTATGTCTGGGGCTACCGCATCGTCATCGCCAACCATTCGGCCGAGTCGGTTCGGCTGATGACACGCTACTGGCATATTACCGACGAGAACGGCCAGGTGGACGAAGTCAGCGGGCCCGGTGTCATCGGAGAGCAACCGTTGCTGAACCCCGGCGATACCTACGAATATTCCTCCGGATGCCCGCTCGATACGCCGTCCGGCGTCATGTTCGGCCACTACAGCATGGAATCGGAAGGCGGAGAACACTTCAACGTGGCAATCCCCGCCTTCTCGCTTGATTCACCAGGGCTCGTTCGAACCCTGAATTGAGGCATCCTACTGCTGGCGGACCTCGCTTGCCTCGAAGCGATAGGTGGTCGAGCAGAACTCGCACGTCACCTTGATCAAGCCGTCCTCGATGGTGCTCTCGATATCGTCGGCGTGCAGTCCGGTGAGCACCGAGCGGATCTTTTCGCGCGAACAGCTGCAGCGATCATAGACCGCCTGCGGCTCGTAGACGCGAACGCCGCGCTCGTGGAACAGCCGATAGAGCAGACGTTCCGTGCCGACCATCGGGTCGGTCAGTTCGTCGGCATCGATCGTCTCGACCATGACCTTGGCTTCCGCCCAGAGATCGTCCTCGTCGAAGAGATCCTCGTTGTCGTCGCCGTCACCCCCCGAAAGATCCGGTTGGCGCATGCGCTCCGGCGCATCCGGCAGGAACTGCGCGACCATGCCGCCGGCGCGCCAGCGATGGCGCGGCTTGCCGTTCTCGTCGCGGTCGAGCAGTTCGGCAACGCCGAGGCGCACCTTGGTCGGGATCTGCTCCGACTGGCGGAAGTAGACGCCGGCAATCTCCTCGAGCGTGGCGCCATCGAGCGCAACGATGCCCTGATAGCGCTGGGTATGGGCACCCTGATCGATGGTGAAGGCGAGAACGCCCTTGCCCAGCAGCTCATGCGACTGGGTGCGTCCGTCCTTCAGAGCTTCCTCCAGCGCTTCCTCGTTGAAACGGGCATAGGCGCGCACCCGATCGGGCGTGGCAAAATCGGCGACGACAAGATCGACCGGGCCGTCGCTCTTCGTCTGGACGA
This sequence comes from Ensifer sp. 1H6, assembly GCF_001976035.1. Lineage (NCBI taxonomy): Bacteria > Pseudomonadati > Pseudomonadota > Alphaproteobacteria > Hyphomicrobiales > Rhizobiaceae > Ensifer > Ensifer sp. 1H6. Next base: position 13,875 of record NZ_MOAI01000017.1, on the reverse strand, counting down.
TAAGCTTGCCGTCGAACTTCAGCGACGTTCCGAGCAGCACGGTCAGCACCACGGTCTCGGCAACCAGCCGCGCGACCGGAAGCGGATAGTTGTGGCGCTCGAGGATCGCATCGAGCATCGGGCCGAGCTGAACGGCGCGGCCACGCACATCGAGGCCCTCCACCTGGAAGGGCACGACATGATCGTCACCGGCAAAGTCGAATTCGCCAAGTCCTGGTGCCATCTCAGTCATCTGCTGCTCCTTACGTCACTAAAGCGCGTCGCGATCGCCAGGATTCGCTGACTGCGCTTCAAGTTTTTGTTCTTGTGCATATCGTTATCGCAAAACCGCTGCGCACTTTTCCGCGACATGCTTGGGAGAGGGCCGCGCAGAGAACATAAACATCCTCCGGTGCAGCCTGCCCGTTATCCTATTCGATCCCGCCATAAACGGATTTGTCTAGCAGGCATGTGCCGTTTTGCCGGCCGATCATGCGCTGCCTGTCGTCAGGTAACGTCCGTTGTTTCCACCCCGGAACGTCCCGCATTCGGCCTAAATCGTGTCGCATGCGGGAAATTTCAATAGGCAGACGCGCCGATCAGACGAGCCCCATGCACCAGGCGATGATCGACTTCTGTGCGTGCAGCCTGTTTTCCGCCTCGTCGAATACCACCGACTGCGGCCCGTCGATGACCTCGTCGGTCACTTCCTCGCCGCGATGCGCCGGCAGGCAGTGCATGAACAGTGCGTCCGGCGAGGCGTGCCTCATCAGCGCGTCGTTGACCTGGAAGGGCTGGAAGACGTTGTGGCCGCGAGCGCGATGCTCCTGGTTCATGGAAATCCAGGTGTCGGTAACGACGCAATGCGCGCCGGCAACGGCCTGCTCGGCCTCATGGCAAAGCAGGATCTCGCCGCCATTGTTGCGCGCCCAGTTGAGGATCTTGTCGTGCGGCTCGGAACCGAGCGGCACCGCCATGTTCATGCGGTAGCCGAAACGGGCCGAGCCCTCGATCAGCGAGTGAAGCACGTTGTTTCCGTCGCCGGTCCAGGCGATGGTCTTGCCCTTCACCGGGCCGCGATGCTCCTCGAAGGTCATGATATCGGCCATGATCTGGCAGGGATGGGTGTCGTCGGTCAGGCCGTTGATGACGGGCACCGTGGCGTGCTCGGCAAGCTCGAGAAGACGGCGATGATCGGTGGTGCGGATCATGATCGCATCGACGTAGCGTGACAGCACCTTGGCAGTGTCGCCGATGGTCTCGGCGCGGCCGAGCTGCATTTCGGTGCCCGAGAGAAACAGGGTTTCGCCGCCGAGCTGGCGCATGCCGACGTCAAAGGAGACGCGCGTGCGGGTCGAAGGCTTTTCGAAGATCATCGCCAACATCTTGCCGGCGAGCGGCTTTTCGGCGGTTCCGGCCTTCGTCGCCGTCTTTCGCACGCGTGCGTCATCGATGATCGTGCGCAGATCGGCTGCCGTCATGGCCGAAAGATCGATGAAATGTCTTGTGCCTGCCATCGTAGTCAATTCCTGTCTCAGAATGGCCCGTGGAGCGCGACCGGTGTCGAAGAGCCAAAAGAACGCTCGACACCTTGGGCTCGCGCATGGACCCTTGGGAAAATCGCTGCCGATCTCCGGGTTCACAAATTAGGCTGCGGCGGTACCGCTGCTGCTTCTCACGGCTTCGGCCGCGCGCTCGATCCGCGCCAGGCCTTCGCGCGCTTCCGCGGCGGTCACCGTCAGCGGCGGCAACAGGCGCAGGACGTTTTCGCCGGCCGGAACAGCCAGCAGCTTCTCCGCGCGGATCGCCTTCAGGAGATCGGCCGAAGGGCCTTTCGCCTTGATGCCGAGCATCAGGCCGTCGCCGCGGATATCCTCGATCACATCGGGGAAACGGTCCTTCAACGACGCGAGGCCCTGGCGGAAGACCAGGGCCACGTCGCGGACATGCTCCAGGAAACCGTCGGCCAGGATGACGTCGAGCACGGCGTTGCCGACAGCCATGGCAAGCGGGTTGCCGCCATAGGTCGAACCGTGCGTACCGGCGACCATGCCGGCAGCCGCCTCTTCGGTCGCAAGGCAGGCACCGAGCGGGAAGCCGCCGCCGATGCCCTTGGCGACAGCCATGATATCCGGACGGATGCCAGCCCATTCATAGGCGAAAAGCTTGCCGGTGCGGCCGACGCCGGACTGGACCTCGTCGAGGATCAGCAGCAGACCGAACTCGTCGCAAAGCGCGCGCAGCTCCTGCATGAATTCCTTGGTGACCGGGCGGATGCCGCCCTCGCCCTGGATCGGCTCGATCAGGATCGCCGCCGTCTCGTCGGTGATCGCATCCTTGAGCGCCGTGATATCGCCGAAGGGAACCTGATAGAAACCCGGGGCCTTCGGGCCAAAGCCCTCGATGTACTTCTGCTGACCACCCGCCGCGATGGTCGCGATCGTGCGTCCGTGGAAGGCACCCTCGAAGGTGATGATGTGGAACTTCTCCGGATTGCCCTTGGCATAGTGGTAGCGACGCGCAGTCTTGATCGCGCATTCGAGCGCCTCGGCACCCGAGTTGGTGAAGAAGACACGATCGGCGAAGGTGACGGCCGTCAGCCGGCGTGCAAGGCTCTCCTGGCCGGGGACCTCATAAAGGTTGGACAGGTGCCAGACCTTCTCGGCCTGCGCCTTCAACGCCTCGACCAGATGCGGATGCGCATGGCCAAGCGAGTTGACGGCGACGCCGGCGGCGAAGTCGAGATAGCGCGAGCCGTCTTCGGCGATCAACCAGACGCCCTCTCCTCGCTCGAAACGCAACGGCGCACGCATGTAGGTGTCGTAAAGCGGCGTGGTTGCAGTCATGGCGAGCCTCTCCTTCATTGCTATCGGCATCGATCCGAGCCCCTGTTGAGCGCGGCAAAAAATTAAAAATGCCGCCTTGCGGCGGCGCAGGCACTATTCCTATTTCGCAGCGCAATGTCAACAAAACCAAGCTTTGCAGTGCGGTCGGACGGGTCTGATCCATGCGACGAAAAAATCACGCGACGGGGCTTGCAAAAATGCAACGCCCACCGAGCAAGTTGGGGAAAACCAAGAAATCGATTCGGCGCGATTCGCGGGACTCTTGCCACGGAGTCCGCCGGTCAGTAGGTTAATGTTCAATTACTAGACGCATGCGGCGGGCCTAGTCACCAAAAGTGTTATCGCGTTGCAGCTCCGGAGCCTGTCCGGAGCGTGGTGAGAGATTCTGTCATCGCCAACGCTGAGAACGGAGAGTGCAGAAATGAACTGGACTGACGAGCGGGTGGAAAAACTGAAGAAGCTTTGGTCCGAGGGCCTGAGCGCGAGCCAGATCGCGGCACAGCTCGGCGGCGTCAGCCGCAATGCGGTCATCGGCAAGGTTCACCGGCTGAGCCTGCCCGGCAGGGCCAAGGCTGGCGGAACCACCGCCGCGACCCGGCCGAAGCAGCGCCCGACTTCGGCGCCGCGCGCTCCGAACTACGCTTCGCGCGTCACGACACGGACGGTTACCCGTGCGGCCGGCGCGACCGTGCTCAAGGAAGAGGTCGAAGTCGATCTCGTCGCCGAACAGGATTTCCGCATCCAGACGGATGTGGTCGTGCCAATGTCGCGCCGCCTGGAGCTGACGCAGTTGACCGAGCGCACCTGCAAATGGCCGATCGGCGACCCGCTCAAGGAAGAATTCCACTTCTGCGGCAACGATTCCCCGGAAGCTTCGCCCTATTGCACATTCCATGCGCGGCTTGCCTATCAGCCGACCTCCGAGCGCCGTCGCGCTCGCTGAGACGACCGAAAACCACATGCAGAAAAGGGGCCGCACGGCCCCTTTTTTATTGGCTGCTGCATGTTTCCCTGGTTCGTATTCGCTTCAAGGAAACATGCCGCAATTCAAGATGCAACAGCGACCTTTGCGCGTCCATTAAGATGCGCGGCGCTGCAGTGGCCGGCTGGCTCAGCTTTCGAGCGAGTAGCCGGCACCGCGAACGGTGCGGATGACATCAGGCATGCTCGAGAAATTCAGTGCCTTGCGCAAGCGACCGACATGCACGTCGACGGTGCGCTCGTCGACATAGATATCGTGGCCCCAGACGCCATCAAGGAGTTGCGAGCGCGAGAACACCCGGCCCGGCGACGACATCAGGAATTCGAGCAGGCGGAATTCCGTCGGACCAAGGCGGACCTCGCGGGTGCGGCGATGCACGCGATGGGTCTCGCGATCGAGCTCGATGTCGCCGCAGCGAAGCAGCGTCGAGAGGACCTCGGGCTTGGCGCGCCGCAGCATCGCCTTGACACGGGCCATCAGCTCCGGGGTCGAGAACGGCTTGACGACATAATCGTCGGCGCCGGTGGCAAGGCCACGAACCCGCTCGCTCTCCTCGCCGCGCGCCGTCAGCATGATGATCGGCAGGCGCTCGGTTTCCGGACGTTGGCGCAGCCGGCGGCAAAGCTCGATGCCGGAAACGCCCGGCAGCATCCAGTCGAGGATCAGGAGATCCGGGAGGCGCTCCTGTAGGCGGATCTCCGCCTCGTCTCCGCGCAGGATCGTATCAACATCGAACCCTTCGGCTTCGAGGTTATAACGCAGCAGGACACTCAGCGCCTCTTCGTCTTCGACAACGGCGATTTTCGGCAACATCAGGCAACGTCTCCTTACCCAGAGCGTCTCGCGTTCGATCGAACGCAAAGAGATGCTCGAACATATAGAATCTGGAGCACTCCGCGCGTTTTCATAGGCACGCGCGAAAACGTATAGCTTCAGACGCAGTAGAGCAGGGCCGCAACCAGGGCTGCGACCGGAGCAGGTTCATAAGCAGGCACTCGAACGTATCCGGGTCTTAAAGCGCGTCGCGATCTCTAAGATGCGCTTGTTGTGCTTTAAGTTCTTGTTTTTGCACATGTCGTTATCGCAAAACCGCTGCGCACTTTTGCGCGACATGCGTTAGTCCTTCACGGCACCCAGCGTCGACGTATTGTCGTCCTTCGGACGCTCGCCTTCCGGCTGCGCGCCCGTCGCCATGTAGTAGATCGTCTCGGCGATATTGGTGGCGTGGTCGCCGATACGCTCGATGTTCTTGGCACAGAAGAGAAGATGCGTGCAGGGCGTGATGTTGCGCGGATCTTCCATCATGTAGGTGAGCAGCTCGCGGAACAGCGAGGTGTAGATCGCGTCGATCTCCTCGTCGCGCTCGCGGATGCTGTTGGCCTTCTCCGGCGAGCGGGAAGCGTAGACGTCGAGGACTTCCTTGAGCTGCACCAGCGCAAGCTCTGCCAGGTGTTCGAGACCGCGCGCCAGCTTGCGCGGGATGCCGGAGCCGGCAACCGCGATGACACGCTTGGCGTTGTTCTTGCCGAGGTCGCCGACGCGCTCCAGATCGGACGCGATGCGGATCGATCCCATGATCTCGCGCAGGTCGGCAGCAACGGGCTGGCGCTTGGCGATGGTGACGATTGCCTTTTCGCCGATCTGGCGTTCGGCTTCATCGAGGATGGTGTCGTCGGAGATCACCTTCTGCGCCAAGGCGAGGTCAGAATTGACAAGCGCACGAACGGATTCGCCCACCATCTGCTCGGCAAGCCCGCCCATCTCGGAGATGCGGCGCGTGAGATATTTCAGTTCTTCGTCGTAGGCGGACATTATGTGCATGGACATAGTCTTCGATCCTTGCGGGCGCGTTCAGGAAACGGGGTGAAGAGGAGCTTCGGCCATCAACCGAACCGGCCCATGATGTAGTCCTGGGTACGCTGGTCATCCGGATTGGTGAACATCTTGTCGGTGTCGTTCTCCTCGACAAGATTGCCGAGGTGGAACATGGCAGTGCGCTGCGAAACACGCGCCGCCTGCTGCATCGAGTGGGTGACGATGACGATCGTGAAGTTGGTACGCAGCTCGTGGATCAGTTCCTCGACCTTGGCCGTCGCGATCGGATCGAGCGCCGAACAGGGCTCGTCCATCAGGATCACTTCAGGGCTGACGGCAACGGCGCGCGCGATGCACAGACGCTGCTGCTGGCCGCCCGAAAGACCGGTGCCCGGCTCCTGCAGGCGATCCTTCACCTCGTTCCACAAACCAGCCTTCTGCAGGCTGGTCTCGACGACTTCGTCGAACTCAGACTTGGTGCGGGCAAGCCCGTGGATGCGCGGGCCGTAGGCGACGTTGTCGTAGATCGACTTCGGGAACGGGTTCGGCTTCTGGAACACCATGCCGACGCGGGCTCGCAGTTCCACGACGTCGATCGTCGGGTCGTAGATGTCGTCTTCATCGAGCGTGATCTTGCCGGTGACGCGGCAGTTCTCGATGGTGTCGTTCATGCGGTTCAGCGTGCGCAGGAAGGTCGACTTGCCGCAGCCCGAAGGGCCGATCAGCGCTGTCACCGTGTTCTCGCGGATATTGAGATTGACGTCGAAAAGCGCACGCTTCTCGCCGTAGTAGACCGACACATCCTTGCCGATCATCTTGTAGGGCACGGTGTTCATTTTCTGATCCAAGGCTTTTTCGACTGCTGCTTCTGACATGATGTTCATAGTAATTACCTCACTACCAACGGCGCTCAAAGCGACGTCGCAACAGAATGGCGCCAAGGTTCATGACGACGAGGAAGATGAGAAGAATGATGATCGCGCCGGATGTGCGCTCGACGAAGGCGCGTTCCGCCTCGTTGGCCCACATGTAGATCTGCACCGGCAGCGCGGTCGACGGCTCCATCGGCGAGCCGGGATAATCGACGACGAAGGCGACCATGCCGATCAACAGCAGCGGCGCGGTTTCGCCAAGTGCATGGGCGAGACCGATGATCGTGCCGGTCAGGATGCCCGGCATCGCCAGCGGCAGGACGTGGTGGAAGATGGTCTGCATCTTCGACGCACCGAGACCGAGCGCTGCCGAGCGGATCGACGGCGGGACCGCCTTCAACGCTGCACGGGTGGCGATGATGATCGTCGGCAGGGTCATCAGCGTCAGCACCAGGCCGCCGACGAGGGCGGCCGAGCGCGGCATGCCGGCGAAGTTGATGAATACGGCCAACCCCAAGAGACCGTAGACGATCGACGGAACGGCGGCGAGATTGTTGATGTTGACCTCGATGAGATCGGTCAGCCGGTTCTTCGGCGCAAACTCTTCGAGATAGATCGAGGCGGCAACGCCGATCGGCAGCGACAGCACGAGCACGATCAGCATCATGAACAGCGAACCGAGGGCGGCAACGCCGACGCCTGCCGCTTCCGGACGGCTCGAGGCACCGAAGGTGAAGATGCCGGTGTTGAAGCTCTTCTTCAGGACGCCGGCGCTTGCAAGCTCGTTCATCCAGGTGACCTGCTGGTCCTTGACCTTGCGCTTGCTCTCATCGACCTTCAGGTCGATCTGCCCCTTGAAGGCGGAGTCGACATTGGCTTCGGCGAGCAGTGTCACCGGTATGGTCTTGCCGATAACCGACGGGTCGGCGACGACGATGTCGCGCAACAGCGTGCGGGAGCTTGCAGACACCATGTCGGTGGCCCGCTTGACCAGCGGACGATTGCTCGGATCGATGCCGAGCTGCTTGATCAGCGCATCGCGGACCAGCAGCGGATAGTTGGCCGCCACCAGCACCTTGCCGTCGGTCGCGCGCTCACCCTTGGGATCGATGACCTTTTCGGTGAATTCGATCGGCAGCGTGATCGTCGTCTGCTGGAACGCGGTGTAGCCGTTGGAGATCACCGTCCACAGCAGCAGAGCGAGGAAGAACAGGCCAAGACTGATGGCGCTGATGCCATAGGCACGGAACCGACGCTCGGCCGCGTAGCGACGCTTGATGCCGATATCACGCTTGGCGGATGCGGGGCGGACGGAGATCCGGACGGCCGGGGAAGCGATGTCGGTCATTCGTACTGTTCCCGATATTTGCGCACGATGTAGAGCGCGTAAATGTTGAGGCCGAGCGTGATAACGAAGAGCGTGATGCCGAGTGCGAAGGCAACCAGCGTCTGCGGCGAGGTGAACTCAAGGTCACCCGTCAGCTGGTTGACGATCTTCACCGTCACCGTGGTCATCGGCTCGAAAGGATTGATTTGCATGCGGGCCGCGACACCGGCGGCAAGCACCACGATCATCGTCTCGCCGACGGCACGCGAGGCGGTCAAAAGCAGAGCGCCGACAATGCCCGGAAGTGCTGCGGGAAGGATGACCTTCTTGACTGTCTCGGAGCGGGTGGCACCAAGGCCGAGCGAACCGTCGCGCAGGGCCCGCGGTACCTGGGTAATGATGTCATCGGAAAGCGAGGACACGAACGGGATCAGCATGATGCCCATGACGATGCCGGCGGTCACGACGCTCTGTGCCTGGATGAAGTTCTGATAATTGCCGGTGACGAGACCGTTCAGTTGGGCAGAGATATCGCGCAGGAATGGGCCGACGGTCACAAGTGCGAAGAAACCGTAGACGATGGTCGGGATGCCGGCGAGCACTTCGAGCAGGGGCTTTGCCGTCGAACGCAGTCGTGGGCTGGCATATTCCGCCATGTAGATGGCGGCAAACAGGCCGATCGGCACCGCAAACAGCATGGCGACGAAGGCGATGTAGAGCGTACCGGCGAGAAGCGGGATCAGGCCGAACTGGCCGGAGGAGCCACCGCTTCCGGCGGCAGCAAACCGGGGGTCCCAGACCGTGCCGAAGAAGAACTCGAAGGGTGAAACCATCGTGAAGAAGCGGCCGGCTTCCGACAGCATAGAGGCGATGATGCCGACCGTCGTCAGGATGGCGATCGAGGACGCTACGATCAGCGCGCCGAGCATGACGCGCTCGACCTGGTTGCGGGCGCGGAAGCGGGTGGCGATGTTGCGGATGGCATAAAAGCCGCCGGCAATCGCGATCAGCAGGACGACGGCGCTCATCAGCCAGCGATTGGTGGCGCTCATCGCGTTGAAATGCTGGGCGGCGGTGATCATGTAGGGTTCGCCCTCGCCGGCAAGAGCCACGCCCTTGGCCGCAAGCGTCGAGCGAAGATTGGCCGAACCGCTTTCAAGCGCCGAAACTTCTTCGGCCGTCAACCGCTTCAGGCCGCCGGCGACCGACTTGACCTGGCCAAGCGCCAGCTCGACCGTGGCGCCGCCCTGCGTCTGCACCGTCTCGGGCAAGGTCGCCCGGGTGCTGGAGTCGATATACATGGGCGCGGCGACGAGCCAGGCGCCGAGTACGAGCGCCGCTGGAAGGATCGCCCAGATGGCGACATAGCTGCCGTGATAGCCGGGTAAGGAATGCAGATTGGAGAGCTTGCCGCCAGCCTGTGCGAAGGAGCGCGCACGACCCCCAAAATAAGAAACAAAACCAATTACAACAATGAGCAAAAGAAGAAATGAAGTACTCATCGGCACGTCTCCGCGGCGTGACGCTCAATGCGCTGCCGGCAGTTCGGATGGAGGCATGCCCCGGCGCGAGACCATCGCGCCGGGGCTTGTCAGTATCAGAGCATGTTGCCGGCTGCGAAAGCCTTGCGAACTTCTTCGCGCTCGGCGTCCGGAGCAGCGACGAGGCCGTATTCTGCAAGCGGGCTTTCCGGGCCGATCATCTGATCGTCGAGGAAGAACTCAACATATTCCTTGAGGCCCGCGATAACGCCGAGATGTGCCTTCTTGACGTAGAAGTACAGCGGGCGGGAAACCGGGTATTCGCCGGAAGCGATCGTTTCGGTCGACGGAACGATGCCGTTGACGGTGGCGACCTTCAGCTTGTCGGCGTTGTTTTCGTAGAAGGACAGGCCGAATACGCCGATGCCGTTCTTGTTGGCAGCGATACGGGCCAGCGTTTCGGTGTAGTCGCCGTCGATGTCGACAGCCATGCCGTCCTTGCGGACTGCGACGCACTTGCTGTGCTGCTGCTTCTCATCGGCAACGGCGGCCTTGATGACGTCAATGGCGCCAGCTTCCTTGCAACCTGCGGCCAGGATCTTCTCTTCGAAGACTTCGCGCGTGCCGTGCTTTTCGCCCGGGATGAAGGCGGCGATGTCGGCGTCCGGCAGAGCGGAGTTGACTTCAGACCACTTCTTGTAAGGGTTGGCAACGAGCTTGCCGTCGACGACGATTTCGGCAGCCAGACCCTTGTAGAGATCAACGGGCTTCAGGGCGAGGTCGGCGTTGCCGGCGTCGGTTGCGAAGACGATGCCGTCATAACCGATCTGGATTTCCTGGATCTCGGTGACGCCGGCGGCCTTGCAGGCCTCGACTTCGCTGTCCTTGATCTTGCGGGAGGAGTTGGCGATGTCGATGGTATCAGGGCCAACGCCCTTGCAGAATTCCTTCAGGCCGGCCGAGGAGCCGCCGGATTCGACAACCGGGGTCTTGAAGTCCGGGAACGTTTCGCCGAACGTCTCGGCGACGATCTTTGCGTAGGGAAGAACGGTCGAGGAGCCGGCGACCTGAACCTGATCGCGCGCGGCAGCCACGCCGGCGAATGCGGCGGATGCGACAAGCGCCGCTACGGTGAGTTTAAGAGCTTTCATAAAAGTTCTCCCGGAATGGGCTGGTGTTGAGTGCGCCAAGCGTTGCAGCGCTCTTCGCCGTTTGATCGGCTGCCCCTAACTAGCCGCCGATAGCCACACCTTTTATGTCAGTTTCGCGAAACATTTATGACAGCTCATGTCATTGAAAATAATAATGAAAAATGAACACAGCGGCATTATCCCGCGCCAATATGTCAAAAGCGCACGGTAAACACCGTGCCCTTGCCCAACTCCGAGTGGATCAGGAGCCGCGCGCGGTGGCGGGTCAGGATGTGCTTGACGATCGCAAGGCCGAGACCGGTGCCCTTTTTCGAGCGGCTGGCCTCCACATTGACGCGATAGAACCGCTCGGTGATGCGCGGCACATGCTCGGCCGGAATGCCGGGGCCGTAGTCTCTGACCACGACCTCCGCCTGCCCGCCGTCGTCGCCGGAAAGCTCGACATCGACCCTCTTGCCTTCCTGGCCGTATTTGCAGGCATTCTCGATCAGGTTCTCGAAAACCTCGATCAGTTCGTCGCGATCCCCCTGAACGACCACAGGCGTCTCGGGCATTGTCAGCGTGATCGTCACGTCAAGATCGCCCGCAAGCGGAGCAAGACTGTCGCGGACATGGCCGAGCAGCGGCCGCAGATCGATCGTATCGTCTGGCGCGATGTGCGATTTCAGCTCCAGCCGCGACAGCGACAGGAGGTCGTCGACGAGGCGGCTCATGCGCGTCGCCTGCTCGTGCATGATGCCGAAGAACTTCTCCTGCGCCTTCGCGTCGTTGCGCGCCGGGCCTTGCATGGTTTCGATGAAGCCGCGCAGCGACGCCAGCGGCGTGCGCAACTCGTGGCTGGCGTTGGCGACGAAGTCAGAGCGCATGCGATCGATGCGGCGGGCCTGCGAAATATCGCGGTAGGTCAAGAGAAAGATCCGGCGCCATGGGCCATCGCCACCGATTTCGGCTGGCGCCACCCGGACCACATAGACGGCATCGGACGGCAGCCGCTCGGTGTGCTCGATCTGGTTGATCTTGCCGGTCGCGATCGTCTCGCGGACCATATCGAGAATGCCGGGCGAGCGAACGCGGGCGGCAAGATAGCTGTTGGGCGGGATGGTGCCGAAAGCCTTTTCGGCAGCGATGTTCTGGAAGACGACCGTTTCATCGACAGCCACCACCAGCACCGGCATATCGAGCGCGTTCAGGGCTGGGATCAGGGCGTCGCTGGCCGCGCCCGCAACCGCGGCCACCTTTGCCGCTTTTGCGGCCTTCGGTAGCACCGAAGGCGCGCTGCGGTTGAGCAGGGCTGCGGCAAGCACGATCCAGAACGGCAGCACGACGAGGAAATGAATGCCGGCGACGGTCGCAAGCGCGGCGAGCAGCGCCGTCAGGCCGAGGAGCCAACGTTCTGCCTTCAGTCGCGGCACGAGCATCCGCCAGAACGCCTTGGAACCGTCCAGCACGATATCCTCATGAATCACTTTGTCTTCCTCCCGACCCTAAATGGTCGAGAGATAGCGACCGTTCATGACATGATTTTCACGACGCGCTTGAATCCGCAATGCAATTGTGGCCTCCTCACAGGAAATCGCTCGGGCTGGAGGAAGACCAAATGGCGTCAACGCAGGCAGCAACGAAGACCGAAAGCCGGGCGGTAGAACTCGATATCGGCGGCAAGAAGCGGCTCTTCGACATCGACAATCCCGAATTGCCGAAGTGGATCGACGAGGCCGCGTTCTCCTCCGACGACTACCCCTACAAGAAGAAGCTCGACGACGATGAATACCTGAAGACGCTGGAAAAGCTGCAGATCGAACTGGTCAAGCTGCAACTCTGGCAGCAGGCAACCGGCAAGCGCATCATCGCCCTGTTCGAGGGCCGCGACGCGGCCGGCAAGGGCGGCGCGATCCATGCGACCAGCGGCAACCTGAACCCCCGCTGGGCGCGCGTCGTCGCGCTGACGAAGCCGACAGAAACCGAGCGTGGGCAATGGTACTTCCAGCGCTACATCGCGACGATGCCGACATCAGGCGAACTCGTTCTCTACGACCGCTCTTGGTACAACCGCGCCGGCGTCGAGCCGGTCATGGGCTTCTGCACGCCCGAGCAGCACGAGCAATTCCTGAAGCAGGTGCCGCGCTTTGAAAAGATGATCGTGCACGAAGACATTCAGTTCTTCAAATTCTGGATCAACATCGGCCGCGAGATGCAGCTCAAGCGCTTTCACGACCGCTGCCATGATCCTCTGAAAATCTGGAAGCTGTCGCCGATGGATATCGCCGCACTCAACAAATGGGACGATTATACCGATAAGCGCAACCAGATGCTGAAAGAGACCCATACGGACCAGGCGCCATGGACCGTGGTGCGTGGCAACGACAAGCGGCGCGCCCGTCTCAACCTCATTCGGCACATGCTTTCCAAGCTCGATTATGAGGGCAAGGACAAGGACGCCATCGGCGAGGTCGATGACAAGATCATCGGCTCGGGCCCCGGCTTCCTGAAATAGGCCCGCGGCCTGTCGCGCAAAAGTGCGCAGCGATTTTGCGACAACGACATGCGCAAGAAAAGACGCGCGGCGCTGTAAAGCGCAACAAGAGAACACTTGAGATCGGGACGCGCTTTAGCGTCAGCCGGCCGCCCGTCGGTCTATACCCACCTGCGTTGGGATTATTGACCCGGCAGGACGCGGATGGCGTAAAGGTTCATGCCCTTGCCGCCGCCGCTGATGTCGCTGTTGATGACGATCTGCCCGGCAGCACTCGGCGCAAGGCTGCGATCGAAGGTGACCTTGAACAGCATGTCGACCCGTTCGTCATGCAGGGTGAAACGGTGGCGACCGCACTCGCCCAGCGAAGAGAAGTTGCACTCCACCGCAAACTCGGTCGACTTGCCAGGTGCGGCCTGGACGGTCAACGCCAGTGTCGACGTCTTGCCTGAAAGCTCGGCCAGGATCGCGGCCGGGATCTCGATGGTCACGTCACCGTCGGCATCGGCATTCCCAGATGTCAGCAGGGCGCGCGGTCCGCCATCGTCGTTGACCTGTTCGGCGGTCGCCTGCGGGCCGGGCGTGATCGCGCCTGTCTTGCCGGGCGCATACACCTCGACCCAGTCGCCGGTGAAGCCTTCCTGGGCACCGAGGGTCTGCAGACCGGCGGCACCGTCGAAATCCTGCGATGCCACTGTTGCCGGCGGGTTGGCGACATTGGTATCGCGCGCGGCCGGCGACTGCAGCAGATTGTTGGTCTCGACCCACCAGACGGCAGCCACGACCGCGGCGGCAAGCGTCGCAACGACCATGGCGAGCGAAAGCAGACGCCCCCGCTTGCGTCGACGCTTGCGACCGTCCGTCGCGCGCGCTTCCGGCGCAACTGCGCCTCGGCCTTCATGCGACTGCCTGGCCGCGACCTCGCCGGCCGCTGCCGTCGAGACAACGG
>NZ_MOAI01000016.1:0-167338 GCF_001976035.1 Ensifer sp. 1H6 | reverse complement strand
AGCGGAATGAGGATGATCAGCACCAGCCAGAATAGCGTGACGCCGAGCGCCAGACCGAACCCCGGAAGCACGCTCGGCTGACGAAACCGCCAGCGCCTGTTGTGGCCATGCTCTCTCAAATCCAACTTCACCTCTCATGCCCAAGGCAAAAAACCCAAGCGGTCCTCAATGATCGACCCGGCCGTTTCCAACCAGGCGATCGCCATTCCGATCAAGCTCAAACAAACCCGACGCCTTAGCACCGCCGGTCGGGCAAAACCTATCTGGTCCGCCGCCAACCTTGCTGTTCTTTCGCCCGGCTTGTCGAGTTGGCCGAACACAGCACCACTCCTCAAAACTTCGATTGCGCTTGCCGCCGAAGTCCTCGCGTCAAACTATCAATTTCGCAGGCACCAACAACGCAATTTTTGACTGCCGGGGGCCTCAAAACGAAACTGATTTCGCTGAGAAACGCGTCAAAGGAAACACTCTGCCTCAAGCATTGTTCCACAGCCGATACGGCAATTTCAGTGCACTGATTCAAAGCCGCAGAAAGCTATGCTATAGATTTTATGGATATTGGGTATTCCTTGCTTACCTCATGCCAGTTGCCTTCGCATAATCGCCCCATGAATTGTTTGATAGGAAGACGATCGGCGCACCGCCACTTGGCCCGTGTCGCAAGAGGCTGATACCATGGCAAAAACCTTGATCATCCCCGGTCTTTTCGGCTCGGGCGCGGGGCACTGGCAGCGTCACTGGCTGGACGACCAGCCGCGGGCGACGCTCGTCGAGCAAGATGACTGGGACCATCCGGTGCTCGAGCGGTGGCGTGACGCGCTGGAGCGCACCATTCTCCGTCACGGTGTCGTGGACGTTGTTGCCCACAGCCTGGGCTGCATCCTCGTTGCCAGTCTGGCGCGTCGACCGCTGGCACGGCAGATCAGAAGCGCGCTTCTGGTGGCGCCCTGCGATCTAGACGTGACGGGGCGGCTGCATCCCGGCTCGATCGCGTTCGGCGCCATGCCCGAGCATCCGTTGCCGTTTCCGAGCCTGATCGTCGGCAGCCTCAACGACCCCTATATGTCGTTCGACCGATTGCGGCACATCTCGACCCGCTGGGGCAGCCGGCTCGTCGATCTCGGTCATGCCGGGCACATCAATGTCGCGAGCGGTTTTGGCCGGTGGTCGCGCGGCTACGACCTGCTGACAGTCCTGAATGGCATCGCACGGCGCGAACAGCCCCCGGCGAGCGCTGCACAAATCGCTGAAAACCGGGAGGGTCGCGTCGTCGCTGGCCGATAGATACCGGCGCGGTTTCACCTTCTACGTGCGGCTCGAAACGCAGGGGCGACACAAAGGGCTTGATGTCCGCTGGAAATCGCGTTTTAATAGCGCATAAACTTTATAGAGTATGCCGTATAGGGATGACCATGTGCCGAGGTGCCAGGCCAGCCAGAACAACGGATACCTCCTCGCCGGCCCATGCGGCTGGCGGCACCATCCCCGACACTGCAGATTTGAGCCCCGTCAGCGGCCGATCTCGGTGCTGGGCGATACCCCAAGGTCCGATCCGTGTTCGGGATCGGAACAGCCATGCGTTTCAAACTTTGCCGACTGACCGCAGTCGGGCCACAAGGGAGCTCACATGACTGTCCACGGATTGTTTGCCAAGATTTCGCCCGACAGTGACAGCCCTCGGGAAAAGCCGCGCATTGCCATCATTGGCCGCGGCTTCTCGGGGATCATGATGGCGATCGCGCTGATGAAGTCGGTGCGAACAGCATTTCATGTTCATCTCTTTGACCCGCAACCGACCATCAGTGGCGGGCAGGTCATGGCCGCCGCCCAGAGCGGCGAAATCCTCAATAGCCGCGTGCGCGATCTGTCGGTGGCCGCCGGACAGCCGGAGGATTTCAACGATTGGCTCTGTGCCAACCAGGATTTTCGCTCCGCCGTCTCAGCCGCCATTCCAGGCTTCCAGCAGATCTTCGTACCGAAGAGCATCTTCAGCGACTACGTCTACCAGCGCTTTTCCGAAGCGTTGACGCGGCGGCCGGATATCTCCATGCAGCTCTCCTGCCAGGCGGTGCTGGGCCTGCGAAAGCTGCCATCCGGGCGCTTCCTGGTCCTGCAGGAAGAAGGCTCGATCGAATGCGACGTTGCGGTACTCGCCACCGGATTCGGTATCCGCGCGCTTGAAATGGAGGTTGCGGACGATGAACGTCCCCTGGTGAGAGCGCGGCGTCTGGTGGTGCCGCGCCATGCGGTGCTGCTCGGCAGCGGGGTGCGTGTCGTCGATCGCCTGCTGCAAATGCGCGACAACGGCTATGCCGGCGAGATCACCATCATTTCGCGGCATGGGTTCCTGCCGCAATCGCACACGCGGCTTTCAGCAGCGCCGACTTTCCCGGTGGATCCGATGCCGACGAGGCTACGCGACATCGTCCGCTTCGTCAGGCAAGCCTGCGCCGAGGCGGAGGCCAACGGTCTGAGCTGGCAGGCCGCCATGAACGGGCTCCGGCGCCGCGCGCGTTCTCTGTGGCAAGCTCTGCCAGAACAGGAGAAGCGTCAGTTCAACCGTCATCTGCGCTCGATCTACGACAGCCATCGCAACCGCCTGCCGGCGCCAATGCACCTGCGACTGCAGCAGGAACTGGCCGACGGCCGCACCGTCGTGCGCAAGGGCTGGGCCGGGCGGCGGCGGCCGGACGGGCTCATGGTCCGCTGGGCAGGAGCGCCGCAGGAAGATCTGCTGGTGGCAGATCAGGTCATCGACTGTCGCTGCTCTGCGCCTGACCTCAAGGCCCCGGTCATTCAGAACCTCTTTGCCGGCGGTCTGGCGCAGCCGGACGAGCTCGGGCTCGGCCTCGCCGTCAGCCCGGCAGGCGAGGTGCTTTCAGACAGCCACCCAACGGCCAACCTCTATGCGATCGGCCCCCTGGGTCTCGGTAGCCTGCCCGATATCGATCTGGTGCCCGAGATCGTCACGCAAACCTATGCTGCCGCCCGATTGATCGCCACGCGCCGCCGGGTGACGCAGAAGTCTGCATAGGAAGAGCCGTGGTTGCCCGTCAGCGGTGGTGCGACCACGGCACCAGCCGCCGCTCGATCCGTCGTGCAACGACTTCAAACAGGAAGGCGACGGCAGCGATCACCACGATGCCGGCTATGACGATGTCGGTGACCAGGAACTGGGCCGCCGATTGGATCATGAAGCCAAGGCCGCGTGTCGCCGCCACGAGCTCGGCGGCAACCAGGGTCGACCAACCGGCGCCGAGCGCAATGCGTGTGCCGGTGAGAATGGATGGCAGCGCGCCCGGCAGGATCACATGCAGCAGCAATTGCCGTCGCGATGCGCCGAAAGCGCGCGCGGCATTAATGTGGTCGGGCGATGCGGATTTCACGCCCGCAGCCGTCGAGAGAATGATCGGCGGCAGCATTGCGAGCGCAATCACGGCGATCTTCGATGCCTCGCCGATACCAAGCCAGATGATGACGAGGGGCAGATAGGCGAGCGGCGGCAGCGGACGCAGAAACTCGACGATCGGATCGAGAATGCCCTTGCCCCAACGGCTGGTGCCGATCGCAAGGCCCGCGGGCACGCCGAGGATGAGCGCGGCACCAAGCGCACCGAAGATACGTGAAAGGCTGGCGGCGATATGCTGGGCGAGTGTCGCGTCGACAAAGCCCGTCAGCGTCAGGCCGCTCAGCGCCCGAAGGACCGCGAGCGGCGATGGCAGGAACAGCGGCGGCACCAGGCCATAGGAGGAAACGAGGCTCCAAAGGCCGACCAGCGCAGCGACGGTTGCTGCTGAAATCCAAAGAACGGGCAGCGTGCGTGGCGGCTTGACCTCGATTTCGCCGCTTGGATCGGGGCGGGTGGACGTCGCTTCCAGGGAAAGGGTCATGCTGCCACACCTTCGTCTTCGGAATGAATGAGACCGGTCAAATCATCGTGCAACCGCTTGAATTCGGCAGCGGCGCGCAGCTCGTTTTGAGGTATTCCGGAGAGATAGTCCCGACCGAAGCTGACCGGAATGATCTTGGCGATCCGGCCCGGGTTCGCGGTCAAGACGACGATGCGCGTCGCTAGCATCAAGGCTTCATCGATGCTGTGTGTGATGAGCAGTGCACCGGCCCGGCTGGCCCGCCACATGTCCAGGAGAAAGCCTTGCATGCGCACACGCGTCAGCGCATCCAATGCGCCGAGCGGCTCGTCCATCAGTAGGAACCGTGGCTGCGAAGCCAGGGCTCTGGCAATGCCGACACGCTGGCGCATGCCGCCGGAAAGCTCCCAGACCTTGCGCTCTGCCGCATCCGGCAAACCGACGCGCTCCAGCAGCGACTGGGCTTCCTTCAATCGTTGGTCCTTGCCGACACCCCGCAGGCGCAAAGGGAATGCAACATTGTCGATCGCGCTCAGCCATGGGTAAAGCGCATCATCCTGAAAGACGACGGCGCGGCCGGAACCGGGGCCGGACAGCGACCGGCCATCAAGCGCGATCCGGCCGCTGCTTGGCGTCAAGAAGCCGGCCGCCAGATTGAGCAGGCTCGTCTTGCCCGAACCGGATCTGCCGATGACCACGACGAAATCGTCGCCGGCAATCTCCAGATTGATCCGATCCAGAACCAGCGGCGCTTGCGATCGCCCTTCGCCAGGCGCGTATCGTAAAGAGATATTCTCGAGCGCAAGCACGGACATTTTGTCGTCCCCATGATCCATGAAGTGGGCCGAAGGATGGGCTAGCGTTTCACGCCCTCAGTCGTGTCGCCAACCGTTCCCGCGGCAATCCCGCCTTGCTCAGAACGAGAGCTTGGCGGCTTCCTGCGCCCAGCGCGCCGAAACGTAAGGGCCATAATCGGTCAGAACTGCCGGGATCTTTTGCTGCTCGAGCAGGAAGGCCGACGTTTCTGCAATGGCCTTGGCCGTTGCGCCGCCGAGAAGATCGGATGTTGCCTGCTCCTCCAACGATGGGAAGTAATATCCCTTGAGCAGGGCGGGCACGTCCTCCGGCTTGGCGCCGGTCAGGCGGGCGATCTTTTCGGCCTGCTCCGATGTGGCATTCCATGTCTCCGGCTTGGCCCGGTAGTCGGCATAGGCATCACCGGTCACCTTGACGAACCCGGTGACGATATCCGGATGTTCTTCGGCGAATTTCTTGCTGACGATCCAGGCATCGAAGGTCGGGCCACCCCACTGGGCAACGTCGGCAGAGGTGGCCAAGACGGTCGATGTCTTCTTGATCTCGGACAGCACCGGATCCCAGACATAGGCGCCGTCGATGTCGCCACGCTGCCAGGCCGCCGCAATTTCCGGCGGGCGCAGGTTGAGGATCTCCACCGATTTAGGATCGATGTTCCAGTGCTTCAGCGCCGTCAGCAGGCTGTAGTGAGCCGTCGACACGAAGGGTGTTGCGATCTTCTTGCCGGCGAGTTCTTCGGGCTTGCTTACGCCCTTGACGGCCAGGGCTTCCGCGTCGCTGATCAGGCCGACGACGAAGATGGTTTCGAACGGCAGTTCCCGGCTTGCCGCAGCCGCCAGCGGCGACGAGCCGACATAGCCGATATCGATCGAGCCGGATGCAAGCGCCGCGATGACATCGGCGCCGCCGTCGAACTTCTGCCAGTTGATTTTCGCGCCGGTCACCTTCTCATAGGTGCCATCGGCCTGCGGCACGCGCGACGGCTCGACGATCGGCTGATAACCGATGGTCAGTGTGGTGTCCGCGGCCTGAGCCGCAAGCAGTCCCTGCGTCGCCAACACCAGCGCTGCGGTTGATACCAGAAGGGTACGTCTTGCTATTGTCATTGCCTGCTCCTCAACGGTTTGCCGATGGCCCCGTCGTGGAGCCTGTATTGATAATCTCAAAACCCATGGATTTTATAGAGATAAAAAATACCCCGTTTGTGCGACGGGGTATGAAGCCATTCCAAACTTCGGTCGATTGGGCATCATCTTTGCCCGCTCGAACGTGGTCCCCTCCAGTTACGGCAGGAAACTGCCGTAACGGCCGCTGTGGTAGAGGACGGGTTCGCCTGAGCCTGCCGCAATCGCCAGGACCCGTCCCAGGATGATGGCGTGGCTATGACGCTCGATGATCTCCTCGACTTCGCAATCGATCGCGGCAAGTGCCCCATTCAGGGCGGAAGCGCCGCTGACGAGGGTCCGCCAGTCTGCGCCGCCGTAGCGTGCCGCGCCTTTGAGACCACCAAAGCCCGCGAAGCGCTCGGCCACGTGCTGCTGCTGGCTTGCGAGAATGTTGACGCAGAAATGCTGGTAACGCTCGATCACCGGCCAGGTGGATGACGTCCGGTTGATGTTGACGATCATCGTCGGTGGATCGACCGAAAGCGCCGTTGCCGACGTTACCGTCGCGCCTGTGCGATCGTCGCCGATACCGGCGGTGATGACCGAGACGCCACCCGACAGGTTGCGCATGGCGGATTTCAGTTCCGATGGCGTGATGGGGTTAGGGCGATCGATCGCATGACTTGATGTCGTGAATGCACTGGAAGCGGCGAGAGCGATGTTCATGGCAAAATCCTCGAAAAATTTGACCTGCTTCCCGGTCGTGAAGCCGCGATCCGGGAAAAAATTTTTCCTCTACTCAAAAATGATCGCCGGATTTTTCATTGTCAATAAATTTTATAGAGTTTATCTTTTTTGGACTGCCGGCCCTGTCTGGCGCCTGCCGTCGATCGTGTCCGAGGAGAATTCGCATGAGCAACACGCCTGACAAAGTCAACGTTCTCTGGTTCCTGCCCACTCACGGCGACAGCCGCTATCTCGGCACATCACGGGGAGGGCGCAATGTCGACCTCAACTATCTGAAACAGGTCGCCCAGGCGGCCGATGCGCTGGGCTACTACGGTGTGTTGATCCCCACTGGCCGCAGTTGCGAGGACAGCTGGGTGGTGGCGTCAGCCCTGGCACCCTTGACCGAGAAGCTGCGCTTCCTGATTGCGGTGCGGCCTGGACTGCTTTCACCGATGCTGGCAGCCCGGATGACGGCAACGCTCGACCGGCTTTCCGAGGGACGGCTGCTGATCAACGTGGTGACGGGCGGCGACCCGACGGAAAACAAGGGCGATGGCATCCACCTGTCGCATGGCGAGCGCTACGAAGTCACCGAGGAGTTTCTCAACGTCTACAAATCAGTCCTTCGCGGCGAAGACGTTACTTTCAAGGGAAAACATTTCGATATCGAAGGCGGCAAGCTGCTGTTCCAGTCGGTGCAGACGCCGCATCCGCCGCTCTATTTCGGCGGTTCCTCGGGCAAGGGCCAGGAGGTGGCGGCCAGAACGATCGACAAATATCTGACCTGGGGTGAGCCACCGGAAGATGTCGCCAGAAAGATTGCCGAAGTGCGCGCACTGGCTGAGGCCGAGGGCCGGGAAGTTACATTTGGCATCCGGCTGCATGTGATCGTGCGCGAGACCGCAAAGGAAGCATGGCGGGCGGCCGACGACCTGATACAATATGTCGATGACGAGACGATCGCCGCGGCACAAAAGGTGTTCGAGCGTATGGATTCGGTAGGTCAAAGTCGTATGAGCCGGTTGCATGGCGGCCGGCGCGACAAGCTCGAGGTGGCGCCCAACCTCTGGGCCGGCGTCGGGCTTGTGCGCGGCGGTGCGGGCACCGCCCTTGTCGGTGATCCGGATCAGGTCAAGGCGCGGATGGAAGAGTACCGCGAGATCGGCATCGATACGTTCATCATGTCTGGCTACCCGCACCTGGAGGAGGCCTATCGCTTCGGCGAGCTCGTGCTGCCAAACCTGCCGCTGGGTCACGCGGTTCCCGCGCGCGAAACATCGATCAATACCGGTCCGTTCGGCGAGACCATTGCCGGCGACCACAGGCCCAAGCTAAAGGTGTCGCAATCGTGAAGCGTCGACCCCGCCGACCGGTTGTCGCAATCATCGGCGGTGGCTTCACCGGGGCGGCGGTTGCCGCCAACCTAGCCAAGAACACGACCGGTCAGGCGGTCGATATCATCGTCTTCGAGCCTCGGGGGCGCCTGGGTGCTGGTCTTGCCTACGACACCTCCGATCCGGCGCATCGCATCAACGTACCGGCGGCGCGCATGAGCCTGATACCGGATGAGCCGGACGATTTTCTGCACTGGCTGGCCGCTGAAGGTGAGCCGCGCGACGACCAGGATGCGCTGACCGAAGACGGGAATCTCTACCCTCGGCGCGCGGTCTTCGGCCGCTATGTCGGCGACTTCATCGCACCTTTTCTTCGGAGCGGTCAGGTCCAGCACTGTCACGAACGGGTGGCCCAGATCGTCAGGACGGGCGAGCAATGGCGGATCGCGGCCGATGGAGGAACTGATATCCTGGCCGACATCGCCATCGTTGCCACGACCCACCCGGCACCGTGTGCACCCCGGCACATTGCCAAGCGCTCGCCAGCCATCCACGTTTCGTCGCCGACTCGACATTGTCAGGCGCCCTATCCGTAATCCGCGGGGAGGATCGCGTCCTCCTGATCGGCAACGGACTGACTTCGGCCGATGTCATCGCCTCGCTCAGACGAAACGGCCACCGAGGGCCGATCACCGCCCTTTCCCGCCGGGGGCTTCGGTCGAGGGGACACGCGACAACGGCGCAGGAGCCATTTGGCGATTTCGTCACCGATCCTTCGCGAACCGCTCGTTCGCTGTTGCGTAGGATACGCCAGGCAGTTCAGGAGGCGCCGACGGCGGGTCATAGCTGGCACGCGGTTTTCGACGCGTTGCGCGCCCAGGGCGGCGAAATCTGGGGAGCCCTACCTATCCCGGAGCGAAAACGACTTGTTCGCCACCTGAGGCCCTATTGGGATGTGCATCGCTTCCGGGTCGCACCACAGATAGATGCGGTCATCGGCCAAGGGCTTGACCACGGCGATGTGAGGGTTCTTGGCGGATCGGTGAAAGAGATAGCCCGGGCCGGCGAGACCATCACCGCCGAGGTTAGACACCGTCATACCGGCAAGTGCGAGCAGATGACATTTGACGCCTGCGTCGTGACCACCGGCCCGGCGCACACGGCTATCCTCAGGAGCCAGGGTTGGCTGGCCGATATGGCCGATGCTGGCCATTTGCAACTGGATGGGGTGGGCCTCGGCCTTGCCTGCGATGAACAAAGCCGCGCAGCCGACCGCGACGGAAAAAGCGACGACGCGCTTTTCATCGCCGGCCCGCTTGCCCGCGGCACATTCGGCGAGTTGATGGGGCTGCCGCAGGTGAATGATCATGCGATCTTCGTCGCTCATCAGGTCGCGCAGCGTCTCGCAAGCCAGTCCCGGTCGAGGCCTGCGGTGCAAATCGCCTGACACAGAGCAGGCTTTCTACGTTTGCCGGGCAAGCAAGCCGGGGCCACATCTACCCTTCGTGCTGGCCCTCAAGACGCCGCGTCCAGTCCTCGACCTTGCGGGTCGCCAGCCGCTTGATCGCGTAGTCGCGCCAGTTCGTCGGCAAGATATCGAGGTTGGCAATCTCCTGAAGGGCGTCCCGGTTCATCGTGTCGACGTAGAGGTAATGCCAGAGTCGCCTGATGGTCCAAGTCGGGTATCGGCGCTCGACCAGAGCGAGGGCGTCTTCCGCGCAAACGCGCCCTTCCTCGATCACGCGGTAGTACCATCCGGTGCGACCGGATTGCTGGACACGGCGGGCCATGTCGCTTTGACCGAAGCGCTTGTTCAGTTTCCAGCACGGCTGCCGGCCCTGGCTGACTTCGAGCAGGGCACGGCCCAGGCGAAACCGATCTCCGACGGCCACATCATCTTCCGTCAGTCCGGATGTCGACAGGTTTTCGCCGAACGCTCCAGGGTGATCGAGAACCGCTGCCGGGCCGATCTCCGACCGCCAGAGCCGGTAATGATCGCCGGGGTAGTGGTGCACAGCCTTCTCGATGCCGCCGTGTCGTTTAAGGTCGCCCTGGTGATCGCCAACGAAGCCGGTCGGCGACAGGTGCAACGCCCCGGCGACCGGCTTCTTGTCGATACCGCTTTGCGTCCCGCGTTCATCGATGGCGGTCAGTGAACCCACCAGCAATGCATTGAGGGCAATCGGCTTTATTTGCTCAGGCCGCATGCAACTGCTCCAACCATGCCGTCATCATCGAGTCGGCGGCCGTCGCTAGTGTGGCCCCGTATTGCGTCGCATCGTCGCGAAGTTTTCCGATGTCGATCTTTGCCGCCACCAGCTCGCAGGCGTGACCGACCAGCCACCGCTCAAACGCCACTCCCGCATCCGCCTCGGGGTGAAACTGAAGCCCGAGAATATTGTTGCCGATGGAAAACGCCTGCTGCACGGTCTTTGGGGTCGACGCCAGCAAAGTGGCGCCGGCGGGAAGATCGTAGGTATCGCCGTGCCAATGCAGCATCGGCACGCCATCCAGATGACGAAGCGGAGAAGCACGGCCGGCCTCGCTAAGGCTGATCGGGTCGAAACCGATCTCCTTGATCCCCAATGGAAAGACCCGCGCGCCGCTTGCGCGCGCAATCAGCTGCGCGCCAAGGCAGATGCCGAGGGTCGGCCGACCGGTCTTCAGTCGTGCTGCCAGCACCTCGACCTCCCGCTGCAGAAACGGGTAGGTCCGGTCCTCGTAGGCGCCGATCGGTCCGCCGAGTACAACGACAAGGTCGGGGGCGTCCGGCGCGAAATCCAGAAAATCGGCAGTTCCGACATCGCGGTATTCTATCCCGTAGTCAGCGCGAAGGGGAGCGGCAAAGGTGCCGAGATCCTCGAAATGAACATGCCTGATCACCAGGGCCGATTTCAGTGTCATCGCTTTCCTGTCTCTATTCGACGTGAAATCTCATCGGGAATTGCGCAGCCGTCAGTCGTGCAGCCGGCGATGTCCACCGGCACAGTCGTTGCCGGCAGCGGTTCTGCAAGTGCTGTCGCCAGCCAAGCTCCGACGAGCAGATCGTCCTCGATCCCGAATCGATGGTGGCGGACCTTGCCGTCGCGGCCAATGATAATGGTCGTGGGCGTGCCACGCATGCCGTAGCCCTGCATCGTGCGCGGTATCGGCGTATCGGGTGATGCCGCGTCGACGCCGATCGGAAAGCTTAGACGGTATTCGTGGATGAACGCCTTGAGGGCCTCCGGACCCATCGCCGTATGATGTTCGAGAACCGTGTGCAGGCCGATCACTTGGAGATCGGTGTCGCGAAACAGCCGCTGCACGCGCTGGGTCTGCGGCAATCCGTACGATACGCAGGCGGGGCAAAGCATCTGAAAGGCGTGGATGAAGACGACGCGTCCGCGCAGCATGCCGAGGCTCAGCGGCGTTGCGGTGTTGAACCAGTTGCTCACGTCCAGTTCCGGCGCCTGATTTGAGAGATCAGCGATCATGAGGCCATTCCTTTTGGGAGGGGCCGGGCAGGCAGGACCTGCCCGGCGGGATGTCAGGCCGCTTCGCGCACGAGCTTGACGCCGGGGAAATCGACCGGCACGGCGAGGGCCACGTTGATGTAGTTGGTGAAGAGATTGAGCGCCACGTGCGCGATGATCTCGACAATGTCCTGATCGTCGAAGCCGGCATTGCGCAACGCCTTGACGTCAGCATCCGAGACCTGACCGCGTTCGTCGACCAGGATGCGGACGAATGAAAGCACCGCCGCGGTCTTCGGATCAGCGGAGTGGCCGCGTTGGGCGTCAGCCATGTCCTGCGCTGTCGCGCCGGCCTTGCGGCCGAGAGCCGTATGCGCCGCCAGGCAATAGTGGCAATCATTGCGGTCAGCGACGGCGACGGCAATCTGCTCGCCGAGTTTGGCGCCGAGCCGGCCATTGCCAAGCGCGCCGAACGAACCCCACATGCTGGCAAGTGCCGCCGGGGAATTGGCCACCGCCTTGAACATGTTCGGTGTCGCGCCGAAGGCCGCGTGGATGCTGCCCAGCAGTTCTGCACTGGCACCGGTTGCCGTCTTGGGGTCAACTAGATTAATTCTGCTCATGGTTTTCTCTTTCTATTTGCATGGAGGGAGAAAATGCCGGTCCGCCGATGGCAGTCGACGGGCCGCGCCGACATCATCGGGGCCGAAAGCGCGCTTGAATGCGGTGAAATCCTTTGGTCCCGAGGGTGAAGCGGTTTGTCCTGGTGCCGACGTCAGCACGCTGGGGCGTGGCAGCGCCGGTGCATTGGTCGAAACAAATGATGGGTCGGTGGTGTCCTTCATTGCATCTGCCCCACCTCAGGCCGCGCCACGGTTGAATATCTTCCAGGCGGCGGCCTGGCTTGAGGCGTCTGCCGTTTCGTATTCGCCGCAATCGATGCGCAAATCCGCTTGGCCAAACGGTGCGTTGACGAAGGCGCAATGGTGCGGCTCTTTCGAACCCGGATAGGCATTGGGCTGGAAGTATCGGCAGTTCACACACATGCGTTGTTCCGGGATGGCGCCGGACGCCTGCAGCGTGCGGATGATCTTGACCAGATGAAGCAGCAGATCTTCCTGTCCGAGCGTCGATAGCGACGCAAAGGCAGCGTCTGTCGCGAGGCAATCATGCCGGCGCGGCGCACGGCGGCCTCGCCTTCGGCCGTCGCGGCCACCGCTACGGCCCGCGCATCCGAAGGGTCCGCCAGCTTCTCGACAAAACCCTTGCGCGTCAGTGCATTGATCGAATCCGTCGCAGTCGGTTGGCTGACGCCGAGATGGGCTGCGATCTGTTTGACGCGCATGCCAGCTTTGCCACGGCCCACCAGAAAGATCAGGATCTGCAGTTGTGTCGGGTTCAACCCGATCACGTCGGCTGCCGTCCATGCTTCGGTCCGCATCGCCGTCGCTATCCGTGCGAACCCGTCGCCTATGCGGTCGATAATTGCAGGCGGTGTCGTCGTGTTCTTTGCCATTCCTGATATATATAGGAGTCCTAATTAGTGTCAATTCACCGTCGCCGGGAATCCGCATCCAATTTGACGCGCATCAAATTAGGTGCACGGCCTTCGGACTAATACTGCGGCGAACAACCCAAGCACGGGCTGCTCGGTCAAACGGAGAAGACGATGTTGAAAGCAATCAAGAGCGGATTGGGCCTCGCAATGGCGGTCATGCTTATCGCTGCGCCCGCAACCGCCGCGGATTTCGAAGTGCACATGCTCAACAAGGGCAAGGAAGGCGCGATGGTGTTTGAACCTGCGTCGCTGAAGGTTGCGGCCGGCGACACGGTGACGTTCATCCCGACCGACAAGGGCCACAACGTCGAAACGATCAAGGGCATGATCCCGGATGGCGCAGAGGCATTCAAGAGCAAAATCAACGAAAACTACAAGGTGACCTTCACTGCACCCGGCATCTACGGCGTGAAATGCACGCCGCACTACGGCATGGGCATGGTCGGCGTGGTTCAGGTCGGCGACAGCCCGGCCAACCTCGCAGCGGCGAAGGGCGCCAAGAACCCGAAGAAGGCGCAGGAACGGCTGGACGCCGCATTCACAGCACTCGGCAACTAAAGCAAAGCCACACTGAAACGAGCGGGCGGGGACGGGCCGCTCGACGCGCGCCCACCGGGCGGAAGGCGGCGCCATCATGCGGAACCAATGCGAAGCACTCGCGTTGGTTCCGCATGGAGCAAATCGTAGCAGACATGTTTCCGCCGTCGCAGATTCCCTATCCGGTCATCTTCGCGCGCATTCTCGGGGCCTTGCTGATGGGCTCGATCATTGGCTTCGAGCGTGAAGCCAAAGCCCGCCCGGCCGGTCTCAAGACGCACATGCTCGTGTGCCTCGCCGCCTGCACCTTTGCAGTCATCTCGCTTGAAAGCGTCTATATGAAGGGCTTCATAGACGAGCGGGTCCGGATCGATCCCTTGCGCGTCGTTGAAGCGGTCACCGCGGGCGTCGCCTTTCTTGCGGCGGGCACCATCGTACTGTCGCGCGGACAGGTCCAGGGCCTGACGACCGGCGGTAGTCTGTGGTTGGCGGGCGCCATTGGCCTCGCTCTCGGCTTCGGCCACTGGATCATCGCTGCCTTTGCGACAGGATCCGCCTTTCTTGTTCTTTCCGTCGTCGGCAGGCTCGAAGCGGTAGTTGAGGAGGAAGAGCAACCCGGCCCTCAACCTCAGGCATCCAAGCCTCGCGACGAGAAGGTGAGCCGCATCCGCAAGAGCACCCGATAGATTTCGCATCCTGCGCCGCTTGGGACGGCACCATTTTTCACTCACCGCTCTGCAGCGTTTCTTTCGATCCATGGCTTTCTTGGCCGGCAGATCAGGCCGGGCGCAATGGTCATTTGCATCTTGCAAAAAGCCTCCATATGTGAACAGTATCTTTACATAAGAAAATTCATGGAGGAGATAATGCCCAACCAGCACAGCCGCGCCCATATGATAAGCGCGACCACTCGCTGCCAGCTGCCAATGCGGATACGAGCCAGCGCAGGGTTTTCTCATGAATGAATTCTCGCCAACCGTTGGCGTGTCTACGACACGCCCCACCGACATGCCGGAGGATCACGCTGCCCTTCCGGTGTGGAATGCCGAAAACTGGTTTTACGAGGATTGGCCGGTCGGCCAGCGCATCCGCTCGTTGCGCCGGACGATCTCCGAGAGCGACAGCCACCTGTTCAACACGCTGGTCGTCGACATCCACCCTTATGTCCAGGATCAGATGTTCGCGGAACGGGAAGGCATCTTCGGCCGCCGACTGGTGGCTGGCGCCTTCGTTTTTTCGGCCGGCCTCGGCCTCGTCGCCACCAACTGCGTCAACGCTTTTTCCTACGGCTATGACAAGCTGCGCTTCATCAAGCCGGTCTTTCTGGGCGACACGATCTACACGATCCGCACCAACATGGACAAAACACCGCGCTACAAGGAGCTTGGCCTGATCCGGGCCAGTTATCAGGTCTTCAAGAACGAGGGTGAGCTGGTGCTCTACTGCGAGCATCTGCAGACGGTGAAGTACAACAATCCGGCTGACTTCGTCGGCAAGACAGAGAAATAAGAACAGCGATGCACGAGGAAAACGAACTGCCTTTGGCCGGCCTTGTCGTCGTCGACATGAGCCAGTTTCTCTCCGGTCCCTATTGCTCTCTACGGCTGATGGACCTGGGCGCGCGCGTCATCAAGATCGAGCGCCCGGATGGCGGCGATCTATCGCGCCGCCTCTATCTCAGCGACACCGAGATCGGTGGCGATTCCACCATCTTCCATGCGATCAATCGCGCTAAGGAAAGTCTGGCAATCGATCTCAAGGACGAATCCGATGTCGCGGCGCTGAAGGCGCTGCTCGCCAAGGCCGACGTCCTGATCCAGAACTTCCGACCTGGCGTCATTCAACGGCTGGGCTTGGACTACGAGGCCGTTCGGGCGATCAACCCGCGCATCGTCTACGCTTCGATCAGCGGTTATGGAGAGGAGGGCCCTTGGGTCAAGCGGCCCGGTCAGGACCTGCTGGCGCAGGCGCGCTCCGGCGTGATGTGGTTGAACGGCGACGAAGCGCAAGGGCCGGTCCCCTTCGGTCTTGCCATTGGCGATATGCTTGCCGGCGCTGCAGCCGCCCAGGGCATTCTTGCTGGTCTCGTCCGCCGCGGCATCTCCGGCAAGGGCAGCCTGATTGAAACCAGCCTGCTCGAAGCGCTGGTCGACTTCCAGTTCGAGGTGCTGACGACCCATCTCAACGACGGCAGGCGGCTGCCGAAGCGCTCGGATTTCCGCAGCGCCCACGCCTATCTGTCGGCGCCCTACGGGGTCTACCCCGCCAAGGACGGCTACCTCGCGATCGCGATGACGCCGATCTCGAAACTTGCCGACCTCCTGGAGATGCCGCAGCTCGCGCCCTATTGCGACGACCCGTCTTCGTGGTTTTCCGCAAGAGACGAGATCAAGGCCCTGATCGCCGAGCGCATCGGCGAAAACACGGTGGACCATTGGCTGGCCGTGCTCGAGCCGGCCGACATCTGGTGCGCTCGCGTGCTCAACTGGAACGAACTGCTGGAAAGCGACGGCTTCCGCACCCTTGACATGCTGCAGACGGTCAACCGCGAAGACGACGTGTCAATCCTGACCACGCGTTCGCCGCTGCGGGTCAACGGTCGGCGCGCCCAGGTCGATCGCGCTGCCCCCAGAATCGGCGAACACAGTGCATCGATCCGCAAGGAGTTCGGCCTATGACCGTCACCCTCAAGGGCATGACGTGGAGCCATCCACGCGGTTACGACCCCATGGTGGCGTGTTCGAGACTCTGGCAGGAAAAGACCGGGGTTGCCATCCATTGGGAGAAGCGCTCGCTGCAGGATTTCGAGACCTATCCGGTCGAGGAGCTCGCCAAGGCATACGATCTGATCGTTATCGATCACCCGCATGTCGGGCAGATCACCAATGAAGGGTGCCTTGCGCCTCTTGATGTGGCCGGTCGAGAAGCGGAACGTTCCGTGCTTGCAGCCGGGTCGGTCGGGCAATCCTATCCGAGTTACAGCTGGAACGGGCGCCAATGGGCCTTTCCGATCGATGCCGCGGCACAGGTCCAGGCCTGGCGCCCTGATCTCGGAGAGCGTGTTTCGAGCTGGTCCGGCATGTTGGACCTCGCGCGCAAGGGTGCGGTGCTGCTGCCGCTGCGACCGCCGCATTCGCTGATGAGCTTCTACACGCTCTGCGGCAATCTCGGTCACCCCTGCGCAGTGAGCGGACAAGCGGACCTGGTGGACCGTGACGGAGGCGTTGCCGCCTTCGAGATGCTCTCCGAGCTTGTATCGCTGATCGACCCCGCCTGCTTCGCGATGGATCCGATCGCGGTGCTGGAGGCGATGTCGGCCCCGGAGGCAAAAGCCGCCTGCGCGCCGTTAATCTACGGCTACGTCAGCTACTCGGTTGCCGGTTTCCGGCCGTCGCTCATCCGGTTTGGCGACATTCCGGTCGCCGGCCAGCATGGCCCAAGCGGTTCGGCGCTTGGCGGAACGGGCATTGCCGTCTCCGGCTTCTCGTCGTCCATCGACGCCGCGACCGACTTTGCCTATTGGGTTGCAAGCGGTGCGGTCCAGCGCCAGGCCTACGCCTTTGGCGGCGGACAGCCGGGACACGGCGACGCCTGGGACGACGATGCGGTGAACGCGGCGACATCAAACTTTTATCGCGCGACCCGTGCGACGCTCGAAACCGCCTGGGTGCGTCCCCGACACGATGGTTACATGCCGTTCCAGCAGGCGGCCTCGGATCGCATCAATGACGGGCTATTGCGCAAGGAGATGGCGCGACAGGTCGTTGACGATCTCAACCGGCTTTTCACCGAAAGCTTCGCGGCGGCGTAAAGAGAAACACCGGAGATAAGCGATCGGCTCATCTCCGGTGTTCAGCAAAAAAGGCCGACCTAGCGGTTTCAGGCTTTGTCGTGAGGGTGGGTGGCCACAATGGGCCGCGTTGCTTCCTTACGCGAGATTCCAGATTCGACGTGCGTTTGCCGACAGCAGCTTTGTCCGCTCGTCCGGACTGCAGTGCTCCAGCAACGCGTGAGTGGTCGCAACCCAGGTTGAAAGGTTGGCGCCGAGCGTGCAGACGGGCCAATCGCTGCCCCAGACGACGCGGTCCCAGCCGAGAGTAGCGATCGTATGCTCGACGTAAGGTCGTAGCGTCTCGACATTCCAGCTTTCATCCGCATAGGCGACGACGCCGGATATCTTGGCAACCACGTTCGGCCGCTTTGCGATCTCGCGCATATGGTCACGCCAGGGATGTTCGGCGCCGTTGCGGATATCGGGAACGCCGCAATGGTCGAGCACGAACTGCAGATCGGGCACGAGATCGGCAAGGGCAATCGCTTTGGGGATCTGGTGCGGCAGGACGCAGAGATCGAAGGTAAAACGGTTACCGCCAAGCCGCCTGATGTTCTCGCGGAAGAGGGCGCCGTCCGACAAATCGTCCGGGACCACATGCAGGACACGGCGAAACCCCTTGACGAGGGGATCGTCCTGTTGCCGTTCGAGATAGGCGGCAAAGCCGTCCTCTTCCGGCCGGCACGCGGCAATTGCCCCCTTGAGCAGACTGCCCGCTCTTTGCGAGAGTTGCCGAACTTCTGACGTCTCCAGCTCCATTTCGCCGGGATCGACGTCAACTTCCATGTGCAACGCCGTGCCGATGCCGACACGCCGGGCCTCCGCCTCATAGGTCGAATAGAGGAAATCCCGATCCAGCGCCGGGACGCCCGTCAGCCAGGGATAGGTCAACGCGGACTTGTTGATGAGATGCAGATGGGTATCAACGATCACGATGCGGCTTCCTCCATACGCCTCACACTCTCACACGAGAAGAGATCATTCAAATAAGAAATTGACAGTATGCAGCGATCGCGGACGTCGTGTGCCGACCGTAGATCCGGCACCTGCTCATTCCGACGATTGCGCCACATCCGATCCCGCGAGCACCGAAAGCTGTGTTGCCGCGCTGCGCAGGAGCGAGATCGTCTCGGTGATATCAGGCGCAGATGGCGCATTGACCAGCGCAATATAGGGAATGGTCAATGCCGCGATGCCACGGCCGTCAGGCCCGAGAATGGGCGCCGAGAGGTTGTAGACGCCGGCCGTCTGGGCGCTTGCCATCATTTCGTAGCCACGCTCGCGGATCTGGTCGAGCCGGGCATAGAATTCCGGACCAAGCAAGATCTCGTCCTTGCTGCGCGCGTGCTCGGCGATCATCATTTCCCGCTCCTCCGGCGTGCGGAAGGCGAGCAGGATGTGACCGGAGCCAGTATCGAACAGGCTGATGTGCGAGCCGACCCTGATTGAGATACCCCAGTAATCAGGCGCTTCCTGCTGGGCGATGACCACGGCCGAGCCGCGATCGAACACGGCCAACTGGTTGGCCTGCTTCGACCGCTGGGCAAGATCGCGCATCAGTGGCGTCGCATAGGAGGCCAGCCGCCGCACCGGTGCGTGAAGCTGGGCCAGGCCGAAAAGCTTCAACGTCAGGGAATAGCGATCGCCATCGATTCGCGTGACGTAGCCGCGGCGCACGAGCCGGTCGAGCATCCGGTAGAATTCGTTCGGGCTCCGATTGAGCCTTTTCGATATTTCCGCCTGCGTCAGGCCTCCATCGACGCTCGCCAGCAGTTCGAGAATATCAAGTCCCTTGTCCAGCGCGGGGGCGCGGTAGCGATCGGACTCTTCGGTGTCCATGGGCGTCCTCCTTAGTGAATATCGATATCCATATACGCAGAGAAAGCCGCCGACAAAAGAAAGTTCACCCTTGACGAGCGATAAAATTGTTGTTTGTATATGAATTAGTTTCTCACAAATGAGAAATGCGGGCCGGGATGAGGGCGCGCTACAGTGGAGGAGAGGTTATGAACAGGCTGCTTTCCGGCGTCTCGGCCGGAGTCATCATGCTTGCCTGCGCAGTGGGAGCGGCCAGCGCCGCGGAACTGCCCGGCAAGTTCGAAGGCGTCACCATCGACGCCAAGCTGATCGGCGGACAGCAATACGAAAAGCTCTATGAGCGCATCGCCGAATGGGAGAAGGCGACCGGCGCCAAGGTCAATATCCTGTCGAAGAAGAATCACTTCGAACTCGACAAGGAGATCAAGTCGGATATCGCCACGGGCGGTATCAGCTGGTGCGTCGGTTCCAACCACTCTTCCTTCGCCCCGCAATACCCCGACATCTATACCGATCTCCTGGCACTGCTTCCGCCGGAAGAAATCGCAAAGTTCGTGCCGGCTGTCATCGACGCCTCGACGCTCGGCGGCAAGCTCGTCATGCTTCCACGCGCGCAGTTCGACGTGTCGGCGCTCTACTATCAAAAGAGCCTCTACCAGGACGATGCCAAGAAGGCCGCCTTCAAGGAAAAATACGGCTACGACCTCACGCCGCCGGATACCTGGGCGCAGGTCAGCGACCAGGCAGAATTCTTCGCGGCCCCGCCGAACTTCTACGGTACGCAGTTTGCCGGCAAGGAAGAGGCCATCAATGGCCGCTTCTATGAAATGCTGGTCGCCGAAGGTGGCGAATACCTCGACAAGGATGGACGTCCGGCCTTCAATTCCGAAGCCGGCATCCGGGCGCTCGACTGGTTCGTCAAGCTCTACAAGGACAAGGCCGTTCCTCCGGGCACGACCAACTACCTCTGGGACGATCTCGGCCAGGGCTTTGCTTCCGGCTCGATCGCCGTCAATCTCGATTGGCCTGGCTGGGCGAGCTTCTTCAACGATCCGAAGTCGTCGAAGGTTGCCGGCAATGTCGGCGTCAAGGTTCAGCCGGCAGGTTCCTCGGGCAAGCGCACGGGCTGGTCCGGGCACCACGGCTTCTCGGTCACCGAGGACTGCGCCAACAAGGAAGCGGCAGCTTCGCTCGTCTGGTGGCTGACCAACGAGGATAGCCAGAAGCTGGAATCGGCGACCGGTCCGCTGCCGACGCGCACCGCCGTCTGGGAATACAACATCAAGGCCGCCGAGGGCGATGCCTACAAGACTGAGGTGTTGCAGGCTTTCCAGGAAGCGGCAAAGCATGCATTCCCGGTTCCGCAGACTGCAGAATGGATCGAAATCTCCAACGCCGTCTATCCTGAACTCCAGGCCGCCATCCTCGGCGACAAGACGTCGAAGGAAGCGCTCGACACTGCCGCCGAAAAGGCGACCGGCATCCTGGAAGACGCAGGAAAGCTCTGAGTAGAGACAGGAAGGCGGCGCCGATACCAAGGTGTCGGCGCCGCCTTCGTCATTTACTGCGTAACTCCCTGGATCGGAAATGGTCAGGAAGGATTATGCAGCAAGTTTAATGCCTTGCAGCGTCTTTTTCGCGTCATATCTGACGCGCGGCACTGTGATGTCACCCTCAGGAATGCCTGATGAAGCTCAAGAAACTGTCCGCACCGGTCCTTCTGCTGCTACCGGCCTTTGTCGTGCTGGCAGCGGTCATCGTGGTGCCGTTGCTCTTCTCCTTCTATTCGAGCTTCACGCCGTTCCGGCTGACCAAGCCTGAATCGCTCTGGATCTTCGTCGGTCTGCGCAACTACATCACCGTGCTGAGCAACTGGGATTTCTGGGTCGCTTTCGGCCGCACCGTCCTTCTGCTCACCGTCGCACTGAACACGGAGATGCTGCTTGGCCTCGGCCTCGCGCTCCTTGTCAACAAGGCCACCCACGGCCAGCGGCTGCTGCGCACCATCATGATGTTCCCGATGATGTTTTCACCGGTGCTCGTCGGCTTCCAGTTCAAATTCATGTTCAACGACAACATCGGTTTCGTGAACAATGCGCTGCAGTCGCTCGGGCTGACGGACCGCGCCATCCCCTGGCTGATTGACGGCAACCTCGCGCTGATCTCGATCATCATTGCCGAGGTCTGGTCGTCGACTGCGGTCTTCGCGATCCTCATTCTTGCCGGTCTTCTGGCGATGCCGAAGGACCCGGTCGAGGCGGCGCATGTCGATGGCTGCACGCCATGGCAGACATTCCGCTACGTCACCTGGCCCTATCTCATGCCTTTTGCCTTCATCGCCATGACGATCCGCTCGCTCGACGTCGCCCGCGCCTATGACATCGTGAAGATCATGACCGATGGCGGCCCGGCCAAGCGCACCGAGCTTCTGTGGACCCTGATCGGCCGCACGGCCTACGCCGACGCCCGCATGGGGATGGCCAACGCCATGGCCTATGTCGCCATCCTGCTGTCGATCGTCTTCACCGTCTATTTCTTCCGCAAGCTCGCCGCCGCGCGCCAGCAGATCGGAGCCGAGTGGTAATGGATATCAATTCGTCACATCGCCTGCGCCGGCGCCTCCTGAAGACGGCGCATCTGATCGGGCTGTTTCTCGCAATGGCCGTGATCTGCCTGCCGGGCCTCTGGATCGTGCTGTCGTCGTTGCGCCCGACCGTCGAGATCATGGCAAAGCCGCCGGTCTGGATCCCGGAAAGCATTTCGCTGGATGCCTACCGCGCCATGTTCGCCGGCGCCGGGCAGGGCGGGGTTCCCGTCTGGGACTACTTCCGCAACTCTCTCATCATCTCCGTCACGTCGACGGTGATCGCTCTGGCGATCGGCATGGCCGGTGGTTATGCCTTTGCCCGTTACCGCTTCAAGGCAAAGTCGGCGATTTTCCTCGGCTTCATGCTGACGCGCGCCGTTCCCGGCATCGCGTTGTCCCTCCCGCTCTTCATGATCTATGCCCGCACCGGCATCATCGACACGCATTTCTCGCTGATCCTGACCTATGTCGCGCTGAACGTGCCCTTCACTATCTGGCTGATCGACGGCTTCTTCCGTCAGGTACCGAAGGATCTGGCGGAAGCCGCCCAGATCGACGGCTGCACACCCTGGCAGGCATTCTGGCAGGTGGAGTTTCCGCTTGCTGGCCCCGGCATTGCCTCCGCGGGCATCTTCGCCTTCCTCACGTCCTGGAATGAATATGCTCTGGCCTCGCAGATCACCCGCTCGGTCAACTCGAAAACTCTGCCCGTCGGCCTGCTCGACTACACCGCCGAGTTCACGATCGACTGGCGCGGTATGTGCGCGCTCGCCGTGGTCATGATCGTCCCGGCGCTCACGCTCACCTTCATCATTCAAAAGCACCTCGTTTCGGGCCTCACCTTCGGCGCGGTGAAAGGATAACATTCATGGCTCCTGTCACCCTCAGGAAACTGGTCAAACGCTATGGCGCGCTCGAAGTCGTTCACGGCATCGATCTCGAGGTGAAAGACCGCGAGTTCATCGCCCTGGTCGGCCCGTCCGGTTGCGGCAAATCGACGACGCTGCGCATGATCGCCGGCCTCGAAGATGTCAGCGGCGGAGCCATCGAGATCGGTGGCCGCAAGGTCAACGACCTGCCGCCGCGCGCCCGCAACATCTCGATGGTCTTCCAGTCCTACGCGCTCTATCCGCATATGACGGTCGCCGAGAACATGGGTTTCTCGCTGAAGATCGCCGGCCGCTCTACTGACGACATCAAGGCGCGCGTCGATGAGGCTGCGACCATTCTCGATCTCGGCCATCTGCTGGAACGTCGCCCGTCGCAGCTGTCCGGCGGCCAGCGCCAGCGCGTGGCGATGGGCCGTGCGATCGTGCGCCAGCCCGACGTCTTCCTGTTCGACGAGCCGCTGTCCAACCTCGACGCCAAGCTGCGCACCCAGGTGCGCACCGAAATCAAGAAGCTGCATGCCCGCATGCAGGCGACGATGATCTATGTGACGCATGACCAGGTCGAGGCGATGACGCTTTCCGATCGCATCGTCATCATGCGCGACGGCCATATCGAACAGGTCGGAACACCGGAAGAAGTCTTCCAGAAACCCGCGACGAAGTTTGTTGCCGGCTTCATCGGCTCGCCGCCGATGAACATGGACGAGGCCGTGGTCGACCATGGCCAGCTGGTGTTTGCGACCGGCGTCCGTCTGCCCATCCCGCCGCGGTTTGTCGGCGCGCTCCGCGCCGGCCAGAAGGTCACATTCGGCCTGCGGCCCGATGATATCTACCCCACGGGCCATGGCCTTCATGCCGGCGATGCCGCTGCCGTGCACGAGGTTGAGCTGCCCGTCACCATCACCGAGCCGCTCGGCAACGAGACGCTGGTGTTCATCCAATTCAATGGCCGCGACTGGGTTTCGCGCATGCTCAATCCGCGTCCGCTTCGCTCAGGCGAAAGTGTGCGCATGAGCTTCGATCTCTCCCGCGCCCATCTCTTCGACATCGAGACAGGAAAGGCTCTGGAAGGCTGACATGGCAAGGATCGAGAAAATTGAACTGCGTATGGTCGATCTGCAGCCGAAGGTGAAGCGGACCGACGCGATCCAGAGCTTCGTCAGCCAGGAAACGCCGATCGTCACGATCACGGATTCCGACGGCGCGACCGGGACGGGCTACAGCTACACGATCGGCACGGGCGGTTCCTCCGTCATGCGCCTGCTGTCCGACCACCTCGTTCCGATCCTGATCGGCGAGGACGTCGATTGCATCGAAGCCATCTGGCACAAGATGGAATTTGCCACCCATGCGACGACGATCGGCCCGATAACGGCGCTGGCACTCGCTGCCGTCGACACCGCCCTTTGGGACCTGCGCGCACGGAAACAGAAGCTGCCGCTCTGGAAGCTTGCCGGTGGCGCCAAGGACAGTTGCCCGCTCTACACCACCGAAGGCGGTTGGCTGCATATCGAAAAGGAAGCCCTCGTCGAGGATGCGCTTCAGGCCAAGGCCAAGGGTTTTTCCGGCTCCAAGGTCAAGATCGGCAAGCCGCACGGCTCCGAGGACTATGATCGCCTGTCGGCGATGCGCAAAGCGCTCGGTGATGGCTTCGAGATCATGACCGACTGTAACCAGGGTTTTACCGTTGACGAGGCGATCCGCCGGGCCGCTCGGCTGAAGGAGTTGGATCTCGCCTGGATCGAGGAGCCGCTGCCGGCCGACGATCTCGACGGCCACATCCGCCTGACACGCTCGACCCCGACCCCGATCGCCGTCGGCGAATCCATGTATTCGATCCGGCATTTCCGTGAGTACATGCAGAAGGGGGCCTGCTCGATCGTCCAGGTCGACGTCGCCCGCATCGGCGGCATCACGCCTTGGCTGAAGGTCGCGCACGCTGCTGAGGCTTTCGATATTCCGGTCTGCCCGCATTTCCTGATGGAACTGCATGTCAGCCTTGTCTGCGCCGTGCCGAACGGCAAATATGTCGAATACATTCCGCAGCTCGATGAACTGACAACCAAGGGCATGGAGATCCGTAACGGACGCGCCATTGCGCCGTCTGAAGCCGGCATCGGCATTGCCTGGGACTGGGATGCTGTGAAGGCGCGCTCGATCAACGAGTTCACCCGGGAATTCGTGAAGTAGGGAGGCCGCCATGCAACGAATGGGAATGGTGATCGGTCTTCAGCCCGACAAGATCGCCGAATACAAGACGCTGCACGCTGCCGTCTGGCCGGAGATCCTTACGCTGATCTCCGAATGCAACGTCACGAATTACTCCATCTTCCTCAAGGAGCCGGAAAACCTGCTGTTCGGCTACTGGGAATATGTCGGCGAGGATTTCGCAGCCGACATGGCCAGGATGGCCGCGCACCCGAAGAACCAGGAATGGTGGTCGGTTTGCATGCCATGCCAGAAGCCGCTCGAAACGCGCGGGGATGGCGAGTGGTGGGCGATGCTGGAGGAAGTCTTCCACCACGACGGAAAGGTCTTGCATCGTGACTGACCAGTTCGATCCGACGTCGCTGCAGCAATCCTGGCCGACACCCGAAAAACCGCGCCCGATCGTCATCTTCGGCGCCGGCAGCATTGTCGGTGATGCGCATCTTCCGGCCTATCGCAAGGCAGGCCTTCCCGTCGCCGGCATCTTCGATCCCGATGTCAAGAAGGCGGCGTCGCTTGCTGCCGAATGGGGCATCCGAGCGTTTGCGACCGAGACCGAGGCGCTGGCAATCCCAGATGCGATCTTCGATCTGGCGACGCCGCCGGCAGCGCATGCTGCAATCCTGTCGAAACTGCCAGTAGGATCGGGCGCCCTGATCCAGAAGCCGATGGGCGCAGATCTGGCAGCAGCCACGGAGATCCTCAACATCTGCCGTGACCGGCAATTGCAGGCGGCAGTCAATTTCCAGCTTCGCTTTGCCCCGATGATGCTGGCGCTGCGCGACGCGATCGAAAAAGGCTATCTCGGCCAGATCGTCGACTTCGATGCGTGGCTTGCACTTGCCACGCCCTGGGGTCTCTGGCCGTTCCTCAAAGGGTTGCCGCGGATCGAGATCGCCATGCACTCGATCCATTATCTCGACCTGATCCGCGGACTGCTCGGCAATCCCGACGGTGTGCACGCCAAGACGATCGGCCATCCCAATCATGAGGTGGCGCAGACCCGCACGGCCGCCATTCTCGACTACGGCGACCAGGTGCGCTGCGTGCTTTCGGTCAATCACGACCATGATTTCGGCCGCAAGTTCCAGGCCTGCGAGTTCCGTATCTCGGGAACCGAGGGGGCGGCATACGTCAAGCTGGGCGTCAATCTCGACTATCCGCGCGGCGAGCCCGACGAACTGTGGATCCGGCCAGCCGGTGGCACGGAATGGGTGGAGGTGCCGCTCAACGGCGCCTGGTTCCCAGACGCTTTTGCCAATCGCATGGCCAACCTGCAACGCTTCGTTAGTGGCGAGGACGAGCAGCTGATCGGCGCAGTCGACGACGCCTGGCAGACGATGGCGCTGGTCGAGGCCGCCTACCAATCCAGCGCGCGGCCTGCAACCGCGATCGCGCCACTTCCCGGACGTTGACGATGTTGGAACAGACAATCCATTTCGAAGACTATGAACTCGGCCATGTCAGGTTGAGCACAGGCCGTACGATCACCGAGACCGACTTCGTGGTCCATGCCGGGCATACGGGCGACTTCTTCCCGCACCACATGGACGCGGAATTCGCCAAAACCTTGCCCGGCGGCCAGCGGATCGCCCATGGCACCATGATCTTTTCCATCGGCGTCGGCCTGACGGCGTCGCTGATCAATCCCGTCGCCTTTTCTTATGGCTATGATCGGTTACGGTTCGTGCGTCCGGTTCATATCGGCGACACCATCCGCACCCGCGTGACGATCTCCGCCAAGGAGGACGATCCGAAGCGGCCGAAGGCGGGACGTGTCGTCGAACGGTGCGAAGTTATCAACCAGCGTGGCGAGGTCGTCCTCGCCGCCGATCATATCCTGGTCGTCGAACGCAAAGCATGAGGGGTCAACAATGACAACGGGTCTTTCGGGTAAGGTCGTCCTTATCACCGCCGCAGCCCAGGGCATCGGCCGCGCCACCGCGCTTGCCTTTGCCAAGGCCGGCGCCAAGGTGCATGCCACCGACATCAACACCGAGGCACTCGCAGCGCTGGCCGCAGAAGCCTCTGTTGAAACCCATCGGCTCGACGTTCTCGACCCAGGCGCTGTCGAGGCGCTGGTTGAGAAGATCGGTCAGGTCGACGTGCTCTTCAATTGCGCCGGTTTCGTGCATGCCGGCTCGATCCTCGACATGAAGGATGCCGACCTTGAATTCGCCTTCGACCTCAACGTCAAGGCGATGATCCGCACCATCCGGGCCGTGTTGCCGGGCATGCTTTCGCGCAAGGACGGCTCGATCATCAACATGGCTTCGGTTGCGTCCAGCATCAAGGGCGTGCCGAACCGCTTTGCCTATGGCGTGACCAAGGCGGCCGTCATCGGCCTGACCAAATCCGTTGCCGCCGACTATGTCGCCGACGGCATCCGCTGCAATGCCATCTGCCCTGGTACGGTCGAAAGCCCATCGCTGCAGGATCGCATGCGGGCACAGGGCGATTACGACGCGGCGCGGGCCGCCTTCATCGCCCGTCAGCCGATGGGCCGGATCGGCACGCCGGAAGAGATCGCCGATCTCGCCCTCTACCTCGCCGGCGCGACCTATACCTCCGGGCAGGCCTATGCCATCGATGGCGGCTGGACCATCTGAGCACTCAAATCAGGGATATGACACCATGAAACTTCTTCGTTATGGCGAACCGGGGCAGGAAAAGCCTGCAATCATCGACGCGAGCGGCACGCTTCGCGATCTTTCCGGCCATGTCGCCGACTTCTCGGGAGCAGCGCTGGATCCTGCCAAGTTGGCGGAGCTGGCCAAGCTCGATCTTGCCAGCCTTCCGGCTGTGGCCGGCAGCCCGCGCCTCGGCCCTTGCGTCGCTGGCACCGGCAAATTCATCTGCATCGGCCTCAACTATTCCGACCATGCCGCCGAAACGGGTGCGACCGTTCCCTCCGAGCCGATCATCTTCATGAAGGCGACGTCGGCCATCGTCGGTCCGAACGATGACCTCGTCATTCCGCGCGGCTCCGAGAAGACCGACTGGGAAGTCGAACTCGGCGTCGTCATCGGCCGCAAGGCGAAGTATGTCAGCGAAGCCGAAGCCCTCGACTATGTCGCCGGCTATTGCACGGTCCACGACGTGTCAGAGCGCGCGTTCCAGATCGAGCGCCAGGGACAGTGGACCAAGGGCAAGTCCTGCGACACCTTCGGCCCGACCGGCCCATGGCTGGTGACGAAGGACGAGATTCCGGATCCGCAGAACCTGCCGATGTGGCTCAAGGTCAACGGCGAGACGATGCAGAACGGCTCATCCAAGACCATGGTCTATGGTGTCGCCTATCTCGTCTCCTACCTGTCGCAGTTCATGTCGCTGCAGCCGGGCGACATCATTTCGACCGGTACGCCGCCGGGCGTCGGCATGGGCATGAAGCCGCCGCGTTACCTCAAGGCCGGCGATGTCGTCGAACTCGGCATCGAAGGTCTCGGCACCCAGAAGCAGTCCGTACGCGCGGACGACTGATCTATTCTCATTGGAGCAAACATGACCCGCATCACCGATCTGCGCGTCTTCGATCTGCGCTTTCCCACATCGCAGAGCCTCGACGGTTCCGATGCCATGAACCCGGACCCTGACTATTCCGCGGCCTATGTCATCCTCGACACCGATAGCCCCGGATTGGCGGGCCATGGCCTGACGTTCACGATCGGGCGGGGCAACGACATCTGCTGCATGGCGATCAAAGCCATGCAGCATCTCGTCGTCGGCAGCGATACGGCGGAGATACTCGCCAATCCAGGCCGCTTTTGGCGACATCTGACCAGCGACAGCCAGCTGCGCTGGATCGGCCCGGAGAAGGGGGCCATTCATCTGGCCACCGGTGCCATCGTCAACGCGATCTGGGATCTGCTCGCCAAGGAAGCCAGCAAGCCCGTCTGGCAACTCGTCGCCGACATGTCGCCGGAAGAGATCGCCGACATTGTCGACTACCGCTATATGACCGATGTGCTGACCCGCGACGAAGCCGTGGCGATCCTGAAGCGTGCCGAAGCCGGCAAGGCGGAGCGTATCGCGACGCTGAAGAGCGAAGGTTACGCCTGCTATACGACGTCTGCCGGTTGGCTCGGCTATGACGACGACAAGCTTCGCCGGCTGGCGCAGGAGGCAATCGACCAGGGCTTCAATCACGTCAAGATGAAGGTCGGGCGTGATCTCGCCGACGACATCAGGC
Source organism: Ensifer sp. 1H6 (assembly GCF_001976035.1). Classification (NCBI taxonomy): domain Bacteria; kingdom Pseudomonadati; phylum Pseudomonadota; class Alphaproteobacteria; order Hyphomicrobiales; family Rhizobiaceae; genus Ensifer; species Ensifer sp. 1H6. The sequence continues at coordinate 138,410 of NZ_MOAI01000016.1, read as the reverse complement.
GCCTGACCATTGCACGCGAAGTCATCGGCCCGGACCGCTACCTGATGATCGATGCTAACCAGGTCTGGGAGGTCGGTGAAGCGATCGACTGGGTCAAACAACTGGCCTTTGCCAAGCCGTTCTTCATTGAGGAACCGACAAGTCCCGATGATGTCGCCGGCCACCGTAAGATCCGTGAGGCGATCGGCCCGGTGAAAGTCGCAACCGGTGAGATGTGCCAGAACCGGATCATGTTCAAGCAGTTCATCGCCGAGGGCGCGATCGACGTGGTGCAGATCGATTCCTGCCGCATGGGCGGCCTGAACGAAGTGCTGGCGGTTCTGCTGGTGGCGGCGAAGTATGAGCTTCCAGTCTGGCCGCATGCCGGCGGGGTAGGGCTCTGCGAATACGTCCAGCATCTGTCGATGATCGACTACATCGCCGTGTCTGGGACCAAGGATGGCCGGGTGATCGAGTATGTCGACCATTTGCACGAGCACTTCCTCGAGCCGTGCATCATCCACAACGCCGCCTACATGCCGCCGGAACGTCCAGGCTTTTCGATCGAGATGAAGCCGCAGTCCATCAAGGATTACACGTTCAAGGGCTAGTAGCGCCGATTATCCCTGAGAGGGTATTCATATATAAGGTGTGAATTCAAACGTGTTGCTTGAAGCCGCTGCAGGATCTCTGCGGCGGCTTTTGCTTTTTCCGCCAACGGGACGCGGAATGGCGCTCTCACCTTCGAACAGCCGCGGCACCGAGACATTCCACTTGACGCTTGTGACTCATTCGTAAATAACTTATTCATTCGCTTATGAATGAATTCCGGAGGGGAGTCCGGAACAGGAGGATCCAATGAAGAAGTTCGTGCTCGCGGCTGCCATCGCCGCTCTGTCCTATTGCGGTAGCGCCAATGCGCAGGAATACAGCCTGCGTTTTTCGACCTCGCAGGTGAATCCCAACGAGCCGATCGTCAAGGCGATGAAGACCTTCTCCGAGCGCGTCGAGAAGCGTTCTGACGGCCGAATCGCGATTACCGTGATGACCGGCGACCAGCTCGGCGCGCAGAAGAAGGTCAATGAGATGGTGATGAGCGGCGCCAGCCTGCTCAGCGCCACCGACTACGGCCAGCTCGGTCAGTTCGTGCCCGATATGTCGATCCTGGCCGGCCCCTACGTCTATCCGAGTCTTGAGGCCACGGACCGCCTGTTTGCATCGGACCTCTACAAGGAACTGTCGGGCAAGCTCGAGGCGCAGGGCATCAAGATCATCATGCCCAACGGCCTCTTCGGCTACCGCCACATCATCTCCAACAAGCCCGTCCGTACCCCGGCCGATCTTGCCGGCGTGACGATCCGCGTGCCGTCCTCGCCGATCATGATGGCGACCTTTGGCAGCTACGGCGCACGCCCGACGGAACTTCCCTGGGGCGATGTCTACAACGCGCTGCAGACCGGCGTCGTCGATGCCGCTGAAGGGCCATTCGGTTCGATCGCCGGTGCGAAGCTGAACGAGACCCGCAAGGTCGTCTCCAAGACCGGCCACCAGATCATGTTCACCGCCTGGGTCGCATCGAGCCAGTTCTTCAACGGCCTGCCGGAAGATCTGCAGAAGATCCTTCTGGAGGAGGGGCAGACGATCGCCAAGGAACTGACTGAGATGACGCTCGAAACCGACGACGCCTATGCCAAACAGCTCGCCGACTCCGGTGTCGAGATCGTTACAGACGTCGACGTTCCAGCCTTCGTCGAGGCGTCGCGCATCGCCTATGACAAGGTGCCGAACATTACTCCCGGCATCTACGACCGCGTCCAGAAGGCGATGGCCGAGTAGGCGGACACGCTCGCTCCCGCCGCCAACCCGGCGTCGGCTCGACGGTCGACGCCGGGTTGGCAGATCAGCTCACAGGGAATGTGAGACTGGTACAGCCGACCGCAAATGGGTGGCGCTATCGGCCACCCATATCCTTCTCTTCACATGACCGAGGCCGCCATGGAAACCTCACACCTTCAGGAAGAGACAATTCCTCTTCTCAGTTTTCGCCGCGCCGACGAGGCGATTGGCGTTGTCGCGCTCATCGTCATCGTCTTTTCGATCCTCTGGGGTGTCGTCAGTCGCTATATTTTCCCGCAGCCGGCTGCATGGACCTACGAACTGGCGATCATGGCCTTTGCCTATCTCGTGTTTTTCGGCGCCGTTGCCGGTGTTCGGTTGGGGACGCATGCGGCGATCGATGTGCTGGTCACGGCCTTCCCCGCAGGCTGGCAGAAGGCGATTGCCTGGTTCAATTACCTGTTGCTCGCCGTCTTCTTCCTGGTGATGACGGTGCTGTTTGCCTGGCAGGCATGGACGTCGCGCCAGGTCCACACCATCGCGCTCGACCTGTCGCGCAGCCTCTCCTATGGCCCGCTCGCCCTGGCATCCGCCGGCATGTTCGTTCAGCACCTGATCGTCGAGAGACCGTGGACCGCGCGGGTGCATCGCAATGTGGAATCGCTGATATGACCTTCTTTCATCTTGCCGGCCCGTCGCTGCTGGTCGTCGTTCTCTTCCTTTTGTCCACCCCGATCACCTGGGCGATGGCGATCGGCGCGCTGGCGTTCTTCCTCATCAACATGGACATGATTCCACTTGCCAACTTCGCCCAGGAAATGGCCGAAGGTAGCCAGTCCGTGTCGCTGCTGGCGCTGCCGCTGTTCGTACTCGCCGGCTGCATCATGAACGCCTCGGGCATCACCCGCCGGCTGCTCAACCTCGCAGACGTCCTCGTCGGCCATATGACCGGGGCACTCGCCCAGATGTGCACGGTTCTCGGCACGCTGCTTGGCGGCTTGACTGCATCCGCCAACGCCGATGCGGCGATGCTTGCCAAGACGCTGGGCGTCGAAATGTCGGAGCGGGGATACAGCCGTGCCTTCGCTGCGGTTATCACCTCATCGGCCGCCATTATCACCAGCCTGATCCCGCCGTCGATCGGTCTTATCGTCTATGGCTTCCTTGCCGAAACCTCGATCGGCCGGCTGTTTGCGGCTGGCGTCGTGCCCGGCCTTGTGCTTGCCGGCGGCCTGATGATCACCACCTACTTCATTGCCAAGAAGCGTGGCTACAAGCCGCTGCGCAAGGAGCGGGCGAGCCGTGCCGAAGCGATGAAGGCGCTGGTCGACGGTCTCTGGGCGCTGTCGATCCCGATCGTCATCTTCGCCGGAACTCGCTATGGGCTGTTCACCACCACGGAGGCTGGTGCAGTCGTCGTCGTCTACGTGCTGTTCGTGGCGGTCTTCGGTTACCGTGAGTTCACCATCCGCCAGATCCCGGAAGTGCTTGCCGAGTCGGTGCGCGATTCGGCCGTGGTCATGATCATGATCTGCGCGGCCGCGGCCTTCGGTTTCTATCTCGCCTGGGAACAGGTGCCTCAAGCGATGTCCGGCTGGCTGGGTGCAGCAACCGACAACCCGCTGTTGATGCTGTTGCTGATCAACGTGCTTCTGATCGTCATCGGTACGGCGATCGAGGGGTCGGCAGCGCTGATCATCCTCACGCCGATGCTGATCCCGATCATCGACGGCGTCGGTATCGATCGCGTGCATTTCGGCGTCGTCTTCATCACCAACCTGACCATTGCCGGCATTACGCCGCCGGTCGGTGGTCTGATGTACATCTCGTCGATGGTGCTGAAGGTTCCGATGATGGCCTATGCACGCGAAGTGCTGCCCTATCTCGCGATGATGATGGTGCTGTTGCTGATGCTCAGCATGTTCCCGCAGCTTTCGCTCTGGCTGCCGAACCTCGTTTACGGGACCACGGCAGTTCAATAGTCGATTGCCGGCCGCAATGAAGAACTGCGGCGGCAACTGCTAGCATTTCACCCCGCCTGCGGCACCAGGTTTGCCGGTGCGCGCTGACCGATGGTCAGGACCAACAGTGCGGCGACGATGCACAGCAAGCCGGCGGCAATAAGCGCTGGCGTATAGGTCTCGAGCGACGTCCTGCTCGCGCCGGCGAGGAATGCAGCGCTCGCCGCGCCGAGCTGGTGTCCGGTAAACACCCAGCCGAAGACCAGCGCCGCCCGCTCTGCACCAAAGCGTTCCGCCGAAAGCTTCACGGTCGGCGGGACGGTCGCGACCCAGTCGAGGCCATAGAAGATGGCGAAGATCGACAGCGTGTAGATGTTGAAGCCGCTGAAGGGAAGGAACAACAGCGACAGGCCGCGAAGGCCGTAGAACCAGAAGAGCAGCCAACGATTGTCATAGCGGTCGGAGAGCCAGCCGGAAAAGACCGTACCGACGAGGTCGAATACGCCGATCAGCGCCAGGAAACCGGCCGCACCGACGGCAGCGATGCCGACATCGCCGCAGATCGACACCCAATGCATCTGGATCAGGCCATTGGTACTGAAGCCACAGACGAAGAAGGTCGCAAACAGCACCCAGAACGTGTTTGAACGGGACGCTTCCTGCAGCGCCTTCAATGGCGAAAGCAACAGGGTGCGCAGATTATGCTTCTGTGCTGGAGCCGGCACGATCGCCCGGCCGCCATAGGGCGCCAAGCCGACGTCAGCAGGCCGGTCCTGCATGAACAGGAGCACGAGGAGGAAGGCAAAGGACAGGACCGCGATGACGACGGTGAGGGCGGTGCGCCAGCCGATCGCCTCGGTGAGAGAGGCGAGGAGGGGCAGGAACACCAACTGCCCGGTGGCATTGCTGGCCGTCATCAGGCCGACAACGAGGCCGCGCCTTTTGTCGAACCAGCGCGTGGCGACGGTGGCGCCGAGCACTAGCGCGGTCATGCCCGTGCCGACGCCGAGAACGACACCCCAAAGCGCTACCATCTGCCACAACTGCGTCATGAAGAACGACGCAATGATGCCGGTAACGATGAGAACCAGCGCCGCGGAAACGACCTTCCTGACGCCGAAGTGGTTCATGAAGGCTGCCGCGAACGGCCCAAGCAGACCGAAGAGCACGAGGCGAATGGCGAGCGCAAACGATATCTCGGCAGTCGACCATCCGAACTCTGTTTCGAGTGGCTTGATCAGAACGCCCGCGGACCCCATTGCACCGGCCGTCGCCAGCATGACGAGGAATGTAACGGCCGCGACAGCCCAGCCATAATGGATGTCACGTTTGGCGAGATATCGCGCAAGCACCGGTCCGAACATCGGCCATTTCCTTCCATCGATCGATTGTGTTGATTTGACTAGAGAGCCTGCAGCAGGGCCGTCAGTTGGGCCGACGCTTCATCCCCGAGCTTGGCCTCGATTGCCGTCTGCACGCCGTCCCAGAGAGGAGCCCCGTCACGCAGGACTTGCCGCCCCTTCTCGGACAATTCGACAGCCGACTCCCTTTGATCCTGCCCGCTCACCATTACGACCAGCGCCATTTTTTCAAGGACCTTGACGTTCCGGCTGACCGTCGAACGGTCGAGTTCCGTGCGCTGGCCGAGATCCGTCAGAGAGATGGGCTCCGCCCGCTGGATGTTTCGCAGCAGACTGAACTGCGCGAGATTGACGCCAATAGGCGCAAGCGCGTCGTCATAGAGCGACGTCACTCGTCTCGAGGCTTTGCGCAGGAGGATGCAATAACAATAGGACATATTGCGTGTATATACACGCAATATTCTGGCGTCAAGCCCTGCGTGCGATGGCACATCCAAGGGTGCGGCAACGGCCGGTCAATCAGACAATCACCCGATGAATCGTGACCGCCCTGTCAAGGATTGCGCAGCCCGACCGGCTGCGGCTAAGACCTCGTCTTGAAAAGAGCCCTTTGAGCGGGCAGGGCGAAGCCGACCCCTTCACCAGAGACAATCAGCAAACGCATTGGAGCCGGATCATGAGAACCGCCTTGCAACGGAAGATATTGGAAGTTTGCGATCGGAAGATCGCTGAAAAGGGACCCGGGGTGGGCCTCTCGTTCTATGCCTTCTTTGCCAACAAAAACGAAGACCCAGAGCTTTTGATGGAGGCGGCCGAATGGTGGATCAGGACCCATCGGCTCGACCATTTCGAGAAAGCCGTGAAGATCCGCGCGATGGTCGCCGCTTTGGGCGAGCAGACGCCGATCCGATAAACGCGAACCGCGGGCGTTCTTTCGAGCACCCGCGGCTTAGCTGATTGTCACTGAAATGGATTGGCTGCCCTCTTGGGCAGCCTCCGGGCGTATCGCCTCGTCTTGACGGAGGTCGCTTTGCCGAGACTTACTCGGCCGGTATCGCCTCCCCGCGCGTCTTGACCAGGCTCCAGATCACGCCGCTTGCGATGATCGCAAAGGTGATGCCAAGCGACAGCGCCGCCGGGAATTTCTCCAGGCCCAGCAGATCGGCAACGAAGATCTTCGAACCGATGAAGATCAGAACCACGGCCAGAGCCGGCTTCAGATAGCGGAAGCGGTGGATCATCGCTGCCAGTGCGAAGTAGAGCGCCCGCAGGCCGAGAATGGCGAAGATGTTGGACGTATAGACCAGGAACGGATCGGTGGTGATGGCGAAGATCGCCGGTACCGAATCGACGGCGAAGATAACGTCAGCCACCTCGATAAGCACGAGGGCCATGAACAGCGGCGTGATGAACCAGATCAGCTTGCCGCTCTTCGGATCTGCCCGCTTGACGAAGAAATGTTCGCCGTGATGGGTCTCCGTTACATTGAAACGGTTCCGCATGAAGCGCACCAACGCGTTGTTGGAGATGTCGGGCTCGGCTTCTTTCATGAACAGCATCTTCAAGCCGGTAACGACGAGGAAGGCAGCGAAGATGTAGAGTAGCCACGAGAATTCAGCGACAAGCGTCGCACCGACGCCGATCATGATGGCGCGCAGGACGATGACGCCGAGGATGCCCCAAAAAAGCACCCGATGCTGGTAGAGACGCGGGACGGCAAAGAATGAGAAAATGAGGGCGATGACGAACACGTTGTCGAGCGCGAGCGTCTTTTCGACGACGAAGCCGGTCATGTAGGCAAGGCCGGCGTCGGCGCCCAGATACCACCAGACCCAGCCGCCGAAAGCGAGGCCAAGCGAGATGTAGAGCGCTGAGAGCTTGATGCTCTCGCCGACCTCGATTTCCTTGTTATCGTTGTGCAGCACGCCAAGGTCGAAGGACAGGATAGCGATGACCAGCGTGATGAAGCTGAGCCACATCCAGATTGGCGTACCCAGCCAATCGATAAACAAAAGGGAAGTATCCACGGAATAGAGCTCCGCCGGCGCAGATGTCGGATAAGGTCCGACATCGCAAGAGCGCCGGAAGTCTCGCCAGAGGGGCCCGGACCAGCGGGTTGTCCGGCAGATGGGAGGGCGCTGGCTGGCCTTCAAGTGTCTGACACTGCTTTTTTGGTACACGCGTCGACGGGATCCTCCGACATCACCAGTCACTCCGCCATCATCGACCACATCCAATTTTTGAGGCGTTTGACGCAGGTGCCATGGAGCGCATTCGCAAACGGCACCCCTCACATTGGTTGCGGTATCCGGAGGCGATCCGAAGGCGCATTTTTCGACGGTGTCAAACCGATCAGCGGTTTAGAGGGGTGTTTTGCCGCAAGGCATCCCGACGCGAACGGGCGCCACAGCAATCCTTGAATTTTATGCCGGAGCCGCAAGGGCAGGGATCATTGCTGCGACGTTGCAATCGGCCGATCAATGGCAACATGACTGCGGATGGCAGCCACGCTGCGGCAAACGCCGCAAGTTTGGCGGATATTCCCGGCACGACGAGACGCCGCCCCGACTTGAACCCGCGCCAAGCGCGCTCGGCGACATAGTCGGCATCAAGCTTCGGCAGGACCTTGAAAAGCGGCACGCGATCGGCGCCGGATCGCTGCAGGAATTCGGTCGATACCGGACCGGGAGCAACGCATGTCACCGTGACGCCGGTACGGCGTAATTCCTGGTGAAGGGCCTCGGAAAAGGAGCGCACGTAGCTCTTGCTTGCGTAGTAAAGCGCCATGTTAGGGCCGGGCATGAAGCCGGCAATGGAGCCGAGGTTGAGGACGCCGCCGCGACCGCGCGCCACCATCCCCGGCAGGAAATGAAGAGACAAGTCGGTAAGCGCGCGGATGTTGAGGTCGATGATCCCCAACTGATCTTGGACGGGGAGTGTTGTTGCCGCCCCCCGCAAACCGTAGCCGGCGCTGTTGACGAGGACGTCGCAGCAAAGGTTGTTTGCCGTGAGGAAATCCTCCAGGCGCGCCGCCGTATCGGCCGAAAACAGGTCGAGGTCCAGCACGAATGCTTCGCCGCCGGCCTCTCCAATCTCGCTCGCCACTGCGACCAGATCTTTGTGGGATCTCGCGACAAGTACGACGGGTGCTTTTTCTCGCGCGGCAACTTTGGCGATCGCCCGACCAATACCGCGCGAGGCTCCAATGACCACGACCGCCGGTCGCAATTCGGCCTGTACCATCATGTGGTCTTCCGCGACAGCAAGGGCGTGTGAACGGCTTCGTCTTGAGAAAGACCCAACACTTCCTGGGCAACATCACCGTTCAGGATCGCTTCGAAGCGTTCCAGCGCGCGCGCGACATTGGCACCATCCATGACCCTGTGATCGTAGTGGATGCGTACGGTGACCGTGCCGTCCGCGGCGATGGGGCCGTAATTGAAGAGGGTGGTGAGGGGGGTCAGGGGATTGAGCGATTCCGCCCCGAGGCCCGAATAGACCGACAGTTGGAAGGTGCCGAAGTAGTGGGCGCGCCGCGAGCCGAGATTGAGCGCCAGCCACATGAGCAGCCAACGGAATGGGCCCGGCATGCGGGCAATCTTCAGCGCGCGCCGAAACTCCTTTATCTCCGCCACCGGGCGCGACCGCGCCGCATCGATCAGGGCGGCCAGTTCAGGGATCGGGAGGCGCTCCGGAGACTTGATCTTGCTGAGCAGGACCACCCGCTCGCCGTCATGCTCGCGTTCATGCGCAATGGACGCTACGCTTTCCGGGTATTCATAAAGCTGAGGTCGGGGGAGCTTGACGTATGCACGCCGGAACTCCGGCGTCTCCCGACAAAGAAGCGCGTATCCCTTCAAGAACAGCGCGGTCCAAGACGGCCTGCTGGTCTGGGCGATTCTCGCCCTTTGCAGCGGGTCGAGGTTCATTTGCCGCTGAACGGTAACGCGCGGCACCCCGATCGAAAACCGCATCAGGTCACAGACAAGGCGCCGTGGCACCGAAAGCTTGATGGCTCGGCCTCGCATCATGTCACCTTTAATAGAGATACGGGACGATTCGCTTGGTCCGCTGCATGTAGTCACGGTACTGCGGCCCGAAAATCTCCAGCATCATACGCTCTTCCTTGTCCACCCTTAGAAAAAAAAGCACCGCGAACCCGAGCAAGCCCGCCAGCCCTGCCACCCAATTGGAAAGCAGAAAGGCCTGACCGAGACCCATCAGCATGAAGGACGTATACATCGGGTGGCGAACAAAGGCGTACGGTCCGCCGGAGATCAGCTCGTGCTTGTCACGAATCTCCAACGTGATCGACCAGTTCCGACCGAGCTCCTTATGTGTCCGGCGAAAAACCCACAGGGCAAAGAAAAAAATGACTGCGCCTAGCACGATGGCCCACGGACGGGCCGAATAGTCGGCGGCCCCCGGCATTCCAGTGGCAACGTAGAAAGCTGGGATGATCGCCAGGCCAAGGAGGCCGGACGCAAGCCCGAACATGTCAACCGGCGAGCGGCGGGTGCTGACGACCTGCACGCGCTTTGCCCGGCGTTCGAACGGCACACGAATAAAGTACCAGGCGATGATGCCGACTACCCACACGATTTTGCCCAGAGCGGCGATCGATATGATCACTTCAAGTCACCGAAGCCTTTCTGCGATATACGATCGATTGGGCGCGAAACGCCGGACCGATCGCCTTTAGCCCGCGTTCATCTGCCGGAGTTTTGTAACGAACTGCTGCGGCCTTAGCCAGATGCTGGGCGTCTGATATCCCATGGAACGTGCGATATCTGCGACGAAGGCATTGCAGTTGTAAACCGACGCCTGCCAGAATCGCGATTTGGCTTTAAGTTTCCTGATATCGGCAACGGTCTTGTTGTACTCCGCTTCGGTCAGCATCACGCGCCAGCTTGCTGACCTGTATGCCTCCTCAAGATCACCGTCGCTGGCACCAGTTTCGGCCGGTACGGGCAAAAAGTGACCGAGGACATAGGGAGTTGCGCTGGTACTGGCCGGTGCAAGACCCGCGACTTCGGGATCAATCATCGCACCAGCCTGATCCGTGCGCCCGAAAATCACATAGGTATGGCCGTAGCTTAGGGCGTATCGGGATCTGAATTCGATAAAGTAACCGGCTTCCCGGGCTACGCCTGCGCTCACGGCAGGTGCGCCACTGGTACTCGAGACAAAACGCGGTTCGGGTTTTTTATCAGTTGATTCGCAGGCAGCCGTCGCAAACGCGAGCATTGCCACGAGTGTTAGTCGGCCAATCATATGCGGCATCACTGTGGAATATCTCCTGAACTCCGATGAGCACAGCCCGGCAGACATTGCAGCCTTACGGCCGGCCCGACCGGTTGGGATGACGTGGGGAGGGCACTTGCCCTCCCCACCCATCAGAAGTTCAAGTTATTTATAGACCGGTGCCGGTTCGGCGGACTCGACCGGCGGCGGGGCTTTACCCTTGCCTTTGCCGATAGTATCGCAGCCACTCAGGCCGACGACGGAAAGCAAGGTAACGATCATGATTAGATTTCTGCTCATCAAGAAGTCCTCTCCTCTATGCGGAATGGGAATCAAAGGCAACGCTTATATTAATAGGGCGTTCTTCGCTCTCGCCTAGTGCAAAAAGAACACAATTTGCGTCGGCGAGCATAAAAGCTTGATCAGATGACCAGAACCTTGGCCCCAACGGGAGTTCGGTTGTACAGATCGACGATATCCTCATTGGTCAAGCGGACGCATCCGCTCGATACTGCCTGGCCTATCGTCCAGGGCTCGTTTGTTCCATGCAGCCGGAACATGGTATCCTGCCCGCCGCGATAGAGATAAAGAGCGGCTGCGCCAAGTGGATTATGGTTCCCACCGCTGACGCCTCCGGCATATTGCCGTAAATGCGGCTTGCGCTCCATCATGCTTTCGGTCGGCGTCCAGGACGGCCATTCGGCCTTGCGCCCGATTGACGCCGGGCCCTTGAGCGTGCGTCCATCTTCGCCGACAGCAACGCCGTAGCGGATGGCCCGACCACCGCCTTCAACCAGATATAGGTAGCGTTCCGTGGTGTCGACGACGATCGTCCCAGGGGGCTCACCTCCGTCATAAGCCACATCTCGACGCCGATAGCGGGAAGACGGGCCACCTCCGAAGGCAGAAAAGATGGGCTCGCCCAATCGTTGTGCCGTTGATGTGCATCCAGATGCCGTTAAAGCCAAACTGCCGAGCAGGATCGCCCGCCGGGTAACGCGGTTACTGTTCATATCCACCTACGAGTAATCGGTGAGCACTGTTTCGTCTTTAACACTCAAGCGTTCGTTGGCCAAGTCGCTATTCTTCGCTTTTCCGAGGAGAAAACTAGTAGTGCAGGAAGAGTAAAGGCCATTGCACTTCGCGTTTCGCAGGTGCAGGCTAACAAAGCACGCCACAATTGATGAACCTGCTTGCAGCTTGCGTCCGCCTCTGGTCGATTGGGCTCTTGAATAAGGATACACAGAATGGAGCTTGGCTTCGCCGGTAAAGTCGCGCTTGTAACCGGCGCAGGGTCTGGGATAGGTGCCGCGGTCGCCCGTCAGCTTGGCGCAGAGGGGGCGAAAGTCGTCGTAGCGGATATCAATGCCGATGCGGCGCGTGCGGTCGCCAACGAGATCTGTTCCTCTGGCGGGACGGCCTTCCCCGTGGAGGTCGATGTCGCCAAAGCCGGCGACGTGGCGAAGCTGGTCGAAACCGTTGTCCAGACACACGGGGGGCTGCATCTGGCGGTCAACAATGCCGGAGTCGACGGCATTCGAAGGGCGACGGCTGATTACCCGGTAGACGAGTGGGAAAGGTTGATCAGCGTCAATCTCAACGGCGTGTTCTATTGCATGAAGTACGAGATCGCCGCCATGGCGGCGCAGGGTGGTGGATCTATCGTCAACATGTCGTCGATTCTGGGCTCCGTCGGCCTGCCGACCGCATCGGCATACACCGCAGCCAAGCATGGGGTTGTCGGCCTGACGAAGGTCGCCGCGATCGAGTATGCAAAAAGGGGCGTACGAATCAATGCGGTCGGGCCGGGCATGATCGAAACGCCACTGCTATCCGAGCAGTCCGAGTTGACAAGCAACCGACGCTTGGAGGCGCTTCAGCCCATGGGTCGACGCGGCACGCCGGACGAAGTTGCAGCTCTTGTGTGTTTTCTCCTGTCCGAACAAGCGAGCTTCATCTCCGGTAGCTACCATCTGGTGGATGGCGCCTACACCGCGCATTAGACCAGGCGCCTCGGCAACCCATCCCGCCTATACGCTGATCGGCGTTCCAACTGGTCGAACGACGAGGGCCGCTAAAGCGCGTTGCGATCTCTCGGATTCGCTTGCTGCGCTCTAAGCTCTTGTTTTTGCGCATGTCGTAATCGCAAAACCGCTGTGCACTTTTGCGCGACATGCTCTAGCGCGGTGCAAGAGCCGCGCAAAGCGCTGCCGCAAGCATCAGACCGCCGGCGGCAACAGGGAGAGCAAAGAAGCTCGCCGCAGAATAGAGGTTGCCAAAGGCAAGTGTGCCGGCAAACAGGGCAAGATAGGTGACGCCACTGTTTAGTCCCATGATGGCGCCGCGCCGGGTGGGGCTGAGCGCCGTCAGCCGCATGATGAGCACATTGAGTCCGAGATGGTTGGCAAGTCCCCAGAAGAAGACGACCGCCAGCATGGCTTTGTAGGAACCGCTGGCTGCTGCCATCGCAACGTAGACTGCGGCGACAACGAGAAAAATGAGCGGCAGTAATTTCCCGGCACCGAGGCGATCGATCAGACGGTCGAGGAAGGCAGCACTTCCAAAACCGACTCCATAGAAGGCCGCAATGAAACCGTTGGCGCTGAGGGGCAGTTCCAAGGCGGCATGGAGATGATCGCCGATATAGGCATAGACGCCATAGAAGGCGGCCATGAAAGCGGCGCAGGCGGAAAGAAGTGGCACGGCCCCACGAACGCCGAGCGCCGTCAACGGCGACGAAGCCGCCGCTTGAGGCGCGTCCCGGACGACAGCCATCCGCACCGCAGCACATACGATAAGGGCGGCCGCGGCGACGACAAGGAAGGTCACGCGCCAGCCGGCGAAATCGGCAATAGCCGCCGACAACGGTACACCTGCGACCATGCTCAGCGTCCAGCCCGTCAACACCAGGCCGATGGTCTCGCTCTCGCGTCCCGCCGGCGCGACAATGGCTGCCAGCGTGTAGATGGCCGGCAGCGCGATGCCGGCGGCAATCCCGACCAGCAGTTGTGCTGTCACAAGGAAGGGGAGCGCCGGTGCGGCCGCGCTGGCGCCAAGCCCGATCGCAAGCAGAAGCAATGCGATCACAAGCATTCGGCTCGGGCCGTAGCGATCAATGAAACGTCCAAGGAAGATGGCGCTCGCCGCCGTACCGAGACCAAAAACCGCCGATGCCGTCATGACGGCCGGAGCGCCCACGTCAAGACTGCGTGCAACTTCTGGCGCAATCGGCCCCAGCGCCAGCGAGTTCGACCCGATGACGCCGATGCAGGTCGTTAACACGAAGGCAAACGGAGGGATGCGGGAGCGCTCGACTGATTTAGTGGAAATATGTTGATCTGCATTCGTCATGGAGCGATGATTGCAGAATGTCATTCTGCCACAAGAGGAAACATCAGAATGGACCAAAATACAGAAGAGGTTCGGCGCAAGCGTCATCCCGAACGTGATCTGGATGCGATGGACCGAAAGCTATTAGGCGCCTTGGTCGAGGACGCGACCATGAGCTACGCCGAACTCGGGGACCGTGTCGGACTATCACCACCGGCCGCGCACGAGCGCGTAAAGCGCCTGAGGCGCTCTGGCGCAATTCGTCGCGTGGCGGCGCTCATCGATCCCGAGGCCGTTGGCAAGACCCTGCTTGCCTTCGTTCATGTCGACACCACCGGCTGGGGCAAGACCCCAGCATTGCTTGCTATTGAAGAACATCCCGAAGTGGAGGAGGTGCATTCGGTGGCGGGGGACACCTGCATGCTCCTTAAGGTGCGCACGGAGAGCACGCATGCGCTGGAAGGACTGCTGGCGCGCCTGTATGACACGCCTGGCGTCAAGGCGACCCGGAGCTATGTCGTTCTTTCGACCTATCTGGAGCGGCCGGTGCAGCCGGGCGTGACGAGCGAATGGCCGGCACTTGCCAAGAACGTCGAGTTTGGTACCGCTGCGTTCAACGACCATCGCGGACGCGGCAGATGACGCTATTCGACCTTGGCGTCCGCAAACGGTGCGCTTTGGACATTCGATATCCGTAGCGTACCGGCTCGCCAACAAAGGCGGCGGCCGACGATCGCATTGCAGTTAAGAGCCAGCCGCGCAGCAAGATTTCCGCAGGGCGACAGGGCCGCGGTGGCGTTTTCGGCGCTCGGTGAAAGCCACAAAGCTGCCGTTCAATGGTCAGCAAATTGCCCTGTCGCTGCCCCACCTGGCCCTTTCGAGGGTTTCATTGTCCAGACCACGCCCCGCATTCATCCGGTTTGGGGGCGAATGAGCAAGGCGCTGTATTGCTGCCTGGCACGTTATAGAGGAATGGACATGATCAATCGTTACGCACTCATTGCATCGCTGACCGCCACACTTGTCAGTTTCACGGCCTTCAGTCCGGCGTCTGCCTTGGAAATGGCCCAGGCACAAGAGACGCAGCCGACCCAGGGCCAGGCCGGCAAGGGCACGGATGCCATCAGCGATCAGAAGATCCAGGCATTTGCAGTCGCTTACCTTCAGGTCGACAAGGTCCGGCAGGCGTATTCCGCGAAGATAGAAGCAACAACGGACGCAGCGGCAAAGGAGAAGCTGCAGACTGAAGCCAGCAAGCAGATGGTGGAGGCTGTGGAATCCTCGTCCGCTATTTCGGTGGAGGAATACTCTTCTATCCTGACAGCCGCCCAAAACGACCCGGCTCTGGCCAAGAAGGTTCAGGAAAAAATTCAAACCACGCCCCCAGCCCAACAGTAAGCTGAGCGCGCCGGGCGTAAGATCGCGTGAGATTGCCGCTGCTGCGAACCGTCGAAATTCGGTCTTGCTGCCTATGGGCAAAAGATGTCAGTGCCCGCCGGTCGGCGGGGACTGCCGTCCGCCGATCCGGCAAGCGGCGATTGGCAAGGAACAGGTCGCCATGGCTCCAAGGCCACGGCAGCTCGATGTGATTGACCGCACGGAGGTCGTTACCCGCCATCGATGCGATAGCGAGTATGGCGCCACCACCGGCCTTTTCCATCTCCGGCGTTGCGATCTGCGCGAGCCGGAATAGCGAAACCACATTGAATGCATCAGGAAGTGGCCGCCCGCTGCGAAGGTGTCTTGTGCTGTCACCAGCTTTTTCCGCAATGCTAAGCTGGACCGTCTACAGCCTCACGTGCTTGTATAGGACCTGCCCAACCGGATTGTGTCTTACGAAGACTCAAGTCTCCCGCCCTGTGGTTGCAGGTCAGCGTTGCCCGTGAAACTGGGAGATGTTCGCAGAAGTTCCAGCAGGCGAAGCGTGGCGGGGCTGAGATAACCGCCACGACGCGTGACCGTGTAAATTGGGTTTGCGACGATCAGGTCTGCAACCCCGACCGTGGCGAGTGAACCTCCGCGCCTTTCCTCATCGATCGCGCTTTCCGGCAGTAACGCAATGCCGAGGCCGGCCTCGACCAGGCGTTTCATCGCATTGAGGCTGTCTATGGCCGACCAGCGGATTTCGGCGACGCCGCGCGCCTGAAACTGGGCAAAGATGTTGTCGGCGAACGTTTCGCGCTGATCGTAAGAATTGCGGAAAGCGAACCAGGTCTCATGGCGCAGCTCAGTCAGAGATTTGATTTCCTTGCCAGCCAGGGGATGGTCGGCGTGACAGATGACGGCCATGGGTTCCGAGGCGACATGCTCGCAGATGAGATCCGGTGCGATGTCGAGGAGATAGCGCAGACCAATCGCAGCTTCACCCCGCCGAACCAGCTCGCTGACTTCGGCGCTGGTTGCGGTGCTGATCGCAAGTTCGATCCCGGGATGCTCGGCCGTGAAGTGTTTGAGAACCACGGTCAGGTTCGTGCCGGCGAGTGTGCCAACAGCGACGATCGCGACACGCCCCACGACGTTCGTTTGCATGGCTTTGATTGCACTCGAGGCATCGCCGAGCGCAGCAAGTACGCGCTCTGCATGTGGGAGCAGGGTGCGGCCCGCTTCGCTCAACACAATGCCACCGGCGGCACGCTCGAAAACCGGCACGCCCAGTTCCTCTTCGAGCAGGGCAATGCGCCGGCTGATGGCGGGCTGGGAGCGGCCGAGAATGTCAGCGGCGCGCGAGAACCCGTTGGCCTGGTGGATGGTCACGAATGTGAGCAGTGCTTCGCTGTCCATGGCCATGCATAAAGCTGATCAGTATCAGAAATACTATAACTTGGACAAATGCAAAGGCAAGGGACATTAAGGGACAAGGCGGCTCATTGGCCCGAACGCAGGAGTATTGCCATGAACACAATCATACTGTCCCCCGACGAACCCGCGCATGTTCGTGCTGCGCCATCTCATCGTGACCCTTCCGCCTATTATAGCCGTCTGGCACAAGAGCAGCCGTTCTTTCATGACGAGGCAAATGGCTGGTGGGTGGCTGCGAGCGCGGCAGCAGTCAAGGAGGTTCTGACCAGTAAGATCTGTCTCACGCGCCCCTTGAGCGAACCGATTCCCGAGGCCTTGCTGGGTGGCGCGGCCGGCCAGATATTCGGGCGCTTGGTGCGTCTGCGCGATGACGACGCCGGTGACAAGTTGAGGCTGGCGGTCGCAAGCGCCTTGCGTAGCGTCGATCTCGGGCAGGTCGCTGTCGTTGCGCATCGGCGTGCCATGGAACTCGACGGTGACGCACAAGAGATGTTCAGCGTGGATAGAACGATGACGTTCATGTTTGCGTTGCCGGTGCAGGTCGTCGCGCAACTGCTTGGCATCCCCAAGGCCAGCTTCGGCGATGTGATGGCGTGGCTCGGCGATTATGGCGCCGCCGCTGCGGCCGCGGCAACCGGGATCCCCGCATTGACAGCAGAACTGCTCGCACGGGGCGACCACGGCGCCCAGGCGCTGTTCGAGCTCGTCATGAAGATCAGGCGCGACAGTCAACAGTGCGGTCCGTTGCTTCACGCCCTGGCAAACGAGGCAAGGCGGGTCGGGTGCGATGATGAAACTGATGTCGTCGTCAACGCCATCGGCTACCTGGTTCAGGGCTATGTGGCGATGGCGTCTCTGATCGGATCGACGCTCCTGGCGCTGGCGCGCCAACCGGCGCTGCGCACGCAGGTCGTCGCGGATCCGACATTGCTGCGACCGCTTATTCAGGAGGTTTTGCGGTGTGATCCCGTCACCAACAGCACTTTTCGCTTCATGGCGCGTGACGCAGAGATCGCAGGTCATATGGTGCGGCAGGGCGAGATGATCATCGTATTGCTGGCGGCGGCAAACCGGGACCCGGCGTTAAACCCGGATCCGGATCGTTTCGATATCACACGGGCGGACAGAAAGTTTCTTGAGTTCGGTGCCGGCGTGCATGCCTGTCCCGCAGAGAAATTCGCACCGCTGATCGTCGAGGTCGCTGTCGCTCATCTGCTCCGCCGCGGCTTGCCGTTCGAGCAACTCGAATCCTCGCTCACATACGCTGCTTCGGGGCACGTTCGCACACCCTTGTTCAAACGCTGAGTACGGAGTGGCGGTACCAACGAGGGCCGCTACTCCTGGGATGCTGTGGATGTCAGCTTAAGCCGTGAGATCGCGGCGCGGCCCGACCGTCGAACTGATGCCGACCGGAGCGAAGCGCAATTCGATATCGGGGAGGCGTGAGGTGTTTGCCGGCAGTTCGGGGCGTGTCTCGCCTGGTGCTGCCGGGTCCAGCAGATCATTCCTCACAAGGCACATTTCGATAACCAATGGATCGCCCTGATCGTCCGTGCCGCCAAAATTGTTCGGGTGAAGGAAAACGATCGAGAAATTCGACATTCCCTCCACAAACCTGCGGATTCGATCTTCGTGTATGTCGATATCGTGGAGTTCGATGACGACGCTGGTAAAGCGGTCCGAATATTTCACGATATCGTCCAGTATCCGGTACTCGGATCCCTCAATATCGATCTTGAGGAAAATATTGTCTTCGGAGAACTCCTTGAGCAGCCCCTTGACGCTAACTTCCCCCGGTTGATCATAGCCGATTCTGATGGGCTGGTGCTCGACGCCTGGCCGGCTGAAGAACCATCGATAATCCAGATATCGCGCCAGTCTGCCCCAGCGAAGCCGCAGAACCTGCTCGACATAATACCGCAGCCAGAACTTCCAAGTGACGGAATGGTCGAAGCAGACGATGCCAACGCCTGCGAGCTGCCGAAACTCCTTCTCGAACTGCCAATCGTCGTTCAGTCCCATGCTGATCAAGCGCTTTGAGGCAAGCACGGCGCGCTTCGGAACGACATAACCGCCGTCGCGTGCGGATCCCAGCCGGATCAGGCCACCGGATTCAATCGGCTTCCATGGTGCAGGCAGCATGACAGCTCTCCCTTTTCAACCCAGGAGTGCTAACATCACCGGCTTTCGATCGCGTTAATTCCAGGCGTTTGACGGCCATGTATGGCCGCACCCTTGCTGCGGAATGAACCTGCCGGGTGTCGTGATCAGCGCTAATCGTCGGGCGCAAAGATGCCGTGACCGATCCCGACGGTCACGTTTTCAAAGGTAACGGTCAATGTGCCACGCAAGCCGGTTTCTGATGGGTGAACCGGTAACTTCAGCAGCTATCTTCTGGGCTGCATCGCGCATCCGGACGGATGACACCACCCCATCCAGGTAGATGACACCGTGTTCGTGCGTTACCGAAATGTCGACGTCCGTCAACACGTCAGAGTAGGCGATGGCAGTCCTGACCGCCACGACCCCAGCAATGTCAATGGGTTGCAAAGAGAATTGTGAAGCGAACGTTAGGCCGAACATGGGCGCCCGTTCCAAACTTTGATCAAACATCTGTTCATCTCCCGTTCATGTTCGCGACTAACCGACCACATGTCGACCCCTCAAGTGAACACAATCCGGTCACGATATTTTTATCGAGGTCGCACGTTCAGTCAGGCGAGGCACAAGCAGTGCATTGCGCGGGACTTGCGCCTGGTCGGCGGCAATGGGCATTTTTTCGGGTGCTTTTCGTTAACACTTTGACAACGATTGCGACCGCGAATGGCGCATCTTGTGTGCGGTCGAAACGCACTGCCTGATCCCTCCATGCCAAAGGAAACAAGATGAAATCCAGAGTTATTGCTGCTTGCGCTATCGTCCTTACCACGTACGCTTCAGCGCAGGCGCAACCCGTAAAGCTCAACTCCTTCGGCGCCTGGGGCGTGTATTCCTACGAAAATGAAGGGCGCGACACCTGCTACATTCTCTCGATCCCAACGACGATGAAACCTGATCACGTCGACCACGGCGACAACTTCTTCCTTGTCGCGCCGTCGCCGCGGCCGGCCACCGGATATGTGCCACAAGCCATCATGGGCTATGATCTCGAGGCCGGTTCCACCCTGACTGCCGCGGTGGGCGACAAGGCTTTCACGCTGGCACCGCAGGGCAGGGCCGCATGGACGCGACGCGAGGCCCGTGATGCCGAGCTCGTAGCCGCCATGAAGGCGGGCGCCACAATGACGCTGAATGCGCGCTCACGCCGCGGCACGGAAACGACCTATTCGTTTTCACTGAAAGGCATGACGGCAGCCCTCAAAGGTGCTGCCCGCTGCACACGATGAGTCCAGCGCCAGATGGCCTCGCTGATCATCTGGCTTTATGTCACGCCCGGTTTGCCGCTCGAGGGTTGTGGAAGAGTCCGGCAACTGGCGAATGATTCGCGACGCGGACGGCGCTATCGGCTGGATGTCGGCAGCGCTGCTCTCCGGTCAACGGATGGCCCACCGTCGGAAACTGGCTGGATTCGAACGCAGCACTGAGAAGCGC
Organism: Ensifer sp. 1H6; assembly: GCF_001976035.1. Taxonomy (NCBI): domain Bacteria; kingdom Pseudomonadati; phylum Pseudomonadota; class Alphaproteobacteria; order Hyphomicrobiales; family Rhizobiaceae; genus Ensifer; species Ensifer sp. 1H6. The sequence continues at coordinate 118,309 of NZ_MOAI01000016.1, read as the reverse complement.
GCCTGCAGCGACAGCCACGGAGCGCGCCAGCTTGCAAGGCGGCGTGCTGCTCAGGCTTGATCGTTGTGATGGAACCTGGTGCGAAGTGATGGTCAGGCGACACGGTCTCATTGGATATGTCAGGCGGGTGGATTATGGTGCGTCTACCGCAATGAGGTTGTCGGCTAGCCGTCAGCGGTTCCTTCTCGATGTCGCATATCACTCCGGAAAACCCTTTCAACCGGCGTCAAACCGAGCACGCGCATGCGCGCTTTTGCAGGGTGTTCGGGCGTCCACGGGACCTCGTTGAGTTTCTCAGGCGCACCCAGATTGCCAAAAAAATAGAATTTTCAATGGACATCCGGAACTCTGTGTCGTAATAAAGGCAATCCTTTGCGCCTCGGCCATCATTCGCCATTGTAGAAACGACAGTTTCTCCGCGCTCATCAACGCAGCATGTATTATTATAATAATGCTCATCTGACGATTGCCGAGGATTAACTTCACCATATTCCGCGCGATGGAATTGGTGCCTAAAGAAATCGTTTCCTTGAGCGGTATTTGCTTGAGGAATGCTGAAGATCACAAACAAGGAGAGTGCGTCAGCTATTGAGCAGGCGGCAATTTTTTATGGCTTTTACGATGGAACATGAGAACGGCACGTCCGAGAGTTCGACCAAGATAAGATTGAAGGACGTCTACAAGATTTTCGGGGAATACCCGGAAGATGCTCTGGAGCTCATTCGCTCCGCCAAGAGCAAGGCAGACATTCACCGAGCAACCGGTTGCTCCATTGGCGTCAACGACGCCAGCTTCGATATCAAGGCAGGCGAGATCTTCGTGATCATGGGCCTGTCCGGTTCCGGCAAATCCACGCTTCTGCGCCTGCTCAATCGGCTCATCGAGCCGACATCCGGTTCCATCGAGATCGACGGCCAAGACATCACGAAGATGTCGCGCAAGGCGCTGATCGAGCTCCGTCGCCGAGACATCAGCATGGTGTTCCAGTCCTTCGCGCTTCTCCCAAACCGCAATGTTCTAAACAACGCCGCCTTCGGGCTGGAAGTGGCAGGCGTCGGCGAAGCCGAGCGCAAGGCGAAGGCCATGGTGGCGCTGAAAGCCGTCGGGCTTGACGGTTATAGCGAAAGCCGCACTGACGAACTCTCCGGCGGCATGAAGCAGCGCGTCGGCCTTGCCCGGGCATTGGCAAGCGAACCGTCGATCCTGCTTATGGACGAAGCGTTTTCGGCGCTTGATCCGCTCATCCGCACGGAAATGCAGGACGAACTGGTTCGGCTGCAGTCCGAACACAGCCGAACGATCGTCTTCGTCAGCCATGATCTCGACGAGGCGATGCGCATCGGTGACCGTATCTGCATCATGCAGAACGGAAACGTCGTCCAGGTCGGCACACCTGACGAAATCGTCGGCAATCCCGCCAACGACTATGTTCGGTCGTTCTTCCGCAATGTCGACGTCTCGCAGGTTTTCAAGGCCGGCGACGTCGCGCGAAAGACCCAGATCACCATCATAGAGCGTCAGGGTGTTTCCGCCGCTGCCGCGCTGGAGCAGATGAAGAGCCGCGACAGGGAGTTCGCGATCATCGTCGGCCGCGACATGAAATACCATGGCATGGTCAGCCAGGCGTCATTGATGGAGAAGATCCGCTCCAAGGCGGAAGATCCATATCGCAAGGCTTTCCTTGCCGACGCAGCGCCGATCCTTGCCAGCGAACAGCTCTCGAGTGTCCTTGGGCAAGTGGCTGCAAGCGCATGGCCGGTTCCTGTTGTCGACGACCAAGACCGTTACATCGGCGCCATCAGCAAGTCGGCGCTGCTTGAGACGCTCGACCGCGCCAACTGAACCTCACCAGCCAATCGGATAAAATTATGAGCTTCGACATCGGAGACGGCATCGATTCGGCCGTCAATTACATCCTCGACAATTTTTCGCCCGCGCTCGACTTCATCGCTGCGTCGATCGGGTTCGTGACGAACGGATTGCAGAACGGTCTGCTCAGCATTCCCGCGCCGGTTGGTATAGCGATCTTCGCTCTTCTCGCCCTGTGGCGCGTCTCATTCGGCTTTGCGGTCTTTGCCGGATTGTCGCTTTCGCTGGTCGGGCAAATGGGACTGTGGGCAGCGATGATGGAGACGTTGTCTCTTGTCATTGCTTCGACTGTCATCGCGATGATCATCGGCTTGCCGCTCGGCGTCGCCATGGCGCGACGGGATTCCGTCGCCGCGGTCATCCGCCCGGGGCTCGATCTGATGCAGACGATGCCGGCCTTCGTCTACCTCATCCCGGCGGCGATGTTCTTTGGGCTCGGCGCGGTTCCTGGCACCATTGCGACCGTCATCTTTTCCATGCCCCCGGTCGTGCGTCTGACCAATCTCGGCATCCGGCAGGTGCATGTGGAGTTCGTCGAGGCAGGCAATGCCTTTGGCTGCACGCCGACCCAGCTTCTCCTCAAGGTCCAGCTACCCAACGCAATGCCGTCGATCATGGCGGGCATCAACCAGACGATCATGCTGTCGCTGTCGATGGTGGTCATCGCCTCGATGATCGGCGCGGGCGGCCTCGGTAACACGGTGCTGACGGGCATCCAGCGGCTCGATGTCGGCACCGGCTTCGAAGGCGGCCTGGCCGTGGTCATCCTCGCCGTCATTCTCGATCGCCTTACCCAGAGCCTTGGAAAGAAAGGCGCTTCCTGGCGCCTGCCGTTTGTGAAGTTCGCACAGCGCGAGCCCGAGGCCAAGACGGCCTGAGCGCAGCGTCTTCATCGGCGGGCGTTCCGCCCGCTGTCATTCGAAATGCATAGGAAGGATTGGATATGTTCAAGACAATCGCAACCATCGGCCTTGCGGCCATGTTTATTGGCGGGCCGGCAGGCGCAAGCTTCGCGCAGGAGACAAAGCCTGTGAAAATCGGCTGGGCAGCATGGTCGGATGCGGAATTCGTCACCAAGCTCGCGGCGAAAATCATCAAGGATGAACTCGGCCACGAGGTCGAGCTTGTCCAGACAGACGTCGCTCCGCTCTATCAAGGGGTCAGCCGTGGCGATCTCGATGCGATGATGATGGCATGGCTGCCGCAAACCCATGCCGATTACTACGGCAAGGTGAAGGACAAGGTCGAGACCCTCGGCACTGTCTATGAGGGCGCCAAACTCGGCTGGGTCGTCCCGGCCTACATTCCCGAAAGCGAACTCAACTCGATCGAGGATCTGCAGAAGCCCGAGATCAAGGAAAAGCTTACTTCGACGGTTCAGGGTATCGATCCGGGCGCCGGGCTGACGCGTCTCTCGGAAAAGGCGCTCAAGGATTATGGCCTCGACGGCTACAAGCTTCAGATCTCCAGCGAAGCCGGGATGCTGACGGCGTTGGATCGCGCAATCAGAACTGAAAAGTGGTTCGTCGCTACGTCCTGGAGCCCGCATTGGATGTTCGGCAAATACGAGCTTCGCTACATCGCCGATCCGAAGGGCTCGCTCGGTGAGGCCGAGCATGTCGACGTGCTGGCGCGCCAGGGGTTCAAGCAGGACAATCCTGATGTCGCCGCCTTCCTCTCCCGCATGAAACTGCCGATCGGCGATCTGGAGGCTGCGATGTTCCAGGCGCAGGAGACTTCCTATGAAGCTGCAGTCGAGAAATACATCGCCGATCACCCCGATCAGGTGAAGGCCTGGACCGGAAGGTAAGCCGGTCCACCCACGGGAGAAAGAGCCCGGCGTCAGCCAAATGCCGCCGGGCGACCGCTCACATCAGAATGGAAAGGGATACCGATGAACTTCAACAATTATGAAAACACGTTCTGCACCCAGGATGACACAATCGGCGGACGTATGTCGCTTGCGCGCGATGCGCTTGACGTTTCGGCACAAAAGGCCGCCAGGATCGTCGGCGTCGAGACGAGCACGTGGTTCAACTGGGAAAACGATCGAGATGCCCCACGTGCCAATCGCCTGGCGATGATCGCCGGCGTCTTGAGCGTAAGCCTCTCGTGGCTGTTGACGGGACGGGGGCAGGGGCCGCGCTGAAAACAAAATTTAGCGCGCTCACTGGCGCTGCACGGAGGAAATGCGGATCGTCGACATTTACCGCCGCTGCCAAGTTGCTGAAATCAGCAACAGATTATAGCTTCGCGACACAGTGAGCCGACATGGAGAGTAACGATGGAGCGGATTGGAATTGCGGGAGACGTGGAGCTTTCGCGGATTGTCTACGGCATGTGGCGGCTGGCAGACGATCAGGACACGTCGATCGCTCACATCCGCTCAAAGATTGAAGCGTGTCTCGATCAGGGCGTGACCACGATGGATCACGCCGACATCTACGGCGGCTATATGGTCGAAGAACTCTTCGGCAAAGCGTTGCGTGGCAGCGGACTTCGTCAGCGCATCGAGATCGTCACCAAATGCGGCATCGTCTACCCTGCCGGCAGGCACAGCGCCGCGAAGGTCAAGCATTACGACACAAGCGCCCGCCATATCACTGCCTCGGTCGACGAATCGCTCCGACTGATGGCCACGGACTACATCGATCTTCTTCTCATTCACCGGCCTGACCCGTTCATGGATCACGTCGAAACGGGTGCTGCGCTCGACGCGCTGGTCAAGGATGGAAAGGTACGATCGGTCGGCGTCTCGAATTTTCGCCCATGGGATCAAAGCCTTTTACAGTCGGCGATGAGTACAAGGCTCGCGACCAACCAGATTGAACTCAGTCTGTTGGCAACGGCGCCCTTCACCAACGGGGATCTTGCTCATCTTCAGCAAATGTCGACCCCGCCGATGGCCTGGTCCCCGCTTGCAGGGGGTCGGTTGATGACGGAGAGCGGTGTGCTCGCCGAGAAGCTCGACCGTCTCGGCGCCGAGGCTGGCGTCGACCGGGCCGCCGTCGCGATTGCTTGGCTGCTTGCCCACCCAGCCCGAATTCTGCCTGTGCTTGGCACAAACAGCATCGATCGGATCCGCCGTTTTTCAGAGGCGCTTGCGGTTCGCATCGACAGGCAAACCTGGTTCGACCTCTACTCTGCGGCGACCGGAAATGACGTCCCATAGTCGCTCTGCACGCGACCGCAGTGTTGAAGGATCGCAGTGATCACGGATCGATATCGAGCGCGGGATATCTGCGGAAAATGCCGCTTTCGTTGAACGCCAATCGACGCGGCGACGCCAGATAGGAAGCAATAGCGGGACCGTCCTTCACCCGGTCGTGAAGCCGTGCGAGACCCGGATATCGGATGTCGTGGTGCTTCATTGCCTTGGGGAAGGCATAGACCAGCCCTTCGATCATCTGGAACATCGACAGGTCGACATAGCTAAGGCTGTCGCCGACAAGATGGCCGCCTTGTACCGGGTTTTGCTTCAACACGCGCTCGAAATAACCAAGGAATTTCGGCAGGCGGTTCATGACGAACTCCGACGCTCGCGCCTTTGCTTCTTCTTTCTGGTCTTCATAGTACTTGGAGGTCGCTATCGGGTGGTGCGTGTCGTGCACTTCGGCGACGAAATCAGTGATCGTCAATTGAAGTCCGTTGGCGAACCAGCGCGCGTCTTCGTCTCGCGGCGCAAGATCAAGCCGAGCGCCGAGATAGAGCAGGATGTTGGCAACATGGGAGACGAGCTGCCCGCCGTCTTTGAGAAAAGGAGGCGCGAAGGGAATATGCGCCTCCGACGAACTATCGATGAACTGCATCATCTCATCCGTCCCGCGGTCAGGCTCCCGCGTGACATCGACATAGTCGGCCCCGGCGTGCTCAAGTGCCAGCCGCACGAATTCTCCACGGCCCTGAATGCCATCCCAGTAGTAGAGTTCAAATGCCATGACATCCTCGCGGCGATTTGGGCCGACAACGTGCAGATCCGCTGTCAGGCCGACGTTGCGGCTGCCGCATCGGCCAACCCAAAACAATGGGCTCGCTGATGCGGCTGTGCGGGAACATTGAGCAGAAGTCTTCGCTTGTCCACCATCTTGTCGTCTGGGCAAACCTATTGTCTGGCAGTCTCGATGATCTCGCGGGCCATCGTTTCGGCCACGGCGTCGGTGGTCCGGCCCTCGTTCTCGGCGCGTTCGAAGATGCGGGTCAAGATCAAAGGGATCCGGTCGACGCGAACCATCACATCGTCGACGCCGTAGCGACCGCTGCCGATTTCGGCCGCGACGTTGATGACACCGCCGGCGTTGATGACATAGTCGGGCGCATAGAGGATGCCTCTTTCCCTGAGGCGCTCACCGTCCGCAGCGGTCGCGAGCTGGTTGTTTGCCGCTCCCGCAACGATCTTGGCTCGGAGCAACGGGATCGTCACGGCGGACAGAACGCCGCCCAACGCACAGGGCGCGAATATATCGACATCCGCTGCAATGATCGCCTGGCCCTCGACGACTGTCGCGCCAAGCTCTTGAGCGGCGCGTTCGGTGCGGGCTTGGTCGAGATCGGACACCGTCAGCATGGCGCCTTCGGCGTGGAGCCTCTGGCAGAGCGCCCAACCGACAGACCCCAATCCCTGTACGGCAACGCGAATGCCTTTCAGGTTATCGCTACCGGTGCGATGGCGCAGTGCGGCCTTGAGGCCGAGGAACGTGCCCAATGCGGTAAAGGGCGATGGGTTGCCACTGCCGCCCTTGGTGGTGCCGCTGACGTTCGGCGTGCGCTCGGCAAGGAAGTCCGCGTCCGCAAGCGTCATACCGACATCTTCGGCCGTGATGTATTGGCCAACCAGCGCATTCAGCATCTCGGCATAGGCCGCGAGCATCGCCGGCGTTTTCTCTGTCTTCGGGTCGGCGATGATCACCGCCTTGCCGCCGCCCAGCGCCAGGCCGGCGATGGCGGACTTGAAGCTCATGCCGCGCGAAAGGCGCAGTGCATCGGTGACGCCGGCCTCGAAGCTGACATGCGGCCAGATGCGGGTTCCGCCCAAAGCCGGACCAAGGACCGTCGTGTGAACAGCCACGATTGCCTCAAGGCCGCGCTCGGTGTCGCGGCCCAGCCAAACCTGCTCGTGGGCGTCGAAGCCAGGCATACCTGATGCCTCGCTGGTGATGTCGGTAATATCAAGCGTGGTTGCGGAAGCGATTTCCTGCCGCGGATTCAGCCCATTTCGCATTGCCATTCCTCCCTGTGACCTGCCACAGTGAAGGTTAAACATTCTCAGCGATCTTTGGTTTCGAAGTCAGCACGCCACACGATGGCGCGTTGCGTGCGAGGAAATTTCCGCGCAACAAACGCAAAGCGCATTCGTTTGCAGGAGGGGATGGTTTCAACGAGTGCGCGCCTGTCAGCCGTACCGCCTCAATGCCAGTTGAACCGCCGCGCCATGGATCAACGCCGATGTGGCGGGACCACCTGACCCCGGAGCCGGACGGCCGTATTTTGGCTCGTGGTTCCCCGCCAGGCGAGCGCGCTCTCCCGGCGGGACCAGATAACGGCGTGGCGAGATTTCAGGCGCTCTTGCGCGTCACGAAGCGCGTTTCCAGATAGGCATCTATCGCTTCGGATCCGCCTTCGGTGCCATAACCGGAATCCTTGATCCCCCCGAACGGGACCTCGGGCAGGGCAAGCCCGAGATGGTTGATCGAGATCATGCCGCTTTCGATTTCGGCAGCAATGCGATCCGACTGTTTCTGCGAGCCGGTGAAGGCATAGGCAGCCAGCCCGAAGGGTAGGCGGTTGGCCTCTTCGATCGCATCGTCCAGTTCCGAATACCGGTTGATGATCGCAACCGGGCCGAAGGGTTCGTCGTTCATGATGGCGGCCGAGCGCGGCACGTCTGCAAGCACCGTCGGCTCGAAGAAGTAACCGCGATTTCCGATGCGGTGGCCGCCGGTCGTCAAGCGCCCGCCCTGTTCGACGGCATCGACGATCAGCTTCTCGATTGCGGGAATACGGCGCTCGTTGGCAAGCGGCCCCATGTCCGTCGTGCTATCAAGGCCATTGCCGACCTTGATCGCCTGCGAGGCGGCGGTGAAGCCGTCGATGAACCGATCGGCCACCCGTTCCTGCACGAGGAAACGCGTCGGCGACACGCACACCTGACCGGCATTGCGATATTTGCTGCCAGCCATTACCGCGACCGCCTCGTCGACGTCGGCATCCTCGGTGACGATCACCGGGGCATGGCCGCCAAGCTCCATCGTCGCCCGCTTCATGTGCAGGCCGGCAAGCGAAGCCAGCGACTTGCCAACCGGAGTCGAGCCTGTGAAGGACATCTTGCGGATCACCGGATGTGAAATCAAATACTGCGAGATCTGTGCGGGCACGCCGTAGACGAGGTTGACGACACCATCCGGCACCCCTGCATCTACAAAACACCGGATCAGCTCGGCCGGCGAAGCCGGTGTTTCCTCTGGCGCCTTCACGATGATCGAGCATCCGGTCGTAAGAGCCGCCGAAAGTTTGCGCACCACCTGGTTGATCGGGAAATTCCAGGGCGTAAATGCGGCCACCGGACCAACCGGGACCTTCACCGTCATCTGGGTCACATTGGGCGCACGTGGCGGAATGATCTGGCCATAGGCGCGCCGGCCCTCTTCGGCGAACCAGTCGATGATGTCGGCAGCACTCAGGATCTCGCCCTTCGACTGGCCAAGCGGCTTGCCCTGTTCGCGGGTCATCAGCCAGGCGATGTCGTCGGCGCGCTGCCTCAACAGCGCTGCGGCGGCGCGCATGATTTTTCCCCGATCGAAGGAGGACGTCCGGCGCCAGATCTCAAAGCCTTTCTGGGCCGCTTCAAGTGCCTCGTCGAGATCGGCAACCTCGGCCCAGGCGACAGTTCCGATCGCCTCTTCGGTTGCAGGGTCGACAACCGGAGTGCTCTTGCCTGATCGCGCCGGCCGCCATTTGCCGTCGATGTGAAGAAGGGTATCCGGGTAGCTGGGCATGAAAGAACCTTTTCTGAGGGGGCTGGCTGGCACGACTGTCTGTGGCGCGCGAGGAAGTCTAGGAAACGCGGGGAGACTGCCTGCAAGTGATGCTGAAGATCAAGGGGGCAGGGGCCTGATCATGGCCACATAGAACACGGCATCGCTCGCGCAATAGCCACGCGTTGCCTTTGACCTTCCGACAACTGATGCGGAAACCGGCAGGCGAATTGTGGACCGGGGCCGACTTCGGGCGTCCGCTTTCAAGTTGATACCAGCACGGGAGCCGCTTTGGTGCCCGGCTTCAGCATGCCGGTCAGCAGCAAGCTCACAGCCAGGAAGGGAACAAGCATCCCCAAACCGAAACGCATGTCGCTTTGCTCGGCAACAAGTCCGATCATTGGCGGTCCAATCAGAAAGCCGAGGAGTGCCACGAAAGACAGTATCGCCACACTTGCGGGTGCCGGCCGGTCTTTTTGGTCGGCTGCCGCTGTGACAGCAAGCGGAAAACCGACCGATACACCGAAGCCCATGGCGGCAAAGCCGATCAGCGCCAACCAGGCAGCCGGGCTTATCGCCACCAAGAGCAGCCCCGCAACACTGGCGAGCCCGCATGTGCGAGCCACAGCGACAGGCCCGTAGATGGTCTTGAGCCGGTCACCGCCGAACCGTCCCGCAGCGACCATGAAGGCGAAGATCGAATAGCCAAAACCGGCGCTGGCGCTGGCGAGCCCGAACACGTCTCGCAGGTAGACTGCCGACCAGTCCGCAACCGCGCCCTCGGTCATGGTGATGCCGAAGACAAAGAAGCAAATACCGAGCAAAGCTCGACTTGGTGGGCGGCGCCTGGTTTTGACGGTGTCCGTCTGCGTTGGCTCTACAACATGTAGGTCCGGCAACGCCTTGGCTGCCAGAAGGCTGATTGGCAACATAACCGCCGCTGCAATCAGTACGGCCCATTCAGGCGGCACGCCCGCTGCAGCAAAGCCGATGCCGACCAGACTGCCCGCCATGATCCCGAGGCTCCAGAAGCCGTGACATGTGCTCATGATCAACTTGGCAGAGCGCTTCTCGATGGCATCCGCCTCGACGTTGAGGCCCAGCTCCAATGTCGCCAACGCAACGCCCACGACTGCGAGTGTTACGAAAAGCAACTCGATGCTTGGCGCCCATGTCGGTAGCCACACCAGCCCGAGAAACACCATGAAGCCGTAGAGGATGGTGGCGCGGCCGCCGATCCGGGCGACGAAGCGGCCAGCGAAGGGCAGGGTTAGCAGGATTCCTGCTGGCATGCCGAGCAGGGCCAACGCCAGTTCGGCCGGCCCGAGACCGAGCTTTTGTTGAATGTCTGGGATGCGTGGCAACCAGGCGCCAAAAGCGATCGGCTGGAGGAAAAAGATCAGCATGATGAGCCGCTGACTGGTCATGCGCATTGCTCCTCGGCGAATTGTGCTGTCGACTTATCCGCAGGCCACCTTCGTCAGCGATGGCTTCGCGTATCCCGGTCTAGTATTGAAAATCATTTTCACAATTTGTGTGACAAGGTCGCGAGACTGTCAACCGACCGACGCCAGGATTGACCGAAATTCCGCGTAACCGACGCGCTTTCTTTGATCGAAATATTAGTAAATACGCAGCTATGGGGCGAATCTTCTCGAAAATATCAAAGAAACGCCCAATTCTGAAGAAGCTCGTCTGACTGCAGCATACGTGCGATGCTCCACCGGCTAAGATACGCCAGTGAAAAAAATGAACACAGAGTGCGGAGTTCCGGGCGCCTTCCCAATTGTAGCTCATCGGGGGCGCACAATGCGCAATTGTGCTTGTGAAGGAAAGCCCGCAGTCGGTGCGGATCGGCCCAGGATTCGCATAAGCCATCGCTGGCGCGAGGTTATCAGCGTCCGAAGCTCTGGTACTTCTCCCTCGCAGCGCTCCACCCAAACCGTAAAAATCAACGTTGAAACCACAACCGTCGCCGCTAACATCAGACCGGTGATCCCGATGCCGGCCAGCTGGTTGAAGGTTAGCTGCAGGCCAAGCATGGCAACCGCTAGACGAAGCAGTTTTTTCCCCGCGACGGAGATGCCAGCATCGGCAGACGCCGAGAAGCCGACGATATTGGCAAAAACCATCCCCAAAAAAATCGCGGCGATCATTGGGCTGAGAGATAAGACACATCCCGCGATGTTTCCGTCGACGCGTATGCCGTCCTGATCATGGACCTTATGATTGGAGGAGGCCTCTACTGCCTCCGAAAGCTTCCGTCATGTCCGCAGCCGCCCGCAACAGTGGCTCGATCATCTTTCGTATGAAGGGTTCATCCACGCGCGAACGCGGTCCAGCTAGTGTCACTGCGCCCAGCAACGCGTCGCCCGCACCGAAGACAGGTGCGGAAATGCCGACGGTCTCCGGATCGCGTTCTCCGAACGAGATGTGATAGCCATTCTTGCGGATCGTTTCATATGGCTCGCCCGGCTGGCCAGAAAATGCCACCAGCACTCGTCCACCGGAGCCGGCGGAGAGTGGGAGCACGTCGCCTTCACGTACGGTGTAGCGGATCGCATGCTTCGCCTCGATGCGGTAGAGACAGGTTCTGACATCTCCAGCCAGCACATAAAATGCGACGCTCTCCGAACTCTGGTCATTCAGCGCGCGCATGTGTGGCAACAGCACCTCCGCAGTAATCAACGAGCGCTGATAGATCGAGCCTAATCTGAAGGCTGCCGGTCCAATTCGATAGCGACCGTCATCAAGCCGCTCCATCAGACTTGCCCGCAACAGAGAGGCAAGAAGTCGCAGGATCGTGCTCTTGTACAGGCCCGTTCGCGAGGAGATTTCCGCGAGCGTCAAAGAGCGATCCGTCACCGTAAAGGCATTCATGATTGCGATGGCGCGATCAAGCGCGGCTACCCCCTCGGGCGGTCCGCTTGCCTCCTGCTGTGGGTTTTTCGTGTTCAATGCGGCGATCCTAACGTTTCCAATTGTCCTATCACCAAGATTTCTGATTGCATATCGTTCTGCCTGACAGAATATAATTCTGTTTGACAGAACGATAATCCTCTGCGATTTGTATGACCCGGGTCGGGAGGACCCACTTTCGACGCTGTCGGTGGCGTCATAAAGGGAGGAAGCAATGCTAAATCGACGTCATCTACTGGCTTATGCGACTACTTTTGCAGCCGTTGCTCTCGCAGGCCCGCTTGACCCTGCGCAGGCATCGGACGCGCCGCAGCTGCAGATTTTCGTGCCGGCCGCCCCCGGCGGAGGATGGGACCAGACCGCGCGGACGATGGAACAGGTTCTTCGCGCCGAGAATCTCATCTCCGGTGCGCAGATCACCAATGTCGGCGGCGCCGGCGGCACCGTCGGCCTTCCGCAGTTCATCAACCAGTGGAAGGGTCGCGAGAGCGCCATCATGGTTGGCGGCATGGTCATGACCGGCGCGATCATCGCGAACAAATCGCCGGCGACCCTAGATCAGACGACGCCAATTGCGCGCCTGACGGGCGAATTCCTGGCTCTGGTCGTGCCTGCCAATTCGCCGTTCAATTCCCTTCAGGATTTTGTCGAGGCGCTCAAGGCAGATCCCACCAAGGTTCCGGTCGCGGGCGGTTCGGCCGGTGGTTCGGACCACATCCTTTTCGGCCTCGTTGCCAAAGCCTCAGGCGTGAAGCCGACTGACCTGTCCTATGTCCCGTTTGCCGGTGGCGGTGAAGCGCTTGCAGCGCTGCTTGGCAATCAGGTTGCCGCCGGCATCTCGGGCTATGGCGAGTTTGCCGAGCAGGTCAAGGCCGGCACGCTACGCGTGCTTGCTATCTCGGCCGATACCCGACAGGCAGGTATCGATGCCGCGACCTTCAAGGAGGCAGGCCTGGACGTGGAGCTGTTCAACTGGCGCGGTATCTTTGCGCCTCCCGGCATCACCGAGGAAAACAGGGCCGCGTTGATTGCGATGATCGAAAAGATGGCGACGAGCAAGGCCTGGAAGGACGAGACGGACAAGCGCTCCTGGACGCCGATCCTTCTGACTGGCGAGGCCTATTCGCAATTCCTTGTCGAAGACACCGCGAAGATTACCGCGATCCTCAAGGACCTCGGTCTCGCTTCCTGATCCCTTCCCGAGAACGCAACCTAGTGGGCTGCCCGTAGATGGGCCGCCCGCCGGAGGTCAAAAGATGCCCCCACCCATGCATTCGAAACCGGCGTTACCCGAACTGACCCTCAGCATCGGCGTTCTGCTCGTCGCCGGCGTCATTGCCTGGCAGACCAGCCTCATGGCGGTCTCGCCTCTCTATGCCAAGGTCGGGCCGACGGTATTTCCCTATCTGACCGCCGCCGGCCTGACGGTATTGGCCGTGTCGCTCCTGTGGAGCGCCCTTCGCGGCGGCTGGCAGGACGAGGAAGAAAAGTCCACTCCGCCCGATTGGCGATCCATCGCCTATGTCGCGGCCGGGCTCGTTGCCAACGTGGTCCTCATCGGCCGCGTCGGCTTCACCGCTGCCTCCGTCATGATGTTCGTGCTGATCGCCCGTGGCTTCGGCAGCCACCGGCCCCTGCGGGACGCCGCCTGCGGGCTGCTGCTCGCGCTTGCCGCTTATTTCGGCTTTGCCAAGTTGCTTGGCGTCAATATCGGCGGCGGTGTCGTCGAGAGCCTTCTTGGAGGTTGACGTGGAAACCCTAAAACAACTCGCGACCGGTTTTGCCGTTGCCCTGACGCCGATCAACCTGCTCTGGTGTCTGGCCGGCACGACACTTGGGACGGCAATCGGCGTCCTGCCCGGCCTCGGTCCGGCGCTGACGATCGCGCTCCTTTTGCCAATCACCTACCAGGTCTCTCCGGAGGCGTCATTCATCCTGTTTGCAGGCATCTACTACGGCGCTATGTACGGCGGCTCGACCACGTCGATCCTGCTCAACACACCAGGCGAGAGCGCCACGGTCGTGACCGCGCTCGAAGGCAACCGCATGGCGCGCTCTGGTCGGGCCGGCGCCGCTCTGGCGACATCGGCGATCGGCTCGTTTGTCGCCGGCACGATCGGCACGCTCGGCGTCGCCTTCCTTGCTCCGGTTGTTGTCGGCATGGCGCTGAAGTTCGGACCGGCAGAGTATTTTTCGCTCATGGTCCTGTCGTTCGTCATGGTCTCGGCCGTGCTGGGTCCATCGTCGGTACGTGGCCTCACCAGCCTGTTTGCCGGCTTCTTCCTCGGCATGATCGGCGTCGACATGCAGACCGGGCAGGCGCGCTTCACCTTCGGCGTGCCCGAACTGCTCGATGGCACGAGCATGATCGTCGCGGCAGTTGGCCTGTTTGCGGTCGGCGAGACCCTCTATGTCGCCGGCCGTCGTTATGCCGGCAAGGATGAGATCACCCCCTTGCGCGGCTCGCTCTACATGACGCGTGCGGAATGGGCGCGCTCCTGGAAGCCGTGGCTGCGCGGCACGCTCATCGGCTTTCCGATCGGCTCCATGCCGGCCGGCGGCGCCGAAATCCCGACCTTTCTTTCCTATGCGATCGAAAAGAAGCTGTCACCGCACCGGGACGAGTTCGGAACGACGGGCGCGATCGAAGGAGTTGCTGGTCCGGAGGCCGCGAACAACGCCTCGACGGCCGGCGTCCTTGTGCCGATGCTGACGCTTGGGCTTCCCACCTCTGCAACGGCGGCGATCATGCTGTCAGCCTTCCAGAGCTACGGCATCAATCCCGGCCCGTTGCTGCTTCAGACGCAGCCGGCGCTCGTCTGGGGATTGATCGCCAGCCTGCTGATCGCCAACGTCTTGCTGGTGCTCTTGAACCTGCCGCTGATCGGCCTGTGGGTTCGCTTGCTCAAGATTCCGCCGCCGCTGCTCTATGGTGGCATCCTCGTCTTTGCGACCATCGGCACCTACGGCATTTCCCAGTCCTCTTACGATCTGGTTCTTCTCTACGTGCTTGGTGCGATGGGCTTCGTTATGCGACGTTTCGATTTCCCGACGGCGCCAGTTCTGATCGGGATGATCCTTGGGCCGATGGCGGAGACACAGTTTCGCCGGACGATGACGATCTCCAACGGCGATTGGTCGGTTTTCGTTACGCACCCAATCTCGCTGTCGCTGCTCGTGCTCGCTTTCACGGCGTTGATTGGACCGAGACTGTGGAAGCATTTTTCGGATCGTCGCGCGGCGACGGTCGAACACGCACCCGCGCTTGACCGAAGGAACAACCGATGACGAAAAAACTCCTCGACGGCCTGCGCATCCTGGACCTGACGAACGTGCTCGCGGGTCCCTATTGCGCCTATCAGCTCGCCCTCCTCGGCGCCGATGTCATCAAGGTTGAAACGCCTCTGGGAGGCGATCTTGCCCGCCAGCTTGGCGCCTCTGCCCAGCTCAACGCGCAAGGCATGGGCGCTTCGTTTCTCGCGCAGAATGCCGGAAAGCGCTCCATCACTCTGGATCTAAAGAACGAAACCGATAAGCAGCACTTTCTTCAGCTTGTCGCGACGGCCGACGCGCTGGTGGAGAACTTCCGACCCGGGGTCATGGAGCGGCTGGGCTTCGGCTACGACACTTTGAAAGTGATACGTCCCGATCTTGTCTATTGCGCCATCTCGGGCTTCGGCCAGGACGGCCCGATGCGCGACAACCCGGCCTATGATCAGATCATTCAAGGGCTTTCCGGGATCATGAGCATCACCGGCACGACCGAGACCGCGCCATTGCGTGTCGGCTATCCCGTCGCCGACACGCTGGGCGGCCTATTCGGTGCGTTCGCGGTTGTGTCGGCTCTATTGCGCAGGTCACGGTCGGGTGAAGGCGCCTTCCTCGACGTGTCGATGCTCGAATGCACCCTAAGCGCGCTCGGCTGGCCGGTCTCCAACTATCTAATCTCAGGCGTGGAGCCGGCGGCGATGGGCAATGAGAACATGACGGCAGCCCCTTCGGGCTCCTTTATTACGGGAGACGGCCTGCTCAACATCGCGGCGAACAAGCAGGAACAGTTCGTCGCGCTATGCGACGAAATCGGCCGGCCTGAACTCGCCAACGATCCGCGCTTCGAAAAGCGCGACGAGCGCAAACGCCGCCGCGGCGAACTGAAGCTGCTGATCGAGCAGGCATTGGCGCAAGCGCCAGCGGTAGAATGGGAGCGGCGCTTCAATCGACGCGGCATACCGGCAGGGCGGATCCTCACGATCCCGCAAATCCTTTCAGAAGACCAGGTCATCGGGCGGAAACTGATGACGACATTCCCCGAAAGCGACGGTGCTGACCGTTTGACTGTTGTTCGCGGCGGGTTCCTGGTCGACGGCGAGCCGCCGGTGCCATCACGCCGGCCGCCGAGGCTCGGCGAACAGACGGCCGAGATCTTGGCCGAGATCGTTTCGCAGCAGGCTATCAGGGTACGCGCATGAACAAGCAAGGTATGGAACAGGGGCGCCAATGGGCCGAGGATTGGTGGAGGACCGATATTATCGAGATGCGCCCCGGCGTCATCCGGCTGCGCGGCCACGAGATCCAGGATCTGATCGGGAACATCAGCTTCCCGGCGATGATCTGGCTGATGTTACGTGGCGAATTGCCGACAGAGGATCAGGCTGGGCTGCTCGGCGTGGCGCTGTCGGCCGCGGTGGATCATGGCCCTCAAGCGCCCTCGATCGCGATCGCGCGCATGGCCGCGACCTGTGGCGTCGGCATCAACAATGCCATGGCCTCCGCGATCAATGTGCTTGGAGACGTGCACGGCGGCGCCGGTGAACAGGCACTGGTCTTTCTGCAGGAAATCGCCGTAGGCGTCGACGCCAAGGGCTTGCCGCAGGCAGTTTCGGACCGTCTTGACCGCTTTTTTGAGGGGAGCAATGGCTATGTGCCGGGACTCGGCCACCGCTTTCATCCCGTGGATCCGCGAGCACCGAGGCTGCTCGATATTACGAGGACCTACGCTGAGAACGGCACCGTCGCCGGTAAACTGGTCAATATCGCGGTCGAACTCGAACGCCAGGTTGCTTTGCGCAAGGGCAAGCTCATTCCTCTCAACATCGATGGTGCCACTGCAGTCGTTTATGGCGAACTTGGATTCCCGGCGCCGCTCACACGGGGGCTGTTTGTGTTGTCCCGCTCTGTCGGCATTCTGGCGCATGCCTGGGAACAATCTCAGCAGCCCGAGCGCAACAAAGGGCCGTTGCCACGTGAATGGCTGTGGCGCTATTCGGGGGATGAGGCGACTTTGGAGTAACCTTCGGGGGCGTTTCTCCCGAAGTCGTCTCAGAATGGAGACTAAGGGCGGTCACCCATGGCCGTATGGCGGGATACAAATTCGACCAGATAGCGAACGCCCTCGGACACGTCCGATTGCGCGTAGAAGCCGATCTCGATCCGGACAGCAGTCGGCAGGTCACTCGACTTGTCGAGTGCGCGACATCCATCCGGGATCGTCGCAGAAATCATCGGGCCAATCCCGATGCCGACCCGCACGGCCGTTGCCATCGCCACCAGCGTGGAGGCAACGCACGCGGTTTTCCATTTTATGTTTCTTTGGGATAAGGTCGCGATCGCCTGAACATTCCAGGGGCAGCTGTCGTCGAACATGATGAGCGGGAGCGGCTGGCTTGCGTCGACGACGAAGTCAGATCTGACGGCCCACATCAGGTATTCGGTCCAGATCAGAATTGGCTTTCGGCCAAGGCAGGCGATGTCGCAGACCGCGACATCGAGCTTTCCGTCTTCGAACATCTCCGCCAGACGGCGGTTCGGCTCGACGATAATGTCGATCTCGACCTTGGGGTTCTGATCCCTGAAGTCGCGTAGGATGTCGATCAGCCGGCTGGCGGCGAAATCCTCGACGACGCCGAGGCGGATCCGCCCCTCGATCACCTTGCCCGTCAGTCTGCGGCCAACTTCGTCGCTGAGCAGGACGATTTCACGCGCATAGGCAACCATGATCTGACCATGGGACGTGAGCTCCAGTCCCTTGGACGACCGGGAGAAAAGCGTGACACCGACGAGTTCTTCGAGTTTGCGAATCTGCATGCTGAGTGCAGCCTGCGTGCGATGCAGTTTTGCGGCCGCGCCGTTGACGGTTCCTATTTCCGCGACGGTCAGGAACGCCCGGAGCAAATAAGAGTCGAGATCGAGCATGGAAGCACCGTGCTTTCGCCGCTGTTGATGAGTGCGGGCCGAAGACGTCTTGGGCTTCCGCATCCGGGACGCGGACGGGTTCGCCAAATGGCGACATCGGCAGCTGGATCGGACATTGAACGATCCGTAAGCCGGGCGCAACAGGGCCCGACCAGCGGGGCAGGCAACACAATCGCTGCCCGCCCGCTCATGTCGAGACAATCATGCAAACAGGACGCAGGCCTGCGGCGGCATGGAAATGCTGATCTCTTGCCCCCGTTCGAAGGAAATGTCCGGGCGGTTCGCACAAGCGGAAATGACCCGGTCGCCGCTGGAAAGCTCCACGGACACATGTCGGAAAGCGCCGAGCGTAACGACGTCCGCGACGCGTCCAGCCATGCCTCTCGCCGCAGCGTCCCTGGTGCTCGACGATATCTCGACACTCTCCGGACGGACGCAAACCTCCTTCATGGCTGCACCGTCGCGTGACGAGGCGACCGGAAACTCCCATCCGGATTCCGAGCGAAACTTCGAGACGGCACCATCGGTCGCGACGACCGAGCCCCGGATCCAGTTCGTTCGCCCCATAAAATCCGCGACGAAACGCGATTTCGGACGCCAATAGACATCGTCCGGCTTGCCCGACTGCATGATCTCGCCACGGCTCATCACGAAAATGCGCTCGCCGAGGCTCATCGCTTCTTCCTGGTCATGTGTCACCACGATCGCCGTGGAGCCAACCGCGGCAAGAACATCCTTCAGCTCCGTGCGCAGTTCATGCCTCAACTTCGCATCAAGCGCGGACAACGGTTCATCCAGAAGCAGCAGGCTCGGATGGGTCGCGAGTGCCCGCGCAAGGGCCACGCGCTGCTGCTGCCCACCGCTCAGTTGATGCGGACGGCGATGTCCGAAGCCGGTCAGCCGCACGAGTTCCAGCATTTCTCCGACACGGGCGGGGATCTCGTTTGCCGCGTGACCGCGGTGACGAAGTCCGAAGCCGATGTTCTGTTCGACGGTCATGTGTGGAAAGAGGGCGTAGTGCTGGAACAGCAGACCGACATTTCGTTCATACGGCTTCAATCCGGCCATCGACTTGCCGCCGATGGTGATCGTGCCGCTGTCAGGCCGTTCAAAGCCGGCGATGAGACGAAGGATCGTGGTCTTGCCGCAACCGCTCGGTCCCAAAAGCGCAATCGTCTCGCCGGGCTTCACCGAAAACGAAATGTTGTCCAGCGCGACGGTTTCGCCGAAGCGCTTGCCGACACCTTGAAATTCTACGGCAGAAATCATCGTATTGTCCTCATGAACGAAATAGACCCTGGCCTACGACGTTGTCGAACCCGACCAGCCGGTCGAGGACAACGATCAGCAGCACCGTTACAGCCATCAGGATCACAGCGGCTGCCGCGATCGTCAGGTCGAAAGCGGCCCGCATGTTGCTGACCAGGGTAACGGGCAGGGTGGTGGCCGACGGGTCACTCAGGAAAAGGCTGATCGATACGTCGTCCATCGAGATGGCGAAGGCAAAGATCGCCCCGGTGATGATCCCTGTCTTCATCAGCGGTATGGTAATGGACCAGAACGCCTGACGCTCCGTGGCGCCGAGAATCATGGCCGCTTCCGTTAACCGTTTGTCGGCGCCAAGAAGGCTGGCAAGGCTGGTCCTGATGCAATAGGGCACGGTCACGATCACGTGCCCGAGAAGAAGCCGCGCCATACCGTTGGTAATGCCGGCCTTGGACAGAAACAGCAGCAAGCCGAAGCCTATGACGACGGGCGGAACGATCAGCGGCGAGAGGAAGGCGGATGTCAGGGTCGCCTTTCCGGGAAAATCTCCGCGTGCAAGGCCAACGGCGGCAGCGGTTCCGATCGAAACCGACAGGATCGTCGTCAGCACGGCCAGAACGAGGCTGGTGCGAAGGCTCGAAAGAATGTCCGCCTGGGAGGCGAGACGCTCGAACCAGTGCAACGACAATGCCGGCGGCGGCAAGGGACCGAGAAATGTTCTTGCGTCGAACGCCATCAGGCAGGTTATCGCAAGCGGGATTGCGAGAAAGGCCAGTCCCAGGCCGACGACGCAGTAGGCGAGTGCGCTGGCAGCCCGGTCGCCGGATCTGGCGGTACGAGAATGTGTGCTCATCGCGGGCTCTTCCATGCGTGCGCCAACGTTATGACCGAAATCACCGCCAGGGCTGCGGCGAGCATGACGAGTGAAATCGCCGCCCCGCTCGGGTAGTTGGCGATATCGCTGAACCGGGTGTAGATCACGTTCGACATGAAGAGGACGCGGCCCCTCCCGAGAACCATCGGAATGACAAAGGCGCTGATCGCAAACGTCAGCGAGATAAGCGTGCTCGATATGAGGGCCGGAAGGCTGAGCGGAAGCGTGATCGACAGATGCGCCTTCCATCCCGGCGCGCCGAGTGATTGGGCGGCGTCGAGGAGGCGCGGGTCGATGGACTGCATCGCACCCATCAGCGTCAGTGTCGCGACCGGTATGATCGAGTGCACCAGCCCCGCGATGACGACGATATTGATGTATTCACGACTGTTCGGCGACAGGCCGACTGTCAGCAGCAAGGGCCGCAGAATGCCGACCGAGCCGAATGTCAGCTCGATCGCATAGGTCTTGATCAAGACGCTCGACAGCACAAGCGTGATCAGAAAGCCGAGTGTCAAGGTGCGCATGCGTGCGGAAAGGCGTCGCACGATGAAATAGGCAAGCGGAAACGCCACGAGCTGTCCGACGATCGCCGCCACGCCGCCGATCCAGAACGTTGTCAGCAGGACATTGGCAAACGCCTGGTTTGCAAGCTCATGGTAGTTCTGAACCGTCGTCGCCGCGTTTTCCACGGAACCGACGCGTCCCGGGGTGAACTCCTTCAGGCTTTCGATCGCCAGGTTGATCAAGGGCGAAAGGAAACCGAAGGCGAGGACCAGCACCGCGGGCGCGAGCGTGATGGCCGCATCGCGACGATCGGGAATTGAAACTGCAGCGGTTTGCTGCCTGGTGTTGGTCATGATCGGACAGCCTGTTTGTCGCCCTTCCGGGCCCCGAAAGAGAATTGCCGAAGGAACGCTTCGCGCCTCCGGCAATCTTGTCGCACTGTGATTTAGAGCAGCGGTGCGATGTCCTGTTCCCAGCGCTTGGACCAGGCATCCTGCTGCTCGAGGACGACGTTGTAGTCCGGCACATAGACGAAGCTCGAGAACTCCTCCGGCGTGAAAGCGAGATGCTTGAGGTTGTCGGGCGTGGACGCCTTGCTGTTGAGCGGCGCTTCACCGGCCACCTTGGCGTAGAGCGAGCTCATTTCCGGGCTGATGGCAAAGTTGATGAAGTCGAGCGCCGCCCGGGTATTGGGCCGGTTCTTCATGACGCCGAAGCCGCTCTGGTAGAGGAATGCCTTGAAATTGCTGTCCTTGGTGAAGCGCGTCACGGGGAAGTTTTTCGCCACGGCAGCCCAGCCCGGCTCGGCGAAGAAGCCGACCGATGTTTCGCCTGATGTCAGCGAGTTGGTAAAATCGATATCGGTTACAGCGACGCGCCCGATATTGCCCGATTTCGCCAGGTCCTGCATCAGCTTCCAGCCGGGTTCCATATTGGTTTCGCTGCCGCCGGCATGCAAGGCAAGCGCCACGATCTGCAGCATCATGCTCTGCGTCGGTCCGGGCCAGCAGATTGCACCCTTCAGATCGGGGCTCAGGAGATCGTCGATGGTCTTGACGACCATGGGCGCAGTGTCGGTTCGTGCACCGAAATACATGCCTCCCACTGCGCGCGGAACAGCCTTGATGTTGCCCTTGCCGTCGCGAATGATGATCTTCTCGGGAATGTCGGCGAGATTGGGAATGTCTGCCGGATTGATGGTTTCCAGCCAGTCTTCCTTGACCATGCTGTTGAAGGACCCCTCCCATCCGGCCACATAGTCGTAATCGACGTTGGGCCAGACCGCCTTAATCTTCGGAAGGATTGCGCCCGCGCCGCCCTGATGCAGAACCCAGTTGAAAGTCGATGCATCCTGGGCAGCCGCAATCTGCTTCATCGCTTCGACGACATCTCCGCCCCATTCAACGGCGGTAAGCTCGCTGCCGGCAGCGAACGCCGACCTCGCCAGTCCCGTCATCGTTCCAGCAATCCCGAGCGCAGCAGCGGATCCCATAAACCGGCGGCGTGTCATATCCATGATCAGTTCCCCTTATTTGTGGCCGCTTCTGTGCAGCCTTGTGATCGCGGGGAGACTGAGGGGACGCCGTTCGAAGCGGTAGTGGGAAAATTATCTCCGGGATATAAGGATTCGTGAATGGTCAGCCGCGGTGTGGCGCGGCGTTTTTACTCTTCTCGCCACTTTTGACTATCAGGGATCCTTATAGGCTCTCATGAATTTTCAAGGTTCCAAAAGGCGCTCCCCGACGCGAATGATGTCGTTGCGACGTTACAGCGCCGCGCGTCCAAAGTGACGCGCAAGGTCGCTGCAACACTTTTAATTCGCTGCATAATTTCATCCTCAAATCGGTTTCGATTTCAGGAATATACAGTTGAAACGTGGGAGCCTATTTTGACGATTGACCGGGATTTTCTGGAAGACTTGCGAAGCCGCTTCGGCAATGCGGCAGGCGGTGAAATGCAGGACCCGCATTTCCGAGAAGTTGCGGCCAGCGTCTTCAAGGACGGCGATAGCCGCAAATGGCCATTTGCAGGCCCGGCCACATTTCTTGACGCGCCATTCATCGAAAACGGGCTGCGGTCCGACATCCTGGAGGCGCTTGACGTTGCCCTGATCGGCGTGCCGATGGATCTCGGCGTGACCAACCGTGCCGGCGCGCGACTGGGACCCCGCGCGGTTCGTGGAATCGAGCGGGTTGGCCCTTACGAACATGTGCTTCGGGTCGCGCCGATGGGTCGGCTGAAGGTTGCCGATGTCGGCGACGTGCCGATGCGCAGCCGGTTCGGCCTGGCTGAATGCCATGCCGACATCGAGGCCTGCTACCGGATGATTGCGGGCACGAAAACCATTCCGCTCTCGGTGGGCGGAGATCACTCCATATCCGGCGCCATCCTCAAAGGCCTTGCCGGCCACGAACCCGTGGGCATGATCCATATCGATGCCCATTGCGACACGGCCGGCCCTTATGAAGGGTCGAAATTTCATCATGGGGCGCCCTTCCGAGAGGCTGTGCTCGCGGGTGTGCTCGACCCTCGACGCACGATCCAGATCGGCATTCGCGGCGGCGGCGAATATCTTTGGGAATTCTCGTTCGCCTCTGGAATGACCGTCATTCACGCGGAAGAGGTTGCCGAGATGGGCATCAAGGCAGTGATTGCCGGGGCCTTTGAAGTGGTCGGCTCCGGCCCCACCTATGTCAGCTTCGATGTCGACAGCCTGGATCCCGCCTTCGCCCCGGGTACAGGTACGCCCGAAGTCGGCGGGCTGCAGCCACGGGAAGTGCTGACGATGCTCAGGGGCTTCAAGGGTATCAATCTAGTCGGTGGCGACGTGGTGGAAATTGCGCCGCAATATGACGCGACCACCAATACCGCGCAGATCGCAGCGCAGGTGTTGTTCGAACTTCTATGCCTGGCGATGTTCAGCCCGTCCGCAAGGGTGAACAGGCGTTAACGGCCACTCCGGGCCGCAGCACAAAAAACTGGTTGTGCCGGCTCGGATGCCGGCTGCGTCCGGCCCAGCAGATTTCACCTCTTCGGCCGCATGACGGCCGACCTATTTTCGGAAGGTTGTTTCCATGACTGACGCGCCAATTCGCATCCTCGACGCCCAGGCGACCGCTGCACTGCTCCCATTCGGCGCCTTGATCGATACCCTGCGGCGGTCCTTTGCCGAGGGCTGCGTCGTGCCGGTTCGCCACCATCACACCGTCGCAAACGACGGGGAACCGGATGCGACACTGCTGTTGATGCCCGCCTGGCATGACGCACAGCGACCGGCGCGCTATCTCGGCTTCAAGATCGTCACCGTGTTTCCCGGGAATACCGCGCGCGGCATTGCCGGCCTGACCTCGACCTACATTCTTTACGACGGGCGAACCGGTACGCAGCTCGCGCTCATTGATGGAAACACGATCACGGCGCGCAGAACAGTGGCAGCATCGGCGCTTGCTGCAGACTATCTCGCCCGGAAGGACGCCAAACGCCTGCTGGTGATCGGCGCCGGCCGGGTGGCAAGCCTGATCCCGGACGCCTATCGCGCCGTCCGGCAGATCGAGCACGTGGACATCTGGGATATCGACGCGGGAAACGCGGCGCGATTGGCGGACAGCCTTGCACAACAGGGGCTCAGAACCTCCGTCGTCTCGGATCTTGAAGCATCGGTGCGTGCCGCCGATGTCGTGAGTGCAGCAACCTTGGCAACCCAGCCGATCATCAGGGGCGAGTGGCTGCGTCCCGGCACCCATGTGGACCTCATCGGTGGCTTTACGCCCGCGATGCGTGAGGCTGATGACGATGCTGTGCGGCGGTCTTCGGTCTACATCGACACGCATGAGGCCCTACATGAAGCCGGAGACCTGGTTCAGCCCGTCAAGGCGGGCCTGTTTTCGGAGGCCATGGTACGCGCGACGCTCGACGAATTGTGCCGCCGCGATGTGACGGCAAGAACCTCGAACGAGGAGATCACGCTCTACAAGGCAGTAGGAACCGCCTTGGCGGATCTAGCCGCCGCGACGATGGTGTATGAGACTGCGTCCGCCAACAGCTGAGTGGCTTGCGATCGACCCATCCGCGGCTGCGAGGTATTGCCCTGCCACGATCGCTGGGGCCGGCTTGCGCTGATATGGGGGCGCCCGTGTCGCGACGCGGGTGACATCGAGCTTTACGGCCCGGCAATTGTCTTCAGGTTCTCGATCGCGCCATGGACCGCGGCAAACACCGGTGCGCTTTGGTCAGGCGTTCGCCCTCGACCGGGAGGTTTGATTCCAGAGCGGTAGGCTATTGAGGCAATCTGTAATGATCGTCGATGTGACGTTGATGACGGGTGTCCTTGTGCCAGCCGATGGCCCTCCTGTAGCTGCCGAAGAGATTGCTTTTGCGCACGACATCGACCGTCAGTCCATGCACTGCCTCGGCGTCCGGATCGACGTAGAGCGCGTCCACGGGACAATAAAGCTCGCACATGAAGCAAGTCTGGCAGGCCTCCTGCCGCAGGATACGGGGCGGGCCGTACGGCATAACCTGGAAAACGTTGGTCGGGCAGACCTGGACGCAGAGATTGCAGTCCGTGCAGGTATCACTATCCAGTACCTCGATCATTATTCTGCAGCCTCCTTGTAGTCGCTTGGTTTTACCGGTTCCGTCCGGATTGTGATTGTGTTGAGGCCGCATACGACCAGCCGGTAACGTTGTTCTGGGTCCTGATTTGGGAAATCGTCGCGGCGGTGCATGCCGCACGTTTCCGTACGCGCCAGGGCGGCGCGATACATGAAGCGAGCGGTGGCGGTCATTGCCTGTGCCTGGCGCAGTGGTAGCACCTGGCTCTCGTCCGCGGCCGTAGCGTCGGCGATCTCTTGCCACAGCTGGTCGAGCCGCTCCAGCGCTGCCGACAGCCCGGTATGTGTCCGGAAATAGTTGATGTTGAGCGGAAAGACCTCATCCTGTACCGCCCTGATGATGGTTTGCGGATCAGCGGTAATCGCGTTTTTGCTAGCCCAGGCTGCGGGCCGGGCAACATGAGTATGAGACACATTGGCTCTACCCCGCGCGAAGGCTGCGGCCGCCGCGCCGGCAAAAGAGCCGGTGGAGATCGCCCAGGCAGCATTGTGGCTGCCGCCGCCGGTAAAACCGCCGCAGATAGGCTCGCGGGTGGCGTTGTCGCCGGCGGCATAAAGGCCGGGCGCAGTTGTTGCGCAGTCGAGCCCGGTCAGCCGTAGCCCACCGGTGCCGCGAACCGTACCCTCAAGACGCAACTTCACCTCGAAGAACTCCGTGAAAGGGTCAATGCCACGGCGGTCGAAGGGTACGAAGAAATTCGGCTGGGCGCGGCGCAGGATCGCCTTGACCTCGTCGGTTTCGGCAAGATCGAGGCGCGCGTAGACGGGTTCGGACAGGAGCGTGCGGGCAATGATTGAGCGTCCGCGGGCGGAGCCTGCGCCGTCGATCAGACTATGGTCCTTGCGGTAGAACTGCCCGAAGCGGTATAGCGCCGTCTTGGTGATCGACGCAAAGGCCGGCGATATGGCATACGCAGATGAGAACTCCATGCCCGAGAGTTCCGCACCGGCCTCGACCCCCATCAGGTAACCGTCACCGGTCAGTACGTCACAGCCGAGCGCTTTGCTCATGAAGGCACAGCCGCCTGCTGCAAGCACAACAGCGCCTGCCCGGACCGTCCACTGTCCTCCTTCCTGCCGGCGCAGTCCGCTTGCCCCGACGACAGCCCCGCCATCTGTCAGGAGCTGCGTTGCTGGATGATGATCGAGAATGGTGACGCCCGCATTCTTCACTCGGCGTCGCAACAGCCGCATATATTCCGGTCCCTGGACCGAAATGCGCTGCTGTTCGCCTTTGTCATCACTGGGGAAGGGGTAACCCCAGTCGGCCAGGCGGTTGACGCTTTCGAAGGTCTTCTCGAGAACGGGCACCATCCAGGCACGCTCGGAGAGATAGCCGCCCATGGCCTCGCGGCTCGCCATGGCCGCTTCCCGCTCGGCCGGGTCCGGCGGTACATACCAGATCTGGGTGCCGGCGGAAGCCGTTGCGCCGGAGCTACCGCAATAGCCCTTGTCGACCAGCACGACTCTGGCCTTGGTGCTAGCTGCCTCCAGCGCTGCCCAGCACCCTGCGGGGCCGCCGCCGATGACCAGCACGTCGCTGATGATCTCGCTTGTGGAAGAGATGGCGGAGTGGGCTTCCTGCGGAGGTAAGCTCATCGCTGGGATCCTTTCACCGAACAAATTTCGTTGCGGTTTAAATCTATGCATTGCATAGATTGTAGCACTTGTGTTTTTGGGAGTTTCATTAGATGTCGCTTGCCAGCCTCGCCATGTACGTCAGCCCGCCGCCGGTTCAGGAGGCGACGCGGCTGTTCTGGGGCGCGTTGGGCGCACGCATTCGTGCCAATGGGCTCGATGCCCCGGCAACGTTGAACGACGATGTGCGTTATGACGAAGCCTGGCTTCGACCCGACCTGCTGTTCGGCCAGACCTGCGGATATCCCTACGTCCAGCATCTGCGCGGAAAGGTGCAACTTGTGGCGTCGCCCGTCTACGGATTGCCGGGCTGCGACGGACCGCTCAAGTGCAGTTTCATCATCGTCAATGCCGGGTCGTCGGCACAGTCGATTGAAGAATTGCGAGGCATGCGAGCCGCAATCAACGAGCCCGGCAGCAATTCGGGCTATAATCTGTTCCGCGCATTCGTAGCGCGCCATGCCATTAAAGGACGGTTCTTTTCTTCCGTGTTGGAAACCGGAGGCCATCGGGCGAGCATCGACGCGGTATCGAGCGGGGACGCGGATGTTGCGGCGATCGACTGCGTGACCTTCGGCAATACTCTGCGATTCGACCCTGATCGTGTCGCCGGCGTTCGCATCCTTGCGGAGACCGCCAAGGGACCGGGCCTGCCCTTTATCACGGCCGCCGGAACGCCGACCAAGGACCTGGTGGTTCTGCGCCGCGCCTTGGCGGAGACGATAGCCGATCCCGAGTTCGCCGATGTCTGCGACACGCTTTCGCTGCGCGGGATCAGCCTGCTGGGTGATGCCGACTACGAAAGGTTGGCGGAATTTGATCGGGATGCTGTGCGTCATGGTTATCCCGCTATCGCCTGAGGCATAACGATGGCTTCTGCGGTGAGCGGGAAGTGGCATGCGACGCTACGTCCATCCGCTCCGGCCTGAAGGGTGGGTGCTTCGCCGACGCATCTCGGCTTTGCCAGTGGACAACGCTTGTGGAAGCGGCACCCGGAGGGCGGGTTGCTCGGGCTAGGAAGCTCGCCCGAGAGCACAATGCGCACGCGTCGGCGACCGGGATCGAGCGTGAGGTTGGCCGAGAGCAGTGCTTGTGTATAGGGGTGCGCGGGATCGCGAAATAATGCGGCCGTCGGCCCGCTTTCGACGATTTGGCCGAGATACATTACCGCCACACGATCGGTCACGCGGCCGACTACATTGAGATTGTGGGAGATGAGCAAGTAGCTGAGGTTGAGACGATCTCTCAGTGCCCGCAGAAGGTTCAGAAGCTCGCCTTGGATGGAAATGTCGAGACCGGCCGTTGGTTCGTCGGCAACGATGATCGACGGTTCGGCCGCAAGTGCCCGCACGAGCGCCACGCGCCGCGCCTGTCCGCCGCTCAGTTGATGCGGATAGCGCGACAGAAGCTGTTCGCCAAGACCGATGCTTTCCGCCAGCGCCGATATCCGCGCCCAGCTTTCGGGCGTGTGTACCTTTCTGATTTTCAGCGGCTCGGCAAGCAAGGAGTGCACCGTCATACGCGGAGAAAGTGAGGCGGCCGGGTCTTGAAACAGCAGCTGGATCCTGCGCTGCAGATCGCTGCGGCGCCGACTGGTCACATCCTGCAGCGTCTCGCCCTCGATCGTCAGCTTACCGGCCGCAAGCGGCTGAAGCCCCACGATCGCGCGGGCGACAGACGACTTTCCGCAGCCGCTCTCCCCGACGAGACCCAGGGTCTCGCCGCGTCGCAGCTCCAGCGAAACGCTATCGACTGCCGTCAACCGATCGTAGCGGACGACAGCATCCTTCAAGATGAGTGCCGTAGGGGTCATCAGGCAGCCTCCAACCAGCAGGAGTAGGCCTGTCCGCTGTCCGCCTGCCGGCGGGGCGGCTTGTTGCTGCAACGGTTGTGGCGGGAGGGACAGCGGCCGGCGAAGATGCAGCCTTCAGGTCGGCGGGCGGGATCGGGGACGTTGCCCGGGATCGTCGCGAGGTCCTGCGACGGGTGGAAGGCGGCGTAGGGATTGACCTCGCACGCAAGCAGCGCGCGGGTGTAGGGGTGTCGCGGACGATGCAGCACGTCGCGTACAGGCCCGCTTTCCACCACCGTTCCTGCATACATCACGATGACACTGTCGCAGAGTTCGGCGATCAGTCCCATGCTGTGGCTGACGATGAGCATGGACGCGGCCGTCCGTTGTCTCAACCGGTGCAACACTTCGACGACCTGCGCTTCGATCGTCGCATCGAGCGCCGTGGTCGGCTCATCGGCAATTAGCAGTTTCGGCTCGACGAGAAGCGCCATGGCGATCACCACACGCTGACGCATACCGCCGGAAAACTCGTGTGGGTATCGGCGCATGCGCGCTGCTGCGTCTTGCACACCAACATCGGCAAGCATCGTTTGAGCCCGACCCCAGAGCTTCCGTCGGCTCTCCTTGGGAAACCGCCGACGCTGAATATCGACGAGTTGGGTGCCGATGGTGAACATCGGATTGAGCGCCGTCATCGGGTCCTGGAAAATCATCGAGATATCGGCACCGCGTAGCGCCGCCGTTTCCTTCACGGCGAAGTTGGTCTCGCGGCCGTCGAACACAGCGCGGCGTGCGGAAACCTCTGCATCGTCGGCAAGCAGCCCAAGCATTGCCAAGGCCACTGTCGATTTGCCACTGCCGCTTTCGCCGACGAGACCCACCGATTGCCCCCGTCCGATGATGATATCCGCACCATCGAGAATATGAGCCGTGCGCCCCGACCCCCGGTAGGATACGTTCAGGCCTTCAATTGTGACGAGGGCGTCTTTCATAGGGTCTTCCTCAGCTTGGGGTCGAGCGAGTCACGCAGAGCTTCGCCCAGGAGCGCGAAGCCGAGAGTGGCGAGAACCAGCACCAAGCCGGAAAACGTGGCCAGACAGATCGACCGGTCGAGATAGGTATAGCCATCGTTGAGCAGATTGCCCCAGCTTGCGAGCGGCGGACGTACGCCAAGACCAAGAAAGCTGAGCCCCGCCTCGATGGTGATGACAACGGGAATGTCCATGCAGGCCAGCACGAAAATTGGGCTGATGATATTTGGCGTGACGTGATGAAGGATCAACCGCCAGGACTGAGCACCGAGTACTCTTTCGGCCTCAATGAACGGGCTGTTGCGGATCGCGATTGTTTGGGCGCGGGCGACCCGGCCGAAATGGGGGATAAAGACGATGCTGACGAGCAGGACGACATTGCCGAGGCCCGGACCGAATACGGCGACCAGCGCCAGTGCTAGGATGATGCTCGGAAACGAGGTGACAATATCGAAGACGCCGATGACGAACAGATCGACGGCGCGCGGCGAAAGGGCGGCCGCGATCCCGAGGGTTACACCAATTATCAGGGAAATGGCGATGACCGAGAGCGAGATGCCGAGCGCCACCCGCGCGCCGTAGATTAGGCGGCTCAGGATGTCACGACCGAGATGATCCGTTCCAAGCAGATGCTGCAGCGAGGGGTCCATCAGTCGGTTGCCGGGCGCGATGGAGTTCGGGCCATAAGGTGCGATCAGCGGCGCGACGATCGCGACCACACAAAGAAGCGTCACCGCAATGAACGCGAAAGTGCCGCCTGGACGTCGGGGGAGGTCAAAGAGGACGGCCATCCCTAGTGTCTCCCCACGGCGAGGCGCGCGCGCTCGCGCGGATCGATCAGGCTCTGGCCAAGGTCAGTGATGAGGTTCGTCAACACATATAGAGTGACGATGACGAAGACGCCGCCCTGAACGACCGGGTAGTTGCGCGTCCGAATGGCGTCGTAGATCAGCGAGCCGAGGCCAGGGCGGTTGAAGATCACCTCGGCAAAGACCGCGCCGCCAAGAAGATCGCCAAACCCCATGCCGAGCACTGCAACGGTCGGCAGTACTGCTGGCTTCAGCGCATACTTGAGCAAGATAACCGTTTCGCTAACGCCATAAGCGCGCAGCGTGCGGATATGGTTTTCACCGAGCACCTCGAGCAGCGAGGACCGTAGAAGGCGAGCGATATAGCCAATCCAGCCAGCAGCGAGTGCAGTGGTCGGAAGCACGAGATGCCAAAGCTGATCACTGAGATCCCCGCTTTCGCCCACACCCAGAACTGGAAACCAGCGGAAGGTCACGGAGAACACCATCAGGAGGAAAATCGACACGACGAAGCTTGGCGTCGAGATGAAGGCGACACTCAGGTATGCGATCAGCCGATCGACCTTGCCACCCGGACAGCGGGCAGCGAGCAGGGCGAGCGGCACACCGAAGGCGATTGCGCACAGCATAGCGGAGATCGCAAGCGCCGCCGTGTTCGGCAGAGTGGCGGCAACGAGGGCAAGAACCGGCCGACCATTAAAGACATCTTCGCCGAGATCGCCGGAGAAGAGCCGACCGAAGAAGGCGAGCACCTGCGCGATCAGCGGCTTGTCGAGCCCGATGCGGGCGTTGAGCGCAGCGACCGCTTCCGGTGTTGCGCGCGAACCAAGGACCACGGTTGCAGGATCGCCCGGGATCAGCCGCGTCAGAGCCATCAGAAGCACGACTGAGCTGGCAACGGCGAGAAGCGCCGTCGCCAGTTTGAAGGTGAGATGAATCTGAAGGGATGCGCTTCTCATCGCGGCGCATCCCGTTTTGTCCGTGTAAGCGCAGTCACTGGATCAAGCCGTCGCTTCCGTAAAGGCCGTGTAGAGCCAGTTGTTGCCATTCGGCAGGACGCCGGGTTTCAGCCACTTCCGGGAAGCGAAAGCGTTAAGGTTGTGGGTGATCCAGATGAAGGCTGCGGATTCATCAAGCAGCTTCTGCGCCTCAATGTAGATCTTCTCGCGCTCAGCCGGATCGACGGTGACGCCACCCTTTTCGTGCAGGGCGTCGAAATCGGTGTTCTTCCAACGCTGCCAGTTCCATTGACCGACCTGTGCTGACGTGAACCACTGCGTCTGGAAGCCGGGGTCGAACTTGCCGTTGTATTTGATCAGCGACAGTTCGAGATCCTTGCTGGCATCGTTTTCGCCGAGCGCCCAATAGGCTGCGGACTCCAGTGCCTCGATTTCGACCTCGATACCGACTTCGGCAAGATTGGCCTGGATTATCTGGGCGATCGCCTCATAGCGCGCATTGGCTTCGATCGTCAGCTTCGTCTTGAAGCCATCGGCGTGGCCCGCCTCAGCGAGCAGGCTCTGCGCTTTTTCCAGGTCGCGGGCATAGACAGGCGCATCCTTCCAGTAGCCGAGCAGGTTCGGTGCGAGCAGCGCGTTGGCACGCGGATAGATGCCGGAATAGGCGCCCTGCAGGATAGCTTCGATATCGACGGCGTAGCGGATCGCCTGGCGAACCCGGATATCGTCAAACGGTGCCTTCTCGATGTTCGGCCCGAACCAGACATAGTCGATGGCGGGAATTTCCGTCACGCTTGCATCCGGCAGATCAGATAGCGCTTTGCCGCTTTCCGGATCGATGGCAGTAAAATCGATCTCGCCGGACTGGAAGGCGATTTCTGCAGTCTTCTGTTCGCCGATTGGCTTGCCGACGATCTGCTGGAAGTACGGCTTGATCGGCCCCTTGTAGTTTGGGTTGATTTCGAGAACGAATTGCTCGCGCGGGGTCCACTGCTTGAGTACATAAGGACCGCTACCAATCAGCTTTGTAGCGATGTCCTTGCCGTGCGCTTCGAAAGCCTTCTTCGAGATGATGCGGCCCGAACCATCGGCTAGCGCGATCGTGTAAAGCGCCGGCGCCGGGTTCTTCAGGATGATGCGGCCTTCGAGTGGCCCCGTCACCTCGACGCGATCGAGTGCGGACCAGTCCTTGGCATAGGTGACGGGCTTGCCATCGGCATCGGGATTGATGAAGCGCTCGAAGGAGAACTTCACGTCCTCGGCCGTTAGGTCGCCATAGCCGTCGGTAAAGGTGAGGCCGCCGCGCAGCTTGAAGCGGATTTCAGTGTCGTTCACCTGCTCCAGTTCTTCGGCCGCATCGAGCTCCCACTCGGTCGAACCTGGCTTGAAGGAGATCAGGCCCTGTTGCACGGACCAGATAACGTTGAGATCGACCGGGCCGGAGCGGTGGGCCGGATCTAAGTTGGAAAGGTCCTTGTCGATGCGCACGGTGATTTTGGTGCGATCGGTATTGGCGAAGGCGGGATGGACGCCACCGAGCGCGACGACGGTCGCAATAGAAGCGCCGCCGATCAACACCTGTCGGCGTGTAGGGTGGAATGTCATTTAATGTCCCTCCAATCATGAGCGCCCGGCCACAAAGTGGAAAGGACGGCTGTCAATTCGATGAAGGGATTAAAGCCAATAATCTATAAATTACATAGAATAAATATTTTGCGATCCGGCTTTTTTGCGCAACCGGTTTCCTTTTTTCGCGGCTCCGCTGCAAAGCCATGCGGCGCGGCATGAGGCATCGGCCTTTTATATTGGCGCTTGAAATCTATCGCTTTTTCCCCTTTGCCGGAACCTGCTTCATGTCCAGCCACCTGTCGTCTGACACTCTTCCTTCGCAATCTGCCCTTTCAATCATCGCCCGTATTGAATGGCAGACTGTGGCCTTGGCTCTCGTCATCTATGGTGGTTTCTTCGGCTTGACTTGGTTCTGGCAAGCAATGCCCGCGGCTGCAGTATTTGGCTTAGGTGGCTGGCTGATTGCTTGGCACGGGTCGCTTCAGCACGAAGTCATCCACGGGCATCCAACCCGGAACCGTCTTGTAAACGACGCGATCGGGTGGCCGCCATTATCCCTTTGGTTGCCCTACGCGATCTATAGGGAAGAGCATCTGGTTCATCATCGAGACGAGCATCTTACGGACCCAATTGAAGACCCCGAATCCTCCTATTTTACCCAAAATGCCTGGGAGGCGATGGGCCGTCTTGGCAAGGCTCTTGCATCCTGGAACACAACGCTGCTTGGAAGGCTAACGATCGGGCCGCTCGTCATGATCGTGAATTTTCTGGCACAGGAAACGATGCAGATATTAAAGGGTGACCGCCAGCGAGCGTACATCTGGGCGCGGCACATCATCGGCGTCGCATTTGTATCAGCTTGGGTGTTTTGGATTTGCGATATGCCGCTGTGGCTCTATCTTCTTGGCTTCGTCTATTTCGGTGCGGCACTCAGCAGATTGCGGTCGTATGCCGAGCACCGATATGCAGATAATCACGATGAGCGTACGGCGATCGTTGAGAATAGTGCTCTCTTCGGGGTGCTCTTCCTCTTCAACAATTTGCATGTGCTGCATCATCAGCGTCCCGGCGTGCCGTGGTACCGGATTCCATTTCTTTACCGTCGATACAGGACTATTCTCATCGAGGCCAACGGTGGTCTTGTCTACGATGGTTATCGGGATGTCGCACGACGGTTCCTGCTACGACCACACGATGACCCTCGTCACCCCCGGCACTGCCAGCGGAGCGATCCATGAACGGGTTGGGAAAAGAGACTTCGATCAAAGCATTCTCGTGGCGGCGGGAGTGATCCAGCGACATATCGCCGGATCGGAAGGCATCTGTGAGTTCACGACGAACCGCGACCTGCGGGCTTTGCGACGCTAGCCCGTGCGCCTGTTCTGCGCGAGCAGTTTCTGGCGAAAGACTTCAGCTGGCGTTTTGTAGCCAAGGCATTTTCGTGGCGTTGCGTTCAGGTGATTGCAGATCTCGGTGAGATCGCGATCATTGAGAGACAATGGATCGACCTCTCTCGAAAGCCATTTCCTTGCCCGCCTGTTGGTGTTTTCGACGGTACCCTTCTGCCAAGGAGATTGGGGGTCGCAGAACATGGGGTAATCGCGGCGCGACCGCCCCAAGCAGATGCTAGCGGGGGTGGTTGCTCCCGATAAGATGGTGAAACGGGCTCACGATGGGAAACCGGGCCCAACATCAGATGGAGAGCAACCATGGACCAGTATATTGGGCTTGATGTTTCATTGAAAGACACAGCAATCTCGGTTCGGGAGGACGGCAAGCGGATCTGGCGGGGAAGTGCCCTTCGGACCCAACGCTTCTGGCCGAGCTTATCCGCAAGCACGCGCCGCACGCCAGGCGCGTCGTCTTCGAAACGGGGCCGCTGTCGACGTGGTTCTATCATGCCCTGACGGCCGAAGGGGCTCCGGCGATCTGCATTGAAGCACGGCACGCGCAAAAGGTATTGAACGAGACACTCAACAAGACCGATGCCAATGATGCCGATGGTCTGGCGCAGCTCGCAGAAGCCGGCTTTTACAAAGCGGTTCGGGTCAAGTCGTTTGACGCTATGCTGACCCGACCTTCGGCCTTATCGTACCCAAAGGCACAGGTCGGGTTTTTGATACCCATGTTCGAGAGCTCCTGGAGAGGCAAACTTCTTTGGCACAGATCATTTTGCCCTTGCTTGATGCGTGGCACAATATTCGCAAGCGTGCGGCCATTCTTGACCGTCAGCTCATTGCAGCGGCGCGGCAGAGCCCGGCTACGAAGTTGTTGATGACAGTTCCAGGTATCGGCGCCATTACGGCGGTCTCTTACGTCGCCGCCATCGAGGCACCAGAAAACTTCCGAACTTCGCGCTCGGTTGGCGCCTGGCTCGGGCTGACCACCCGCCGCTATCAGTCGGGCGAAGTCGATTATGACGGCCATATCTCACGCAGAGGCGACAACCGGTTGCGCGGGCTGCTTTACGAAGCGGCGACAGCGCTGCTGACGCGAACCAGTGCCAGGAACGAAAGCCGCCTCAAAGACTGGGGACTTAAGCTCCGCGAGCGGCTTGGCTTTAAGCGGGCGGCTGTGGCCGTCGCCCGCAAACTCGCGGTTATCATGCATACCATGCTCAAGACGGGAGAAACCTTCAATGCTTCAGTCGGCACCAACGCATTAATGAAGGTCTGACAGCCGATTACTCTCCGCGCATCACCTTTCTGGCGCGACGAGGCGTCCCTGTCGTGGACGTAGGTCTGGCCATTCCGTGAAGTTGGCGGCAGCTCCCAGAGACTGCGCGCAGAACATAGGAAGACCTTGCCTGCGAAGACCATCATGCGGCGGCCTTGTGCCGACCGCGGAGACAACCCTGTTCCCGACATACGATTGCTCTCACGTCAAAATGGAGCGCTGGGCGACGACTAAGAACAGGAACGCCATATGACGTTGCCGAATCCGTGCCGCGCTGGCATTCGGAGCTCATCGCGCATACTCGCTCGCGATTGACTCGCGAGCCGCGATCATGCTTGCCTGCAAGTAAGACCAGTCCGTGAACTCCGTGCCGCGATCGAAGGTAATCGAGCGACGGGCGAGGTGAGGGAGGGATTGCAGCACTTGGATCAGCCCATCCATCACCGGCCGTGATTGCCGGTCGTTGTTGCGCAGAAAAACGGCAAATCGGCTAACCCGCTCGACCAGCGACGTCACATTCGCCTTGCCGAACTTCTTGCGGAATTGAATGAGATCGCATTCCCAATGACCGAACTGCTTGCGCGCAGCAACGGTGTCGGGACGGTAGAGAATGTTGACATCCGGGCTGAACCGCCTGCCATGACGACGCCTGGCATGCCGCGGCCGACGTCTGGCGCGGTGCTCCGGCAGATGCCGCCAGAGCTTGA
This sequence comes from Ensifer sp. 1H6, assembly GCF_001976035.1. Taxonomy (NCBI): domain Bacteria; kingdom Pseudomonadati; phylum Pseudomonadota; class Alphaproteobacteria; order Hyphomicrobiales; family Rhizobiaceae; genus Ensifer; species Ensifer sp. 1H6. Next base: position 81,914 of record NZ_MOAI01000016.1, on the reverse strand, counting down.
TCGCATGCCCATCCGCGGAGTAGGCGAACTTGTAGATCGTCTCATGGCTGACAGAAATCGGATGGCGCTCCAACTGCAGCCGGCCGGCGATTTGTTGCGGCGACCAACCATGCATGATGCGCTCGATCACCGATTGGCGCAGATGCGAGAACCGGGCAAGTTTGCGCAGCTTGGCACGCCGCTCTCGCGCCATGTCGTTGGCGGTCACGCAGTAATAGCCGTTGAGGTCCGGCATCTTTTCATCCTCAAACGCGTTGCGTCGCAGTTCGCGAAAAATCGTCGAACGATGTCGTCCGAGTTTCTCGGCGATTACGTCAACGCTGATGCCAGCCGATCGCCAGCGGGCAATCTTGCGGCGTTCATCCATATCGATCTGGGAGTAGGTGCGTCTCATGAGCCATTCCTTGCGCGTGACAACCCATTGGTATCTATCGCAAGTCGCACTTGAAAATAGAATGTACCCGGCTACACGAGATGTCAAAGCTGAATAGGGCTGCGACATGCTCAGCCATTTAGAAATGCGACACTGGCTCCGCCGGTCAGCCCCCGATCCGACCGGCTGGGCCGGGTTGCAAGGAAGGAGCGGGGCGGGTGATGACGCTCCCCTTCGGCTTTAGCTTGGACAGTTGAAGCAGCCGGTCATTCCGCCGCATCGAGGTCAGAGAGCGCCTGTCGCCGCCGGGCAATGACCGCAGGATCGTTCATGAAATCCTTCCGACGTCCCGGGCCGCGCGCGCGTCGAACGTAGCCGTTCTTCTCGCTGTTCGTCTTCACGGCGGGCTTCGTCTGCTGCTCCTGACGTTCCTTGATGTAGGTCAGGAGTTCACCGAGCCGCTTGTTCTCGGTGATCGCCGCATGCGTCACCCGCTGGTCCTTGTCGAACACCCGGTAGGGTAGGGAATGCCCCTTCCAACGCACATCCAGCCTGCCGTCGGCAAGCGCGTAGGTCTCGACATAGCGACCGACCAGCCCGCGCGTCACCTCGTTCTCTTCCAGCATGATCCGCTGGCGCTCGAACGAAAACGTCAACTGGGCACCGACATAACGCTGCTCACGTTTGCATAGCACGTCGCGCAGCCGATCCGGGGCAAGGTTCAGCGGCCGATGCAGATCATCAGATCTGGCAGGGGTAATGGCAAACTGGCGGTTATAGCGCTCCATGAACCGAGGCAGGAAAGCGTTGCCGTCGTCCATGCCGCAGACGCCCTCCAGGCGCAGATCCTTAATCAACCGGTCCTGTAGCGTCCGGTTCATCCGCTCGACGCGGCCCTTGGCCTGGCTCGAGTTTGCGCAAAGAATCTCGATGTTTAACTCGCAAAGTGCACGCCCGAACTGGGTCATGCCCTGGCCGCCCTTGGCATCCTTCTTCGCAACCCGGAACACCGAATGCTTGTCGGAATAGAAGGCGACTGGAGCACCATGCGCCTTCAGATAGAGTTCCAGCGCCTCGAAGTAGCTGAACGCACTTTCCGATCGTACAAACCGCAACTGCATCAGCTTGCCGGTCGCATCATCGATGAACACCAGTAATGAACATGGATCACCGCGATCTTCGAACCAGCGATGCTCGGAACCGTCGATCTGAACCAGCTCGCCGTAGGCCTCGCGCCGCAGCCGCGGCTGATGGAACGTCCGTCGCTGCTTGCGCGACAGCCACAGGCCGGCCTCCGACATCCATTGGCGCAAGGTCTCGCGCGACACCGTCAGACCATCACGCTCCGCAAGCTTCTCGGCCGCCAGCGTCGGACCAAAGTCCGCATAGCGCTCGCGCACGATCGCCATGGCGTAATCGCGTACGCCGTCGCAGATCCGGTTGTTCGATGGCCGGCCGATCGCCTGGTGCCGGATCGACGCCGCACCGCCAGCGCCGATCCGGTCCAACAGACGACGCACCTGGCGGGTACTCAAGCCAAGCACATGGGCCGCCGACACCAGCGTCATCCGCCCGGCAATCACTTTCGACAAGACCTCAATCCGCTGCAGGTCACGCTCGCTCATCGCAATCAATCCCATCCGCAATCTCCCAGGTCATCAAAACCCGGGGAGAGTGACATTCTTACTTTGCAGGATCAGGACACTTCAACTTTGCGGCTACACGAGAAAATCAGATAAGGTATCTTATGGAACTTCAATGCGCCTTACTGCGGGTCGTTCTGAGTGACCCATCGAGCCAGCTTACGCGCCCCTCCATCTCAAGTATGGATTGGGACGCGCAATCTGTTCCTAGCATTCTGTTGCTGTGGGGAAGCGACTACTGTTGAAGCCCAGGGTAAGCCCAGACACCCGATACACGCATCAGATCCCGGTAGATTACCAACCGTTCGTCAGCGCCCACCTTTGCTGCCTCTTCCTGAGACGGTGCGTCCAGCGCATTCAGTGGCACGACAGTGGTCGGCAAATCGCGTTGCGTCAGGGCATCTTCCATGACCGTACGAGCACGGCGCATATGGCTTGAGCTTGTCACCAAAATTACGGTATCGGCCTGGTGCCGCACTAGGAGATTGGCAGCATTGACGACATTGCCGATCGTATCTTTTGATTTGTCCTCAATGATGATGCGATCACGGCTGATGCCCTTGTCGACCAGCCACTTAGACATGATGTCGCCCTCGGTGACGCCGTTCTTCGGTACTCCGCCACTCACCATAACGAGCGCTGTGGGATTAGCTTCAGCAGCTTTCAACGTCACTTCGAGGCGGTCAAGCAGAGTTTGCTGGGCCGTGCCGTCGTCCGCCAACGCATATCCGAGCGCGACCACCATCACCTTGCCAGGCAGCGTCGGTACATCGAAGTTTGGCTTTTCTGCCATGATCTGCTCTGCGCGGATAAAACGCTTGCGATACACCTCTGCTTGTTCGCGATCGAGCCCTGCGAGAGCTTGATGAGCGAGCGCCACGTTGGTCTCATCGCCACGAATCCGAGCAATGGCCTCCAACCAGCTTTGGGCGTCAAAGGCCGTCGGATCTTTTTCGAGGATCCCCTGGAATGTCGTCTGCGCCTCGTCCAGTTTTTTCTGAATGATCTGGGTCGATGCGACGGCGTACTGAAAATCCAGTCGCTCAGGAGCTAACGTCGACGCCTCCTTGAAAGCCGCTTCCACGACATCGTATTTGCCGTGCAGGGTGATCCCCTTGAAGACCTCGGCTTCGGCTTTTTTGACGTCGCCGCCCGACCAGTAATATTGCATGCCCGTGTCGACCAACTGCTTGATGCGGTCGGCATTGGCCTGATCAAAGGCACTGACTGGAACGGCCGAAATAAAGCAGGCCGTTGCTGCCAGGACGCCCAGAATGTAGCGTCTCGCCCCACCCTGCGCGCGTGTGGCAGCTGGTGCGACCTTGATCGGTCCCGTCATGACGGCAAAAATGGATCTCAGCTTCATTTAACTCTCCCAGTTTTCCGCTGACCGGCCGAGCCTACTGACGACCGGATCGAAATGTATTTTCCGTGATCACGACCGAACCGTTACATTCATAAGAGGTTCGGTCCATGTAGTAAGACCAAAAACTGACCACTTGTCCAGTCAACGGCCATGATTCCCAAATCACTGGCAGGAGAATCCAGCAATAGGAATTATAATACAATATGATAGGATATGTCTGGATAGACGAATTGGCGGTGTTGGACTGACGGCAATCGTTGATTGGTACTGTATTGGTATCTTCACCCAACAGCCGACCTTTCACCCTGGTCTCGCCGATCACGTAATCAACTCCGTGGCGGACTTGGCCGTGCACCCACAACGCTGGCCGCTTTTCAACTACGAGGCTTTCCAGATCCGAAGCGTAGCAGGCAGACAGTGGATCGCCGCTGAACTCCGGCGCGTTGGATGGAGGAGACGGGACGTGTAATGGATATCGTCGATGGCTCAATGCCGACCACAGACATGAAGAACGTTGGTTACGACCACATTCTGGAGAAGCCAGCCAATCTCAAGTTCTGTGATCAGGTTCGCTCCTAACCCAATCAGTTAGCCGCCCGGTCGATCGCGCAAATAATGTGATCGACCGGCAAGGTCTTTGCCGGCACTTTTGACGGCGTGCTGTGGCGGATTTTGCCCTCATGGGTCTCGGGCTATTCACGATTCTATGCGGCCTGTTCCAGTTCGCGCCGCCGCGTCGACCAGCTTACGTCGACCAAGGTATCGGAAGTGCCTCAATGAGGTATAGATTGGCGTTGCCTCGCTTTCTAATATTCCTGGGCGTGGCTTCCCCGCCAACGCGACGTCGTACGCCTTCGCGACGAGGGCGGCGCCCGCTTGCCGCCAAGCGATCGGCGCCGCCCACCTCTTCAAGGCAGATCTGCAATGTGACTGCAGCCAGAGTTCGCTACGATGGCTGTGAACCTGGCGCTGGGCGTGATCAGCGATGCTGCCGATAACTTAACGTCATCCTCCGGGGAAAGCGGGGTGGCGATGAACGCGGCCATTGGTGCATGCGAGCATATTGAGGCGCATGGATATACCGGGGTCTCCAGAGACGCTACAATCGCGTTTGGGTGCGGGGCGTCGAAAGAGCACAGAGAAGGCTATGCATAAGTTCACCGTCACTATCAACGAAGAGTTCGCGGCTGATACCGCCGAGGAGGCTGCCTTGCTTATGTATCAGGAGCTGACCAATCGGCCGCCGCCTCTGTCCTATTCGGTCACAGATGAGGCAAAGATCACCACTGGCCTCACGCTGGATCGGAAAAAGGCCGACGAGTTTGCCAGTGTCGATCACACCGCCGACCCCGGCAACTGGTGACGGACAGCTCGCCCAAAGGAGAGCAATCGGCGTCCTCATTGAACATTGAATGCGTATCGATCAATCGACGGTTCACGCAACGCTTGCGAATGCGATGAGTTGGAGCGCTTGACGACGCTATACCCTTGGATCGCTCATACCCCCTGAGTGTGGACGCCTTTCGAAGGCAATCGAAAGATGTGGAAACCGCTGTCGATCGCGTTGTCCTGTCAGGGTCAGGGTGAAATGTTTCGCATGGAGCGCTGAGGCATCTGAGTCGCATCGTCAAGCAAAGGTCCGAGACAGATTTATTGTCAGGCCACAAATCGACCCGGCCGCCTCCTCAACCCGCCGCCGCAAGCATCAGTAAAATATAGGAGGACTGCATATTGGCCGCAGCCACGTTTCACCCGAATGTCATGAGGCCCAACGGCATTTCCTCGCAGATTGCGGCAATTTCTATCTGCAGCCTATCTGCCTTGACCGCGATTTATTATGTCGCACCGGCGCCCAGTTTGCCTTGGAGCGACGCTTCCGTGGAACTCGCGCCTGATACCGACCCTTCAAAAGGCACGGTTGCCCCGAGCCCTCCAAAGTTCGAGATTGTGTTCAGCGACGGCGATCGCGGGCTGATGGTCTATGGCGGATATGTCTATGTCGTCCGACTCGGTGACAAGCTGCCTGATGGTCGCCGGGCGATAGGGTTCGAAAAGCGGGAAGGAAGTTGGTCCGCAATGACACTCTAGGACACGTTTCCGACGTCGCCTTTGTGGATGTTAATGGATTGTTAACGCTCACGGAAGGCGCACGGGCCCTGCCCTCCCCGGTGCCATTGCCTGTCATGGCGAACTGGCGCAACCCTTTCGTTAAGGACTTGTAAACCAGTGTTTTTGGGTGGTGCATGATGATGAACGAAACTTTTTACAATGGCGTGCCGGAGATCGAAACCGGCCCTGTTCCGTTAGAAAGCGCCCCGATTGGCGAACATGCCGTACAGGGCATCCCGCTTGTCATCGAGGTAGTCCTTGGCCGCAGCAGGCTGACTGTGGCCCAGCTTTCCAAGCTGCATCGGGATGATCACATAGATCTCGATACAAATTTTGGAGACCCGGTCGACCTCAAGGTCAATGGCACGGTCATCGGCCGAGGTGAGATCGTTTTCAACGAATCCAAGACCGCCATCGGCGTGAAGATCGTAGAGATTTCTCACGGCAGGCGCCGGTAATTGAAATCGCCCGGTTTCAGCCGTGAAACCAGCCATGCCACAAAGAGTAGCAGTGTCAGCCCTGTTGTCGTCGGGGACCAGGGTCACGGCCTCACCGAGGCCGCTGCCCATCAAACAGGACTCGAGACGTAGCAAGAGCGCCGCGAGCTTTTCCCACGGCGTCTCGGTTGGCCATTTGTGGACGCCTGGTACCTGATCCTATCGAAGCGGCAAGGCAACCGGGCGGATGGGTGCGGCGTCCGCGCCACGGAACTTCAAGGACGCGCCGACAAATGCGAACTCATAGATGCGATCCCTCGACAACCCTTCGAGATTGACGAGTTCGATGATCGGCGCGCCCTGCTGGGCGAGCAGATAGGTGTGCACCGGAACGTAATTGTTCTCAGTTTCGGCAGGAAACGCCTCGAAGCTGAGGTTGTCGGCACCCACCACGATGGCGCCGCCATCCTCGACCAGGAACTTCGCAGCATCGATGCTCAGCCCCGGAGGGTTGTTCATGTAGGCCGATGCGTTCTCGTAATGCTGCATGCGCCCGGTGCGGATGAGCACGACATCGCCCTGCTTCAGTTTCACGCCTTGGCGGTCGAGCGTCTGCTGCAGATCCTTGCGCGTCACCCGATAGTTGTCCGGCAGCATCTGCATGCCCTTGGCTGCAGCGACATCGACCATGACCCCGCGCGCAATGATCGGCGGCAGCTTCTCGGCGCCTGTGACAGTCCAGCCCTGGTCGCCAAGGTATTCGGTGGCGGCATAACCGTTCCAGATCTTGCCGTTCAAGCCAAAATGATTGAGTGCATCGATATGTGTGCCCATGTGTGCATACATCGACACGGCCGAGCCTGTGTAGCTGACATGCTCGTTCATCTCCTTGCCGACTTTCATCGGGTCGGAAACGGCGGTGCCATGCGGCGTGTGGGTCATCCACATCTGGTATGGCGGATCGCCCGCCGCCTCCCAGCTTGGCATGCCGATGAAATACTCCACCGCTAGATCGTAGGACCTGCCTCCATCAATCCGCGAGAGGATCGCAGCGCGGGATTCCGGCGTGATCAGATTGAGGCGCCCGATCTCATCCTTTGGCCCCCAGGGGCTCTTGCCGACCTCTTGTGCGAGAGCCGCATTGCCAACGAGGCCGGCGATGAGGGAGGCAGCCAAGGCGCGGCTGAGAACTTTCGTATCGAACATGATGAACTCCTTCTTCTCGCTTTCCCTGAAATCGGGAAGCTGGGTCCATCTTATTGCTAGCCCAAGCGCGAATAATCGGCGACAATTAGAAAACATAATTTACTCAGGAGAAAATATGGATCTGTTGGCCGCCATGCGCTCGTTCCGTCGCGTCATCGAGTTGCAGAGCTTCAGCAAGGCGGCCGAAGAGCAGCAACAATCGAATGCGTCGATCAGCAAGCAAATCCGGCAGCTCGAGGCGCGGCTCGGCACAGTGCTGATCGTGCGCACAACGCGCCGCATGAGCCTCTCGGAAAGCGGGCGCAGCTATTTCACCGAATGTTGCAGGCTGCTCGACGAGCTCGACGATCTCGAGCGGAAGACATCCGGGGAAACCGGCGAAATCAATGGCCGGCTCCGGATCAATGCTCCCCTGTCTTTCGGACTGACCGTTCTCGCACCGATGCTTGCCCGCTTCATGATGCTTCACCCGCAATTGAAGGTGGATATGACGCTCGATGACCACGTGCTCGACGTCGTCTCCGAGGGCTTCGACGTTTCCATCCGCGTGCGCGCGACGCTTACGGATTCATCTTTGATTGCCAGGCGGCTTGGTGAAGTCGAGCAATTCATCTGTGCAGCGCCTGCCTATATCTCGGCAAATGGCACCCCGACCGAGGTCAACGATCTCAAGCATCATCATTGCCTCGCCTACCGGCTTGCCGACCAACCGGGGAGCTGGGTGCTGGAAGGTCCCGATGGGACGACAAGCATCGAATTGCCCGCGCGTTTCGTCGCGGACAATAGTCTGATGTTGTGTCAGATGATCCAATCCGGCATCGGCATCGGTGCCTTGCCGTCCTTCATCGCCAACCCGCCGCTTGACGGCGGCAAGCTCGTGCGGATTTTGCCGCAGCAAAAACTTGCCCGGCGCAGCATCTACGCGGTCTACCCGACCAACCGCCTTCTGCAGTCGAAAGTGAAGGTTTTTACCGAATTTCTAGCCGGCGAGCTACGGAAAGCCGGTTTCTAGACCAGGCTTTTAGCTGACGCGCAAAGTGATCAGTATCGGCCCCTTACGACCTCCTACCATCGCCATCTCTAAAACTGGACGCCATGGCGCGCGGTGCAGCCAGTGCCTCACACCGGCGATCACGCAATTTTGCAATGCCGGGCCTCGCCTCCGCCGCGCTTAGACCGATAATGAGCGGAAACGAACCGGAAAACCGCCGATGCGCAATGCGATACTCAGGGCCGCACAAACCCCGATCCTGCTGGCGTTCATATCCGTGAGCGCCTTTGCGACCGACGTGCCTCGGTCGGGCGATCCGGTCTTCGACCGCGTCATCACGTTGGTGAATTCGGAGTTTCACGACGAAAATGCGCTCGATCGCTTCAACGCCGCGGCAAAAAAAGAAATCGAAAGCGCGGCACCCGCGCTGTCCACGACGGGTTCCACGGCCCGCGTGGATGCGGCTATCGAAACGGCGCTGGCCAGCCTGCAAGCCTCCCACAATGGCCGTTTCAAATCGGACACGATTGCGTACTTCGAGTTGAGCGACATCTTCCGCTTCGCTATCCGTGATGACCTGCGTCGGTTGTTTCCGCCCGATGGAGAAGTGAGCTACGCCGGCATCGGCATGGTCACGCAGTTAGGCGATGCCCGGTTCGTGACCGATGTCTATGATGGTTCTCCGGCAGCAAAGGCCGGGATCGTCATGGGCGACGAGATCCTTGCCGTCGATGGTAAGCCCTATCGCGAGATCGCCTCCTTTCAAGGCAAGGTCGGCAATCGGTTGACATCCGTCTCCGCCGCAGGGCCGATGCGGCGCCGATAGGCGTCAAGGTTGCGGTCGAACGGCTGCGTCCGCTCCCAACATTCGAAAAGGCGATCGAAAACAGCGTCGCAGTGAGCGAACGGGACGGGCAAAAGATCGGCTATGTGAGGTTCTGGACCCTCTCGACGCGCGATGGGCTTGATATCGTGGAGCGCGAGCTTTCGACCGGTCGCCTGAGCAATGTCGACGGGGTGATCGTCGACCTCCGCGGGCGTTGGGGCGGTGGCGCTGCGGACGCCGCCGAACTGTTCGTCGGCGACACGCCGTCGTTCCGATTGATCCCGCGGCGCGGAAAGGACACGCTGGCAAATGTTCGCTGGCGCGGGCCGGTGGTGGCGCTGGTCGATGAGGGCACGCGCAGCGGGCTCGAGCTTTTCGCCTACGCGCTGAAGATCAATGGCATTCCGCTTGTGGGCGAGCGAACCGCTGGCGCGCTGTTGGCTGGCCGCGCCTATACATTGCCCGACAACAGCCTCCTTGAAATTGCCGTTTCCGATGCGGTCATCGACGACAATGTTCGGCTGGAAGGAAACGGGATCGCCCCGGACATTCGCGTCGCCCTGCCCCTCGCCTATGCCGCCGGCCGAGATCCGCAACGGGAAGCCGCAGTCTCGGAGATGCTTCGGCTTCTCGCCGACGGCACCTCGGACCGCATCGTCACGCCACGTCAACCGTCGCTGACGCGGTGACAACGAACGTGACACCCTGGGGTTTGCGGGCCATTCAGGCAGCTGCGCTCGCCCGGACGATTTCCCGGCCAAGCCGGACGACCTCGTCGACGAGCAACTTCAAGTCCTGGCGTCCGGTGCGGTGATTGTTGATCGCGACCCTCAGACAGTGTTCTCCATGCACGGTCGTGTCTGAAAGCCCCGCCCTGGTCCTCGTCCGCCTTTATCTTCGTGTTCCCGTGACAATCGTCGCAGTAGAACGTAACTCGACCTTGTTGCCGCGCGTGGACTGACGCGCCAAATCAAGAACCTCATTTTTGATCGCCTCATGCGTCGCGGCGTCCGCCTGAGCCAGCCCCGCGACCACGGGCGCCGCTATTTCGGTCATGAAGGTCCAATACCGTTCGGGAGACTCGTGCACCATCATAGTTGAGATCTCCCGCTCATCGACATCTTGCAAACCTGCGTCGGCGAATGCCGCCGACATCATGCCCGCGGCTGCGCAACGAAACAGGCCGGGCGCGCCGGGCATCGGCGCGGGCAAAGTCACGTGCCGCGCGATCGTTGCCATTATTGTCGTCGCCCAGGGATTTTTTTCAGGCCCGCTCCAAACAGCAGCACAAACACGCGCGCCAGGTTTCGCGACACGACTGAATTGTCGCGCCGCCGCGCCGACATCCGGGAAAAACATGAACCCGAACCGGCATAGTACTGCGTCGAAGGATTTATCGGCAAAAGGCAGACTGCCGGCGTCGCATATCTCGGTCGTGAAATTGCTGAGACCGCGATGTCGGGCATTCTCGGCGGCCACCTGGAGCATGCGCTCGGACAGGTCTGTTACCGTCACTCGACCATTCGGGACCAAAGCGGCAGCCGTTAACCCCGGTTCGCCGGTGCCAGCCGCGACATCGAGAACATGGTCACCATCCCTAAGCTTGGCCTGGTGGATCATTGCATCGCCGAACGGAGCGAGCCAGCCCAGAACCAGTTCGTCCCATTTCTGCCAGCCGGTTGAAAACCGGTCCCAGAGATCCTTCTGCTGCTCACGGATGTGGTCGAGATTGTTGGACATGCACGTTCCTCCCGTGGATGCGCTCTCGTGTCTCATCGATCGGAACTATGAACCCTCTTTATATGGATACAATCAGTTTCATGCCTTTTGGGGCGCGTGCCGCACTGTCGTCCAGCTCCTTGTTGAATTGAGTTTTGCAGCCCGAATGCTGTTGCTTGGGCAACAGGGGCCACCCAAATTGCCTTCTGCTGATTTGGATAACGACAATCGGCGCTAGGGAGACCGGGCTCGGCAGGCTATATTTCCCCTGTGGAGATCGTGACGGAGAGATTCGCATCGATGCCGAACCCAACAAACGGCAAGAACAATGGTCGGGTAGAGGCCAACGACGAACAACCCCTTAGCGCCCAGTTACGGATGATGCATGCAGCCTTCATGGCTTCGCCACTCCGAAACCGGATCATCTGGCTCGCCCTTGGTATCCTGACCGTCATCGTCACCACTGCCTTCGGTCAGATCATCCTCAATCGATGGTACAAGCCGTTCTACGACACGCTGGAAAGACGTGACCTCCCGGCCTTCCTGCACCAGCTCGTTGTCTTCGCCCAGATCGCCGGAGCTTTGCTCGTTCTCAATGTTCTGCAGACATGGCTCGGCCAGCTTGTTCGGCTGAAGCTCCGCGAAGGCCTGACACTCGATCTCATCCACGAATGGATGAAGCCGGCGCGCGCGTTCCGGCTGGCCAATGCAGGCGCCATCGGCATCAATCCAGACCAGCGCATACACGAGGATGCACGCCATCTGTCAGATCTCTCCGCCGGGCTGACGATTGGGCTGATCCAATCCGGCATCCTGCTCGCCGGCTTCATCGGCGTGCTCTGGTCGCTGTCGGACGGCTTCGTCTTTCACATCTCGGGCATGGCCATCAACATCCCCGGTTACATGGTCTGGGCTGCCATTCTCTACGCGGGCACGGCGTCATGGCTGAGCTGGCTCGTCGGGCGGCCATTGGTCAAGCTCAACGGCGAACACTACGCACGCGAGGCGTCGCTGCGCTTCTCGCTGATGCGCATCAACGAACACATCGAGGCGGTCTCGCTGTCATCGGGCGAGACGAACGAGAAACGCCGGTTGCAGGCAGATCTCGCGTCCGTTCTGGAGATCAGCCAGAGCCTGCTGCTCGCCGTTACGCGGCTGACCTGGGTGACGGCCGGTTATGGCTGGATCACTGTTGTCGCACCGATCGTCATCGCCTCGCCGGTCTATTTTGCCGGCGATCTCAGCTTCGGCGGCCTGATGATGGCCGTGGGCGCCTTCAACCAGGTGCACGCATCGCTGCGCTGGTTCGTCGACAACATCGGTGCCATTGCCGACTGGCGCGCGACATTGATGCGCGTCGCCGCGTTCCGCTCAGCCCTGCTCGTCGTCGACGACCGGCATGAAGGCGACAAGCGCATCGAGTTCGTTACGGCTGATGGACCGCAGATGATGTTCGATCATATCGAGATTGTCTCGGCCGCCGGCTGTATCAAGCTTTCGGAGCCCAATGTCACCATCAATCCTGGTGAACGCGTGCTTGTCACCGGTGCGGCGGAGGTGGAAAAAGCGCCCTTCTTCCGCGCCATTGCAGGTCTCTGGCCCTGGGGGCATGGCCGCATCTCGCTGCCGATCGATGATGGCCTCGCCTTCGTTCCCCGCTCGCCGTATTTTGCGCCGGGCACGCTGGAAGAGGTGCTTGCCTACCCGAAGACGCCAGACAGCTTCAAGAACGGCGAACTTAGCGGCGTGCTTTCCAAGGTCGGCCTTGGCCGCCTCGCCGATCGTCTCGACCAGGACATGCGCAAGAAGCTCAATCTGAGCGAGGTCGAGATGCGTCTTCTGGCGATCGCCCGCCTTGGTCTGCACAAACCGCGGTGGCTGATCATCGACGAGGCGTTGGATACACTGGAAGACGATGCCTATCGCAAGGTGATGACGTTCCTCGACCAGGAAATGGGCAAGGCGGCAATCGTCAACATCGGGCGCAGGGAACGCGCCAACGGCTTCTTCACCCGCGTGCTGGAACTCGAAAAGGACGCCGCCGGCGGTTCGTTGCGTCTGATCCGTCCGAAGAGCCTGCGCCCCACCAATCCACAACTTGTCGATTGACAGCGCTCGCGCTGAAGGCGGGAGCGATTCCGGTAGGGGGCGAAACCCTAAGCGCCATGGCGACGCTCACACGACGGGGATATGGCCGGTTTCGCCACACAACAGTCGTTGGAAAAGCACCTTTCAGACGGCAGAGTGCAACCCTTTGCTGCCCCTCAGTCGTACCGTCCTGTACGTCGGGATCGCGCCCACGGCCTTTTCTCATGGGGTCGGGATCTCCGTTGAAGCCCCCCAAAAAAACGTCGCAAAATCGCCAGCCTGGTTGCCCGTCCACCTTAGATGCCTCCTGGAACTTAGATGTTCCTTGAGATCACTGCATTTTTTCCTCACAGGCTGGGCACTGGCACATCGGACGTTCGTCCTATATCTTTCATTCACCGGTTGCAGGCCACCGCGCCGGCGCCAATTGGAGCCATCCGAGCCGCGTTCGATTCCATAACCCGCAGGGACGATAAGTATGCCGACACGTGCCACACTGAAAGAACCGCGCGCTGAAGGGAGACGTAAAGACTCCCGACTCGAAACATTGCTGTTCCGTCTGGAGGCTCAGCACATCTGCCTCGAATGGGCCTTCCGAGAAATAGCCGACCGTCCGGGCATTGTGTTCGAGATGGGGCTGGGTCACGGTCGTACCTACGACCACTTGCGCATCCATCTCCCGGAGCGCGAGATCTATGTTCTGGATCGCGAGATCGACTGTTTCGCCGACTGCACGCCGCCAGAGAACTATTTGCTGCTTGGCGACATCGAGGATACGCTTGGTGCCGCTGCCACCCGCTTTGACAGACAGGTCATCCTGGCGCATGCGGATATGGGTTCATATGTCAACGCGAACAATATTGCGACAAGCGCCAAACTGAGCCGATGCCTCCCGGCAGTCCTTGCGCCGCATGCCATCGTCCTGTCCGATTTGCCGCTCGAACTGGCGGGGACGCGTTCGCTACCGCTTCCGCCGGGCGCGCGCAAAGACAAGTATTTTCTCTACGCTAATGGGCCGTGGTGATCCGCTGGCGTGCCGCTACGGGAAAACGTTGACTGCGCCGGCCGCAACGAGGACGAGAGTCAGGAGCGAGATCGCGCTTTTGTCCTCCTGACCGCCGAATATCTTTGGCCCGTGGGGCAAAAGCGTGGCCCTCACCGACCCAAGGCGGCACATTAAATCGCTAACGCATCCCATTGATTAAAAAGAAACAGCGCCTTCTCGGAAGGCGCTGTTTCGGTAGGACAATGTTGCCACGGATCTTAGCGCGCGCGCAATTTCATGTGACGGTTGACGTCCTTGTAGAGCAGATAGCGGAACTTGCCGGGGCCGCCGGCGTAGCAGGCCTGCGGGCAGAATGCGCGAAGCCACATATAGTCGCCGGCTTCGACCTCGACCCAATCCTGGTTAAGCCGGTAGACGGCCTTACCCTCGAGCACGTAGAGGCCATGCTCCATCACGTGGGTTTCGGCAAAGGGAATGATCGCGCCCGGCTCGAAGGTCACGATGGTCATGTGCATGTCGTGCCGCAGATCGGTCGGGTCGACGAAACGCGTCGTTGCCCACTTGCCTTCAGTGCCGGGCATGGCGGACGGTGTGATGTCAGCCTCGTTGGTGAAGAAGGCTTCGGGAGCAGGAAGGCCGTCGACGTATTCATAGGCCTTGCGGACCCAATGGAAGCGAACGGGAGATTCGCTTCTGTTATGCGCCGCCCAGTTGCTGGCCGGCGGAATGAAAGCAAAGCCGCCGGGCTGCATGCGGTGCTCATTGCCATCAAGCGTGACGGTCAGCTCACCCTCGACGACGAACAGCGCACCCTCAGCGCCCTCATCGAGTTCCGGCCGGTCGCTGCCGCCGCCAGGAGCGATTTCCATGATGTACTGCGAAAATGTTTCAGCAAAACCGGACAAAGGTCGCGACAATATCCACAGGCGGGTTTTGTCCCAGAACGGTAGATAGCTGGTGACGATGTCCATCATCACGCCCCTCGGAATCACCGCATAGGCTTCGGTGAAGACCGCACGGTCGGTCAGGAGCTGCGTTTGTTCCGGAGCGCCGCCATGGGGCGCATAGTAATTACGACCAGTCATTTCCGTCCTTCAGTTCTCAAAACAGGCACCGCCTCCTCACAAGAGCGGTGCGGTTGGGTTATTGCCAATGGAATGTCAAAGCAGTGCTGCGCGCAGGTCGCGCGGCTGATCCTTCTCTTCGTCGAGATCCAGTTCCGCCTCGACGTGATGCAGATGTTCGGCCATCTCACGGATTGCCGTGTCCACATCCCTCGCCGCGATGCGGTCGACGACCGCCATATGCTCGTCCGGCCCGCAATTGTGCAGGTGTTTCGAACGGTACATGGCGGTGATCAGCGATGTGCGCGAAACCAGGTCGCGCAGGATGCCGAAAAGGAAGGCAGAGCCGGAGAGCTCCGCCAAAAGCAGGTGGAATCCGCCGGAAAGACGAACGATTGCAGAGAGATCGCCTGCCCTACCCGCAACCCGTTCCTCGTCGATATGGGAGCGCATACGCTCGATGTCTTCCACCGTCGCCCGCTCGCACAAGCGCTCGACCACCCGCTGCTCGATCGCCCTTCTCGTCACGAAGACGTCGCGCGCCTCATCCACCGACGGCTCGGATACGAAAGCGCCCCGGTTCGGCATGATCGTAACCAGCCCATCCCGTTCGAGCGCGGTCAGCGCCTGGCGGATACGGGCGCGACTGACGGAGAAAATCTCGGCAAGCTGCTCTTCCTTGAGGCGGGTGCCTGGGCGCAGGCGCCGCTCCGCAATGGCAAGCCAGATCTTCTCACAAATGATAGCCGTCGGCGCTCCGGCGGTCTCGTCCGCATTGTACATGAAATCTCCCATAGCCGTTCGCATACTCTCGTCGGCCAGCGTTCAAAGTCAATTCCACTCACTGCAGTTTGATATTGACTACAAAATTGTAGACAATATTGTGTACCGTAACTTGATATGCTGTGGCAACCACTTAAACGACGGCCATCGACCGGTGTGACAACCGACCGCGCTGACCTGAGAGCTCATTGATGGACTTTGACTTCGCCGAACTGCCAAACAACTACATCACCTCCGATCGTCAGTTCGAGATGCGGACACCCGACATCGCGTCCTTTGCCGCCCTCAAAACGAAAATGAACTGATCCATGCGCATCCTTCTCGTCAACCCGAACTCCACTGCCTCGATGACCGAACAGGCGCACCGCAGCGCCGAGCGGGTTGCAGCCGCCCCGACGCTGGTCGAGTCCGTCAACCCGACCACAAGTCCCGCCAGCATCGAGGGCCATGCGGACGAAGCCATGGCGGTGCCGGCGATGCTTGCCGAAATCCGCGCCGGAGAGGCGCGCGGGGTCGATGCCTATGTCATTGCCTGCTTCGACGACCCCGGCCTTGGCGCTGCACGTGAGATCGCCCGCGGACCGGTCATCGGCATCTGCCAGGCCGCCATCCAGGTGGCGATGAACATCGCCACGCGCTTCTCCATCATCACGACATTGCCGCGCTCTGTGCCGATCATCGAGGACCTGGTCGACGCCTATGGTGCGGGCCACCGCTGTCGCAAGGTGCGCTCTGTCGACATGCCGGTGCTGGCGCTGGAGGAAGACCTCGCCCACACGGAGGAAATGCTCGTACAGGAAATCCTGCGCGCCAAGCATGAGGACGGCGCTGAGGCGATCATTCTCGGCTGTGCGGGAATGTCGGAACTGTGCGACCGGCTGAAGCTTAGAACGGGCATGCCGGTGATCGACGGCGTGACCGCTGCAATCAAGCTCGCCGAAGCACTGGTTGGCGCGGGCTATACCACCTCCAAGGTGGGCGCCTATGACTATCCGCGGGTTAAGTCTGCGGCCGTCACCCGCCTTGTGGATACGGTAGCTTAACAAACAGCTGCAACTGACTGAAAACAAAAAGCTCCGGAGGCAACTGCCTCCGGAGCTTTTTCATTCTGTGATGACGCCCCGGTTATGCTGCCTGCGTCGGCTTTGCCGTTGACGCGACAGCTTCCTCGACGCGGTGGCACGCCGCACGTGAACCATCAGCAAAGCTTCTCATTGCCGGACGTTCGTTCTTGCAGCGGGCATCAGCCAGCGGACAACGCGGGTGAAAAGTGCAGCCCGACGGCGGATTGAGCGGGCTCGGCACTTCACTGGCCGTGATGCTGCGCTGGCGCTTCGGTTCGGCGATATCGGGGATCGTTTCCAGCAGCAGCCGCGTATAGGGATGGCGCGGATTGGCGAAAAGCGTTTCCGTGTCCGCCTCCTCGACGATGCGGCCGAGATACATCACTGCAATCCGGTCCGACATATGGCGGACGACGCTCATGTCGTGGCTGATGAAGAGATAGGTGAGCCCCATCTCATCCTGCAGTTTGCGCATGAGATTAAGGATCTGCGCCTGCACCGATACGTCGAGTGCCGAAGTCGGCTCGTCGCAGACAAGGAACTCCGGCTCACCGGCAAGCGCACGCGCGATCGAAATGCGCTGGCGCTGGCCACCGGAAAACTCGTGCGGAAACTTCGAACCATCAGAAGGCGCAAGTCCGACGATGCGCAGCAATTCGCCGACGCGCTCCATCACCTCTGCTTCCGAATTGCGCAGCTTCAGCTCGCGCAGCGGCTCGGCGATGATGTTTTTCACCCGCCAGCGCGGATTGAGGCTGGCGAAAGGATCCTGAAAGATCATCTGGGCGGAAAGGGGCTCGCCGGAGCGACCCGGCGCAAAACGAACCTCACCCTCCGTGGCGCGATAGAGGCCGGTGACAAGCCGGGCGACGGTCGACTTGCCGCAGCCGGATTCTCCCACGAGACTGAGGCAGCCGCCCATCGGCACGGAAAAGCTGATGTCGTCCACCGCGCGCACGAACTGGCGCGGCTTGCGCTCTAGGACTCGGTTCAGCCAGGGGGCCGATACATTGAAATTGCACGTCAGATCATTGACGGTCAGGGCGTCACTCATAGAACTCCTCCTGCATTGAGCCAGCAAGCACTGACGCCGAGGCCGACCGGGGTCGGCTCCGGACGATCTTCACGGCAACGCGGTCCCGCCTCGGGACAACGTGGATTGAAGGCGCAGCCGCGCGGGATGGCGTTCAGGCGCGGCATGGAGCCGTCGATCTGGTTCAACCGCTCGACACGGCGCCCGAGCGCGGGGATCGAGCCCATCAGCCCGCGCGTATAGGGATGGCGCGCATTACGGAGCACCTCTTCGACCGGGCCAATCTCGACCAGGCGACCGGCATACATTACCGCAACCCGATCAGCGGTCTCGGCAATCACGCCCATATCGTGCGTCACCAGCATCACGGATGTGCCGTGGTCGTCGCAGAGACGACGCAGGAGAGAGGTGATCTGCGCCTGGATCGAAACATCCAGCGCCGTCGTCGGTTCGTCGGCGATGATCAGCTTCGGCTCCGCCGCAAGCGCAAGCGCAATGACCACACGCTGCCGCATGCCGCCCGAGAACTGGTGCGGATAGTGATCGAAACGTGCCTCAGGTGCGGGAATACCTACTTCCTTCAGGAGGTGTATAGCCCGTTCCTTGGCACCCTGCTTCGACAGCTTCAGGTGAAGGCGGATCGTCTCGACCAGTTGCGCGCCGACGGTAAAGAGCGGGTTGAGCGATGTCAGCGGATCCTGGAAGATCGCGCCGATCTGTCGGCCGCGCACGCCCTGCATTTCCCTGTCGGAAAGCTGGTCGATGCGGCGACCCGAAAGCCAGACCTCACCGCCGGATATCCGTCCCGGCGGTTCGAGCAGACCCTGGACGGCAAGGCCGGTCATCGACTTGCCGGCGCCGGATTCGCCGACCACACCCAGGATCTCGCCCGGCCGTATGCTGAGCGAGACGTCGGACAATGCCGCCACGGTGCCGTGCCGTCCGGGAAACTCGACGCAAAGTCCGCGCACGTCGAGAACCGGCGAAGTTACGAGCTCACTCATGCCGCAGGTCCTCCAAGGGATAGCTGGGTGGGAAGATTTCGCTGACGGGTGGATGGGCCCAGCTGCGTTCGGGGTATTTGGCGATCAGCCCGTCAAACTGCTTTTGTGCCTGCCGGCGTGCCGCATCCATGTCGATGCCGGCGACCTTGCCTTCGTGCATGGAGAGACGGCCATCGACGAAGACTGTCTTGGTGACACGCCCCGAGCCACCGACAACCAGCGTCGTGATCGGGTCGATCGCCGGCGCCATGTGGTGATCCATCAGGCCGAAGACCGCGATGTCAGCCCGGGCGCCTGCTTCGAGCCGCCCGAGATCGCTGCGTCCCAGAGCTTTCGCACCGCCCAGCGTGGCGGCGTCGAAGAGATTGGCGCAGCTGACGGCTGCGGTGTCGCCCTCGACGACGCGGCAGGTGATGAGGCCGACCAGAAGGTTCATCAGCATGTCCGGCGGCGTCGTGTCGGTGCCCATGGCGATGTTGATGCCGCGCTCCTTGACCGAGCGGAAGGAATTGAGCGTGCTGCCGCCGCGTGCCGAGACCATTGGGCAATGGACGATGCTGACGCCGTTGTCGGCATAGAGCTTGAGATCGTTGGCCGTTGCCTGCGTGGCATGCGGGGCGATCAACCGCGAACTCAGGAAGCCGAGGCTCGCCATCCACTCCGGCGCCGTCTTGCCGTGAAGACGACGGACCGTATCGACCTCCATCGTGCCCTGTGCGGCGTGCAGCCGGATCGAGCAATCGAGATCGCGCGCGGCATCCGCCGTTCTCCTCAGCAGCGCCTCGGTGCAGGTCTCGACGCGATCAGGGGCCAGAAGCCCGCGAACCAGGCCGCCATGACGGCCATCGTGATCGCGGATGAAGCCGATGGCGTCGTCGAGGCCTTGCAGGCCTCTCGCCTCATCGAAGACGGCCTCGAGCTGTCCCGGCGCCTCCAGCACCATGCCGCCGGAGCGGTAGGCAGGGCTCAGATAGACGCGCAGGCCGAGATCGCCGGCGGCATCCGAGGCGGCTGCAAACTCCTCGACCGTTTCGCCCCACTCCCGATAGAACAGCGACGCGATCGGTGCCGCGGTGGTGATCCCGTTGAGCAGAAGCTGAGCGAAGGAGAAGCGTTTCTGGAACGCCAGTTCCTCCTGCGTATACATTTCATAAGGCCCGCGCTCGACGTAGGAGCGCGGCCAGACCCGGCCCTTGGCCCAGCCTGGCTGATGGTCGATGGAAAGGATCGTCGTGTCGAGATCCGAGAGGGCATCGAGATCGATCAGGCCGGGGCTGATCATCGCCGCGCCGAAATCCACCCTGCGTGCGACCTCGCCCTCGAAGTGCGGCCCGACATAAAGCAGGCTGCCGCCTTCGATAACCACTTCGCCGTTTGGGATGAGACGGTGACTGCCGTCGCGGTGGCCGAGAACCCATTGCGCCGTCAACAGTGTGCGGTCTTCGGCACGCGTGCCGAGTTTCAAATCCTTGAGGTCGATCATGGGATGGCTACCTCCGCGATACCGTTACGGGCAACGACACGGCCGCGCTTGACGACCAGCGGACGTGGTGCGACTTCGACGACTGCATGGGCAAGCGTTTCGCCGACGAGCAGGGTAAAATCGGCATTGCAGCCGACTTCCAGGCCGTAGCCGGCAATGTCCATGACGTCAGCGCCACCGGTGGAGCAGACATGAAGCGCATGCCCCAGGTCGACGTCGCGGCGCAGGCCGTTCTTCATGCCGAGGATGCGAACGCGGTCCATCATATCCGGCTGGCCCCACGGGCCCCAGGTGTCGCGAATGCCATCGCAACCGGCCGCAACCTTCACACCAGCCTCCTTGAGGCGCAGGATTGACGGTACCGTCGAGGACGGCGAGCCCGTCGTGACGATGCGCACGTCGAGGTCGGCGATCTGCTCGATCAGGCCGGAGACCCGCAGGTAATCCGGAGCGCCGAGCGCAAAGGCGTGGCTGATCGCAACCTTTCCCTGCATGCCGAGCGCACGAATGCGCTCGAACATCATCTCCATGCTGAAGGCGCCGAGTTCGCCGGCTTCATGCAGATGGATGTCGATCGGCTTGCCATGTTTTTCCGCAAGGCCGAAGACGACATCGAGATGTCCCTTCGGGTCACGGTCGATGCCACAAGGATCAATTCCACCAAGGACTTCCGCGCCATTGCTTAGAGCCTGGTCGAGAAGCTCGGCCGTGCCCGGGCGCGTCACCAGGCCCGACTGCGGAAAGGCGACAATCTCGATGTCGATGATGCCGTCGAGCGCCTCGCGCGTTTCGATGATGCCTTCCATCAGGCGCAGGCCATGGGTTGTGTCGATATCGACATGGCTGCGGATATGGCTGGCGCCGTTCGCCGCCAGCAGGGTCGCCTGGCGCATGGACTGGCGATGCGGATCGATGCCGATCTCAAGCCGCTTCTCGCGTTCGAAATCGATGCGTCCGCGTAACGTTGCGACCTTGGCGTTTTCATGCCAGGGCATGCCCCAGACCGACTTGTCGAGATGGGTATGGGCTTCGACCAGGCCGGGAATGGCGATGTGGCCACGGCCATCCTCGATCGCCAAGCCATCGGCCTGAAGGTTCTGGCCGATCGCTTCGATCTTGCCGTTGCGGATCAGGATATCCTTCGGCGCCCCGCCGTGGGGACGGACGTTACGGATCAAAAGGTTGGACATCATTCACCTCAGTTTCGGATTGAGTGCGTCGCGCAGCCAGTCACCAAGAAGGTTGACCGAGACGACAAGTAGGCAAAGCTGCAGCACCGGGAAGAGGACGACCCACCAGACACCGGAGAACAGGAACTGGTTGCCAAGTCGGATGAGCGTTCCGAGGCTGGGCTGGCTCGGCGGCATGCCGATGCCGAGGAAAGAGAGCGTCGCTTCCGTGAGGATCGCCATGCCGAAGTTCAGCGTGGCTGCAACCATGATCGGCGTCAGCGTGTTGGGCAGGATATGGTTGAGCATGATCCGCCGCGCCGGCGTCTTCAGGAGGCGGGCTGCCTGGACATATTCCTTGCCGCGCTCGACGATCGTCTGAGCGCGGACGGTTCGGGCATATTGAACCCAGGCGCTGAGCGTGATTGCCAGCACGAGAACAGCTGCCGATCCGACGTCGCGCAGCTCCGGCGGCAGCATCTGGCGGGCAACGGCACTAACGAGAATGGCGATCAGGATCGTCGGGATCGAGAGCAGAACATCGCCGATGCGCATCAGGATGTTGTCGACAACGCCGCCGAAATAGCCGGCGATGAGACCGAGGCTGAGGCCGACCGTCAGCGACAGGATCACCGAGCAGACCCCGATCAGGATCGAAATGCGAGAGCCGTAGAGAATAGCCGAAAGCATGTCGCGGCCCTGGGTGTCAGTGCCGAGAATGAAGGGCCATTGGCCGTCAGCCTGCCAGATCGGCGGCAGCTCCGAGTTCCAGAGATCGAGCTGCGCCGGATCGAACGGGTTCTGCGGCGCGATCAACGGCGCGGCAAAAGCCGCGGCGATGAGCACGAGCAGGATCAGTGCGCCGGCGATTGCCGACGGACTGCGGGTGAAGGACCACCAGAGATCGCTCTGACGCCAGCGCGCGAGCCGGCCGATCTTGGCTGTCGAGGTTGTTTCCTGAGCCTGGTCAGTCATGGGGCGGCCTCAGCGTGTGGCATCGCGAAGACGGGGATCGATGACCGCATAGGCGATATCGACAAGCGTGTTCAGCGTGACGAAGATGAAGGAGACGATGCACAGGTAGCCTGCCATCACCGGGATATCGAGGAAGGTCACCGCCTGAATGAACAGCATGCCCATTCCCGGCCACTGGAACACGGTTTCAGTGATCAGCGCGAAGGCGATCAGCGAGCCGACGTTCATCGCCGTCATGGTGACAACAGGCATCAGACAGTTGCGAAGCGCATGGCGGAAATTGATGCGCCACCGCGGCACGCCGCGGGCACGGGCAAACTTCACGAAATCAGAACGCAGCACTTCCATCATCTCGGCGCGCACGAGCCGCATGACGAGCGTGATCTGGTAGAGGGCAAGCGCAAAGGACGGCAGAAGCAGGGACGCACGCCCGGATGCGGTCAAGAGGCCCGTGCTCCACCAGCCGATCTGGACGACGTCGCCGCGGCCGAAGGCCGGCACTACGCCGAGCGAAACGGCAAAGACAAGGATCAGCAGGATGCCAACGACAAAGCTCGGCAGGGAAACGCCGATAATGCTGACGAATTGCAAGCCTTCCGAATACCAGCGGCCCCGATGGATCGCCGTCAGCACGCCGAGCGGAATGCCGACCAGCAGCGAAAGGACGGTGGCGACCAGTGCCAGTTCGATGGTCGCTGGGAAGCGTTCGGCGATCAGCGTCATCACGTCCTGGCCGTTTCGGTAGCTGATGCCGAAATCGCCCTGGGCCGCGTTGACGACGAAGCGCACATACTGGGTCAGGAACGGATCATTCAGACCGAGCTTTTCGCGCAGTTCGAGCCGATCGGCCTGCGACATCTGTTCGTTGGCCATCAGTTCGACCGGATCGCCGGCGAAACGAAAGATCATGAAGGCCATCAGCGCGACGGCGAGCATGACCATCACGGCATTAGCCAGCCGCTTGATCAGAAAGACAATCATTGGGTTTCCCGCTCAATGAGAAACCCCGACAGAGCAGGCTCTGCCGGGGCAATGTGGGGTCAATCGCCGATACGGGTCAGCCAGTGGCGCGGCTTGTTGTCGGCGCGGATGGTGACGTCGGTCACTTCCTTCGACATCGCCCATGCCATCGGCTGCTGATGCAAGGGGATCATGATGACCTGATCCTTGGCAAACTTCAGCGCTTCGGTCTCGATCGCCAATCGCTTGTCGCGATCCATTTCGACTGCGGCCTTCTTCACCATGGCGTCGAGTTCGGGATAGGACCAGCCGCCATAGTTGGCGACGCCGGCAGCACCTTCGCGGGTCGAAAGCACCTGGATCAGGATCGAGTAGGCATCGAGCGTCGGCTCGTTGGCCCAGCCGATCATAAAGGCATCGGACTTGCCGCCGGCGCGCTTCGGCGCCTGCACGGCGCGCGGACCAATGTCGAGCGTCGGCTTGAGCCCGACACGCGACAGCATCGACACGAGCGCACTGCAGACGTCTTCTTCGTTGACGCTTTCGTCGTTCATGCAGACAAGCGTGAACTCGGTGCCGACGGCGCCTGCTTCTTCCAGGAGCTTCTTAGACAGTTCCGGATCATAGGTGGTCGGCACATCCAGTTCGGCGCTGTAGCCCGGGATCTCAGGCGCAACCATGGTACCGGCCACATGCGACTTGCCGCGCATGACGCGCTTGAAGATCAGCTGACGGTCGATCGCATGATCGATCGCCTGGCGGACCTTGATGTCATTGAAGAAGTTTTCGCGGCCGTCGTTGAGCTTGTCCTTGCGGTTGAAGACCAGGTGGATCGTGCGCAGGTCGGAGCGCTCGACGACCTTGATGTTCGGATCGCTCTTCAGCCGGTCGAGATCCTGCACGGGCGCACCGTCGGTCAGGTCGATCTCGCCCGACAGGAGGGCCGCGACGCGAGTAGCAGCCGACGTGATCGGGGTGAATTCGATGCGGTCGAGATTGTGCTTCGGGGTATCCCACCAGCCGTTATTCTTGACGAGCACGGTCTTGCTGTCAGGCACGCGCGACTCAACGATGAACGGCCCGGTGCCGTTGGTGTGATAGGTGGTGTAACCCTCGACCTTGCCGCCGACATCGGTCGGCAATTCGGACTTGTTCTCGATCAGCCAGTCCTTGTCGAACATGAAGATGTTGGTCATGTCGTTCAGGAACAGCGGGCTTGGCGAATTCACCTCGATATCGACCGTGTAGTCGTCCACCTTCGTGGTGGAGACATAGGCCGGAATGTTGCCACGCAGCGGCGACGTCGGGTGGCTGACGCGAGCCATCGAGGCCATTACGTCGTCGGCGTTGAAATCCGCGCCGTTCTGGAACTTCACACCCTTGCGCAGGTGGAAACGCCAAACCTTTTCGGAGACCAACTCCCACTTGGTGGCGAGTGCCGGCTCAACGACGAAATCTGGCGTGTAGCGCGTCAGTCCCTCATAGACGTGATTGAGGAAGGCGAGGTTCGACGTGCTGCCGTAGGAATACGGGTCGAGCGAGAAGATATCCCGCGGGCTGCCCCAGCGCAGCGTTTCGGCCTGTGCCGTCGAGGCGAGAAAGGCGAATGCCAACCCCGCAAGGAGATGCTTTCTCAGTTTCATGTGGTTCCCTCTGTTTTTCCCATTCGTCGCCGTGCCGTGCCGACCCGGTCGGTCCGCGATCCCTCGATCACTGGATGGCTGACAGCGCTAGATTTGAAGTTGTTGGCGCTAATGTCAACTATTTTGTCGACAATTATGTTGGCAAGAATTAGCGATTCCGGTTTTACGGAGAAAAACCGTGCGAATTCAGCGACTTTGAAGCGGCGGCTACTTGCAATCGTGACGTGATAAACTGGGCAACAGCCCACTTTTCAAGGTGGATTGCTGTTGAGGGAGACACAATGAGCCGGCGGCAGCATGATCTTAGCAGGCCGCATGCAGGCAGAAATCTGCCGGGCTGTTGCTGCATCATTGCGCCCCGAACACCAAAACAGCCCGCCCCGTCACGGTCGGATGACCGGATGGAACGGACTGCTTTCGTTAGCAACGGCCGGCGGACCGCGAATCGACGGTTGGCTCAGCTCTCGCGGAAGGCTCGGCTGACCTGGTCCATCAGCGGCTTGATGAAATATGAAGCAACGCTTCGTTCCCCGGTGGTAATGAACGTCTCCACCGGCATGCCTGGCATCAGCGAGACATTGCCAAGCCGTTGGATCTCTGCCGGCGTGATCGCGATGCGCGCGACGTAGAAGCTCGCACCCGTCCGCTGGTCGACCGACACATCGGCGGACACCCGCTCGACGGCCCCGACAATTTCCGGCGTCGTCTTCTGGCTGAAGGCGGAGAAACGCAGGATCGCCTTCTGTCCGGAATAGATCTGGTCGATGTCCTGCGGCGCGACCTTGGCCTCCACGACGAGTTTGTCGATATCCGGCACGATCATCATGATCGGCTCGCCCGGAGCGACCACACCACCGACCGTATGGACGGCGAGCTGGTGCACGATGCCGTTCTGCGGCGCGACGATATCGACCCGCTTCAGCTGGTCTTCGGCCGCCACCTTGCGCTCGACATATTCGCCGATGCGGGCATCCATTTCGCGCAGGTCGGTTCCGACCTCCTCGGCCCATTGCTCGTCGACCTGGATGATCTGCAGCGATGTCTCGGCGATCTTCTCGTGCACGCCGGCGACGCCTGCCAGCAGCCTGCCCATCTCGCCATCGATGTCGGTTGCCTGGCGCTCGAGTGCGCTGAGGCGGCTCTTTTCCATCAGCCCCTTGTCATGCAGGAAGGTGTAGCGGCCAAGCTCCTCCTTGATCAGGATCCGCTCGCGGCTACTGGCGGTGCGCTCGGCATCCATGCCGCGGATCTCGTCGTTCAGCTGCTGCACACGCCGCTCCAGTTGCCGCTTCTTGCTCTCGCGCACATCCCTGCGGCTTTCGTAAAGGCGTTGCTCGGCATGCATCATTGCAGCCACATCAGGATCCTCGGCGCGCGACAGCAATGTCTCCGGGAAAACGACACGTTCCGTACGATCGCGTTCGCTCTCCAACCGCGCCTTGCGGGCGGCGAACTGGTCCAGGCTCTTGAGAATGATCGCCAGATTGGCCTTCGTCATCGTCGCGTCGATGCGCATGACGACATCCCCCGCCTTCACGTGGTCGCCGTCGCGCACCATGAGTTCGCTGACGACGCCACCCACGGGGTGCTGCACCTTCTTCAGGCTGCTTTCGACAACCACGGATCCTTGAGCGATCACCGCCCCGACGATTTCCGTACTGATCGCCCAACCGCCGAAGAGCCCGACCAGCGTCGCAAATCCGAGCACGCCGACGATCAGGTGGGTGCGGATCGAACGTCTGAGTGTCTGCCAATCATCCATGTTCATGCCTTTGCTGCTTCTGCTGATTGCACCACCTTGAGCGCACCCGGATTGGCGGTTGTCTGCCTTAGAACCTTCGAGAGAACTTCGTCCTTCGGGCCGAAAGCCTGCTGGCGGCCCGCGGCAATCATCAGCACCTTGTCGACCGCAAGCAGCGCGCTGGGGCGGTGGGCAATGACGATGACGATGCCGCCGCGTTCACGGATCCCGAGGATCGCCGACGTCAGAGCTTCCTCTCCTTCGGAATCGAGGTTTGAATTCGGCTCGTCGAGGATGACGACGAAGGGATCCCGGTAAAGGGCCCTTGCAAGCGCGATGCGTTGCTTCTGGCCGGCGGAAAGCGGCCGGCCATTTTCCCCGACTTCGGTGGAATAGCCTTCCGGCAGGCTGACGATCAGATCGTGAACCCTTGCTGCGCGGGCAGCGGCGATGATGTCGTCGGACCCAGCGTCGGGGTCGAAGGAGGCAATGTTCTCGGCGATGGTGCCGTCGAGCAACTCGATCGATTGCGGCATGTAGCCGATATGGCGGGCAAGCGCTGCGGCCGGCCATTGGTCCGGCGTGGCGCCATCGAGCCGGATCGCGCCGCGCGCCGGGTGCCAGATGCCCACGAGCAGACGTGCAAGCGAGCTCTTGCCTGAGCCGCTCGCACCGATGACGCCGAGCCCCGCGCCAGCCTCCAGTGTGAAGGTGACATCCTGCAAGACGACGTCTGTCGTTTCCGGCGGAAGAGCGCTGACGCGTTCGACAGACAGTGCACGGCTCGGTGCCGGCAAATCCATGCGATCAGGCGCATCGGGCAAAAGCGCCAGCGTCTTTTGCAGGCGTCGGCGGCTTTGGCGGGCACCGATGAAGCCCTTCCAGTTGGCGATCGCCAGATCGACCGGCGCCAGTGCCCGGGCGGACAGGATCGAGCCAGCGATGATAATGCCGGGCGTTGCCTGCTCGTTAATCACGAGCCAGGCGCCGACCGCAAGGATGCCGGACTGCAGCATCATGCGCAGCACCTTGCTCAACACGCCGAACCCCGAGGAAACATCGCTTGCGCGGCGCTGCTCACGCGTAAACGCGCGGTTCTCATCCTGCCAGCGGCGCCTCAGATGCGGGCCCATGCCCATCACCGTGATCACATCGGCATTGCGGCGGCCGCTCTCGGCCATGCGATTGCGCTTGGAAGAATGGCGCGCAGCCTCCTCGACCGGCCGCTGCGAAACGAGTTCCGTCAACAGGGTAATCGCCGCCAGAATGACAGCGCCTGCGAGTGCCGTGACACCCAGCCAGAAATGGAAGGCAAAGCAGATGGCGATATAGAACGGAAGCCAGGGGAGATCGAAGAGCGCGGTCGGCCCGCTGCCCGAGAGAAAGGCCCTGATGGTATCGAGATCGCGCAACGGCTGGGCGTAGCGACTGCTGATCGGCACCTGCAACTGCAGACCGACGATCGCATCGTAGATCCTTGGTGAAAGCGCCTGGTCGAGCCGATCGGCTATGCGCACCAATAATCGGCCACGCAGCGCGTCGAACAGGCCCTGAAACGCGTATAGCACGACAACGATGGCGAGAAGCGCAACAAGCGTCGGCAGGCTTCTGCTCGGAAGCACCCGGTCGTAGACCTCCATCATGAAGAGCGATCCGGTGAGGTAGAGCACGTTGACGACGGCACTCATCAGGCCAATGCCGACGAAGGCACTCGCACAGCCCGCAAACACACCCTTGAACTGGCTGGAATTTCTGTTGGAAGAACTGTCGCGCATGGTCCCTGATCCGTTGAGATCGCGGCGGTAGCAGGCAGGCAACACAAGGCGATGACATGCCTGAAGTGATTGAAGCCTACGCCGCGCGAAAAAGGGGCGCACCGAATAGTGCGCCCCTCGCTTTGGTTAGGCGAAGCGGAAGTCGTCGATGACGAAGTTTTCCGTTTTCACACCGTTGAAGGTGATGGACGACCCATCGTCGAACGCGATCTGTGCACCGGCGTCACCATCGGTGAAGGCACCGGAGGACAGGAGCGCCTGGTAGTCGGCGAGCATGTCCTTCGAAAGCACGACCACGTCGTCGCCCTGTGCACCCGCCTGGAAGTCCAGGACCACGTCGCGACCGTCGCCGGAGGCGAAGACGAAGGTGTCGGCACCCGCACCGCCGGTCAGCACGTCATTGCCCGTGCCGCCGTTCAGCGTGTCATTGCCGGTACCACCGTTGAGCTGGTCATTGCCGGCACTGCCGCTCAGCGCGTCATTGCCAGCGCCGCCCATAAGCACGTCGTTGCCAGCACCACCCTCGACCACATCGTTGCCGTCTCCGGCGACAACGCGGTCATTGCCTGCCCCGGCATCGACCATGTCGTTGCCATCGCCCGCCAGCACCGTGTCGTTGCCGTTGCCGGCCTCGATCATATCCTTGCGGTCAGTGGCAACCAGCGTGTCGTTGCCGTCGGTGCCTTCGACGACGTTGTACTCGGTGTAGCCGTCGATCTTGATCGAGGCGGTGCCGGTCGATTCCCCACCCTGGGCGTCACGCACGGTGTAGGTGACGGTGACCATGGCGTTCTGCTCGTCTTCCAGAGCCATAAAGGCAGAAGACGGATCGGCGACGAGCTTGCCATCGACGATCGAGAAGGCTGTAGCAGCCTGAGCATTCGTCAGTGTCAGACCGGTCACCGCCGTGACCGCAAAACCGACGAGCGTCAGCCGGTCGCCTTCGATATCGGTATCGTTGGCAACGAGGTCGAAGGTGGCGGTCTCGTTCTCGGCAACGCCGCCGGTATCGGCAACAGCCACCGGTGCATCATTGACCGGCTTGATCGTCACACTGACGGTGCTCTCGCTGCTGCCACCCTTGCCGTCGGACACAACGACGATGAAGCTGTCCGATGCGTTGACATTGGCATTCGGATCGTAGGTCCAGGCGCCGGTTCTGCCATCGAGTGCGACGCTGCCATTGGCGGGCCCAGCGCCCGTCTTGACGGCATAGCTCAGCGTATCGCCATCGATATCGGTTGCCGTGATCGTGCCGCTGATCGACGTATCCTCGTTCGTCTCAATGGTCAGCGACGATGCAACAGGCGCGTCGTTGACCGGCTTGACGACGAAGGTGGCGCCGGCTTCGCTCGAGCCGCCGCGACCGTCGGAGATCTGATAGTGGAAGGAGGCTTCGCCATTGAAGTTCGCGGCAGGCGTGAAGCGAATGCCACCCTCCTCGACGGTGGCGGTACCACCGACGACCGAAGTGACGCCAGTCACCTTCAACTGATCGAGATCGGCATCGCTGTCGTTGGCGAGCAGGCTCGCAAACGGGATGACGAAGGATGGCGCATCCTCATCGATCGGGGCAAGCGTGTCGCTGGCGGCAACCGGACCACGGTTGACGAGGCTGTTGGCGATCGACGCGCGGTTCATGACCGTGCCATCGGCGAAGGTAACGAGTTCGACACCGCCGCCTGCCAGTTGGCCGTTGAGGGTCAGTTTTTCGCCATTGGTGAATTCGACCTCGACGGCTTCACCGTATTTATGCAGGACGGCTTCGCCGCGGGCGATGTCGTGCAGGACGAGAACGTCGCTATCAGCAGATGCAGCGGCCGTTTCGACGATTTCGTCGGAGCCTTCGCCACGTCCGTAGACGTAAGTATCAGAACCGTCACCGCCGATCAGCACGTCGTTGCCGGCACCACCTTCGATCAGGTCGTCGCCGAGACCGCCGGCAATAATGTCGGCACCCTCGCCGCCCATCAGCACATCGTTGCCCTTGCCGCCGACAAGCCCGTCACGTCCGGCACCACCCATCAGCGTATCGTCGCCGTCGCCGCCATCGACGCGATCGTCGCCGCCGTTGCCAATGAGGGTGTCGTTGCCACCAAGACCGTAAATCGTCTCGCCGGCTTCACCGCCGACCAGCATGTCACGGGTATTGGTGCCGTTGATCACCTGGCCGCCTTCAAGGCCCGATTTCAGATCGACAACCGTCAGATCGTCGAAGGACAATCCGGCATTGCCCCAGGAATAGAGGCCGAAGGTACCAGCATCGAGACCACGGTCGCCGACCGGATAGGCAAAGAGTGCCTCGTCATTGAGGAAGGCGGTGATCTTGTCGCCGACGACTTCGACGCGCAGCTTCATCGCCTGGCCCGGCTCATATTTGCCCGGAACCTGGGCAAGAATCTCCTCGACCCCGTTCTTCATGCGCACCAAGTTGAAGATGCTGCCAGCACCATTGCCAGGGCTGCGGTCGAGGATGCCATCGGCATCGAGCTCGAGCTTGTAGTAGTTCTTGTTGTCCTTGTAGCGGAACAGGAAGCCGAGGCCGTCCTTGTCAGGCGTCTGGATCGTCGCCTCGACCGCATAGTCGGTCCAGGCAAGTGCTGCCGGATCCTTGAACAAAGCATAAGTGCCGAGACGAAGGACGTTGACGCCGTCGCCAAGCGGGCTCCAGCCACGCTTCCACAGATCCGCGGCAGTTGCCCCGCTCCAAGTCAGTTCGCGGCTCGCAAGCCCCGTCGTCTGTGCCAGCTTTCCGTCGGCAAGCAGCCATTCGGAGGCCTTTCCATCAGGTCCGATGCCGCCAAGCTCGCCCTCATCGACGATGTTGAAGCGCGACAGGGACTGCGGCGACGAGAAGTCTTCGGCAACAAGGATCTTGGTGCGGTCGACAACGGTGATATCGACACGATCGGTCGAGACCGAACCGTCCACAGCCGTCACCTTGAGCAGCAGTTTGTTGACGCCGGTGTCGAGATTGACGTTGGCGGTCTTGCCATTGGCAATGACGTTGCCGGCGAGGTCCGTCCAGACGTAGTCGAGCAACTGCTTCGGACCGAACGAGCCGGAGGCGTCAAGCTTGACGGAAGCCTTGCCGTCGCCGTCGATGTCGTAGGTTCGCTGGTCGATGCCGGCTTTTGCCGTCGTATCTGCCCTGGTGACAACGATGTCATCGAAGACCGACGCGCGCTGGCCACTGGAGTAGAGGCCGACGGTGCCGCCACTAAGCGGCGCATTGGCGTCAGTGACCGGTCCGGCAAAGACATTCTTGTCGCCGAGGAAGATGTTGATCGCGCCGCCGGTGACAGCCACGGTCAACGGGATTTCCATATTGTAGGGCGAACCTTCGTTCACCGATGCCAATATGGTCTCGACGCCGTTGGCCACCTTGACCAGTTGGCGACGGTTGGTCTCGCCATCGAGCGTGAAGCGGTAGTGGTTGTTGGCGTCCTTGTAGTAGAAGAGAACGCCGATCGCGTCGTTGTCGAGCTGGGTCAACGACGCTTCGAAGACGTAGTCCGTCCAGGTAGACGAGCCCTCACCGACGAAGACCAGCTTGTTGCGGGCGGCATCGCTTTGGTCGAAGAGCGCGGCCTCAGGTGCTGCAAGGCCGGCTGCTCCGGTCGGACGCGAGAAGACCGTTCCCTTCAACAGGAAGTTTCCGGTATTGCCGTTGGCCGCACCGATATCGGTTGCCCAGCCGTTGGCATTGCCGTCGTTGAAGGTTTCGACCAACAGAGTGCGATCGCCACGGACAATTACGTCAACGGTGTCGCTGGTCTTGATGCCGTTGAAATCGGTGGTGGTCAGCGTCAGCTTGTGCTTGCCAAGCTCGAGCTCGGCCTTAGCGTTCTTGCCTTCAGCCACCACGTCGCCGTTCTCGTTGGTCCAGACCCAGCTCTTGACGCTTGCCGGCAGCAGCGACTTGGCACCGGAAAGCGCGACATTGGCGGACGAGGCACCCGCAGAAGCGTCAGCGATGATGTCGTCACCGGCTTCAGCCATGGCGCGTGCATTGCCGCCGCTGACGTCAATGTTCTCGAACACTTCCTGGTGGCCACGATAGTAGCCGGTCAGGCCGTCGCGATCGAGTTCCGGCTTGGTGCGGAAGCCGTCTAGGTAGTCGTCGAACCCGGTGAAGTAGGTCTCGGTGGAAATGCGGTTGTTGTCGGGATCGATGGTGATCAGGCGGATGGCGCCGTTGCCACCATTGTTGCCTTTCGCTTCGTTGCCGTTGCCGGTGATCTCGCGCGACACACCATTCTGGTAGTTGACCAGGAACTGGAAGACCGGCTCGCCGTACTGATTGTAGGTGATGTCGGTTTCAGCGCCATCGCCGAAGATGTGACCGGAGAAGGTCATGACGATGTTCGGATAGCGGGCGAGCAGTTCGCGCGAAACATATTCGCCGTCGTTGGCGCCGCGCTGGTCGGTGCGCATGCCGTAGTCGTAGCCTGCACCTTCGTCGTAGAGCGGCAGGGCCAGATTGTCCTGGCGGCCGGCATAGCTCGTCAGCGAGTGGGTGGCGAGCATGACGCGATAATCGGGATGGGCCTCGATGACGTCGCCTGCCCAACGGATCACGTCGTCGCGCGGACCGAACTCGAGCGAGATCGACAGCCACTTGGTGCCATCGGGGGCCGTGAACGTGCTGTAGGTGTTGCGGGCGCTCATCAGCTCCTGATCGTAGGCGCCGCCAAAGGTGCCCGGGCTGGTTTCTGCCTGCTTGTCCGGCGAGAAACGCTGGTCGAGATAGATCGACGAGTGGTCGGCAGCACTGCCGCCATTGGCCTGGTCATGGTTGCCCGGAAGCAGGGCGTAGGGGATCTTGCCGTCGAGCTTGCGAAGGGCAGCTTCGGCGATGTCCCACTGGCCGGACAGGTTGTTCTGGGTGATGTCGCCGACATGGGTCATGAAGACGATGTTGTGGCTCTGGCGATTGTCCAGCAGCCACTGCGTCATGTCGCCGAAGAAGTGCTTGATGCCATCGTTGGACGTGTAGTCCTGCGTATCCGGGAAGACGGCGATCGTATAGGCATTCGCACCGGCGACGCGGACGCGGAAATCATCGCTGACCGCATGGCCGGCGGCGTCGGTTGCCGTCACGCGGACGTCGGAGTGACCGAGCGCTGCGAAGTCCAGCACCAGCTTGTTGCCATTGGTGAGGACGGCATTCAGCACCTCGCCCTTGCTGTTCTGGACGGTGAAGGTCAGGTTTTCACCGGAGAAATGCTGCGACAGGTCGATCGTCACATCGGCCGCATCCGGCGTGACCATCATGTCCTTGATGGCGGTGGTCTTGACGACGGAGCCCGGGTTCGGCGTCGTGTCCTGGCCGACGGCCGGAATGCCCGCCGTTGCCGGCGTCGTTGTCGACACGGTGGTGCCTTGGCCGCTCAAGGAACCCTGGCCGAATGCCGGCGTAGTCGAGCCTTCGCCGAAACGGAACTCGGTGCCGTTGGACGACAGCGCATCAGTCTTCAGCGCATCAGGAACGATGCCCTCCGGCTTGGCATTGCCGAGCGCCGACAGTTCCGTACCCGTGAGCACCTTTTCGATGAAGAGGAAGTTGCTGAGATAGCCGGAAGACGTTTCGCCGTCTTCGTCGGCAAAGATCAGGAAACCCTTGGCCTTGTCGATGGTGAAGCGGGCGGCAAGCGTGCCGGTCATCTTCTGTTCGGCGACGAACTCGCCGTTGATGTATTTCTTCATCGAGACGCCGCCGCTGGCGTCTTTGTCGATCGTCAGGCCAATTCGGTTCCAGGCATCGAGCTTGGCGGTGCCGCGATAGTCGCTGTTGATGCCGAGGCCGAAGCTCTCGCCGCCAACCTTGCCGAAGATATCGCCATCAGACGTGTTGGTGACATCCGTCTGCAGGAATGGGATCCAGCCGCTGGAGCCAGCCGACGGGAAGTAGGCGTCGTAGACCAGGCTGTAGGACGAAACATTGCCCGTGCCGCCGGGCGACACGAGAATGCCCTGCTGGGCCTGCACACGCGGGATATTCAGGAGCCAATCGGACGAAGATTGGATCGGAGTCGCAAGCGAATTGGGGGAGGAAGTCATGTCGGCTTTCTCTCTAAAGGTGAACGGGATCGGCTCTTGGCCGTGCGTCACCGTTAGCCGCCACGCTTACCGCGCAGATGACAGTTGCTTAACAAAACGTAAAACGGTCATAGCGTTTTCCGATGGCTGCCATCGGTTTCACCCCACCTCGGGGGGGGCCGATCGGTGTGGTAACCGCCGGTGTCATGTGCCTGTCAGCTTTTCCGACAATGATGCGCGCGCGGATCCAACAGGCCATGCCCGCGGGCAACAGAACCGGAAGCAATGTCGATCACTCAATTGAAAGCGTTTCACATCGTCGCCCAGTCCGGCGGCTTCTCCCAGGCTGCCCGCGACATGGCGATCAGCCAGTCCACATTGTCCCAGCATGTGCGGGACCTGGAGGCTTTATGCGGGCAGAACCTGCTAGATCGAAAGGCGCGCGGCGTCAGCCTCAGCGCCCATGGCGAGCGCCTGTTCGAAATCACCTCGCGCCTGTTTCAAGCAGAGAAGGAAGCCAACGCCTTCCTGCGCGGCGAGGCCGGCACGACTGGCGGTCATCTGCGTGTTGCCGCCGACGGCCCCATCCTGGCGCTACCGATCCTTTCGCGGTTGAAGATCGATCGACCAAAACTGACATTCTCCCTAGCCGTCGATAATTCCGCCCGTGTGATCGACCAGATCATCGACTATCGCGCCGATGTCGCGATCACCGCGCAGATCCCCGACGACCCGCGCCTCCATGGCGTCCGTTTTCTGAGCATGCGCCTCGGCCTCTGCGTGCCGGCATCCCATCCGCTGGCATCGCGCGACGGCGTCACCATGAAGGAACTCGAAGGTCTCTCCTTCGTCATGCGCGAGCGCGGCTCGCGCACCCGCGAGATCTTCGAGAAGAATCTCGCCGACCACTCCATCTCGATCCACCAGATCGTCGAGATCTCTTCCCGCGAAGGCGTGCGCGAAGCAATTGCCAATGGCGTCGGCTGCGGCGTCGTTGCCGATCTCGAATTCGGCCATGACATCAGGCTCTCGTTCGTGCCGATCGACGACGCGAGAGAGATCATCGACGAGTACGCGATCTGCCTGGCGGAGCGCCGTCATCTGCCGCTGATCCGCGGCTTCCTCGATGAGGCGAGCCGCCTGTTGCCCGAAGTGGGCGACACGTTCAAAACGCCATTGCCTCTTCAGAAAGCGACAACAAAAACAATAGTTTCTGCGTCTTTGCTAACACAATAGATTACAACGTCCGTTCGTTGACGTCACGGCAGCCTCAGAGCTTGGCCGTCGCGCCGAAGCCCGTGAGGAAAGACGTCAGATTGTCGGACAGCGCATCGCAGAGATACCCGCCCTCGTGAACGATGGCCGTCGGCAAGCCCAAACCGGCGATCGCCGCGCCCATCCTTGCGAAGCCTGATGTCGAGACCGACAGGCCACCGAAGGGATCGCCCTCGAACGCATCGAGCCCGAGTGCCACCACAAGCGCGTCCGGCGCGTAGGCGCGGATCCGGCGGAAGGCGACGTCGAGGGCTGCGAGGAAATCGGCGTCGCCGGACTTGCGCTCGAGCGGCAGATTGAGGTTGTAGCCAAGGCCCGGCCCCTCGCCGCGTTCGTCCGCATGTCCCCAGAAGAAGGGGTAGAAGCGCACGGGATCCGCGTGGATCGAGACCGTCAGCACATCGGAGCGCTGATAGAAGATGCCCTGCGTGCCGTTGCCGTGATGCAGATCGATATCGAGGATCACCACGCGCGACGCGTTCGACAGAAAACGCTGCGCCGCAACGGCGGAGTTGTTGAGGAAGCAGAAGCCGCCAGCAACGTCTGCAAAGGCATGATGACCGGGTGGGCGGCAGAGCGCATAGGCGGCGCGATCCCCAGCCAGCACCGCATCTGCCGCATCGACCGCGCTCCAGGCGCTCCAGCGCACGCTCTCCCAGGTTTCGCCGGAGATCGGGCATGCGGTGTCTGCCATGTGATATCCGGCCTGCCCTACTGCGGAAGCCGGGTATCGGCCATCGCGGGCCAGCGGGTGA
Organism: Ensifer sp. 1H6; assembly: GCF_001976035.1. Lineage (NCBI taxonomy): Bacteria > Pseudomonadati > Pseudomonadota > Alphaproteobacteria > Hyphomicrobiales > Rhizobiaceae > Ensifer > Ensifer sp. 1H6. Next base: position 45,384 of record NZ_MOAI01000016.1, on the reverse strand, counting down.
ATGTTCGGTATCACCTCGTCCGAGGCTTCGGCGATGCGCTGCCAGCGCGCGTAGATATGCTCGAGAAAGTCGAGATATTCGGGCGTGTGCACGGCGGCAATCGGGCCGAGCCCGTGGTCGCGCGGCCGAACGACGGAGCATCCGGCATCACGGGCGCCGATCAGGAGCCTTTCAACCCGTTCGGGCTGCTCCGGGTTCGGCTGCGGCGCCCCGCTCGAAAGGAAAGCCTTCGGGTCGTGTCGCTTCTGTTCCTGTGCGTAGAAGGCTTTCATGCTCTCTCCCGTTCCTGCATCGTCAAGCTTTCAGTCCCTCGGTGAGTGCCACAAAGGCCTCGCCATAGGCGGCATGAGCGCGGTCTTTCGTCTGCCAGGTAATGCCGAGCCGCTGGTAAAGGCGCTGCGCCGGCTCGTTCTCCACATCGACTTCCAGCCGCAGGTAGTCCCCGCCCCGCACCCTCGACCACGAGGCCACTTCGCGCAACAGGCGCTCGCCGATACCGAGGCCGCGGAAGCGATCGCCGACATACAGATCCTGCACGAAGACGCCGGGCCGGCCGCGCCAGGTCGAGAAGATCGGAAAGAACAGGCAAAGGCCGGCAAATTCTCTATCCACCTCGGCAATCAGACTACCGAAGGCAGCAGCGGGACCGAAACCGAAGCGGCTGAAGTCCTCGACCGTGCAGGTGACCTTGCCGACCATATCGAGCCCGCGGCCCATCGCCTGGATCGCGCCGTGCATCGCCTCGGCGTCCTCAACCTCACCGGGGCGAATGCGGATATCTGCGGTCTTCCCGTGCGTCGTCGTCACTTCCGTCCCCTTTTCTGCCGATGAGCCTATTGGCATCGATGACGCGCCTGTTGCCGCGGCGTCAGAATGCCACCTGATCTCCGCCTTTGAGGCCAAGAAGATCACGTGCTTCCTTAGGGGTGGCAACCTCCAGCGACAAGGCGTCGAGAACGGCGCGGATGCGCAGAACCTGTTCGGCATTGCTGGTCGCAAGTTGCCCGCGGCCATTGTAAAGGCTGTCCTCCAGCCCCACCCGCACATTGCCGCCCATCGCAGCCGCCATAGTGATCATCGGCATCTGGTGCCGGCCGGCGGCCAGCACCGAGAACGAATAGTCGTCACCGAAAAGCTTGTCGGCGATGCGCTTCATATGCGTCAGGTTCTCCGGATCGGCGCCGATGCCGCCGAGAATGCCAAAGACGAACTGAATGAACAGATGACCGGAGACCAGACCGCGGTCGCGGAAATGCGCCAGCGAATAGAGATGGCCGACATCGTAGCATTCGAATTCGAACCGTGTGCCGCATCCCTGACCGAGCCGGGTGAGGATGAACTCCATGTCGGCAAATGTGTTCTTGAAGATCGAGCTGCGCGTCGCCTCCAGCAGCTCCGGCTCCCAATCGTGTTTCCACGCCACTGGCTTGTCGAGCGCCGGAAACAGGGCGAAGTTCATGGACCCCATGTTCAGCGAGCACATTTCCGGCTCGGCCCGCAAGGACGCCGCCAAGCGGTCCTCCAGCGCCATCAGCGACGAGCCGCCGGTCGATATGTTGACGATGGCGTCGGTCGACTGCTTGATCCGCGGCAGAAACTGCATGAACAGCGAAGGGTCGGCCGAAGGCGGCCGTCCACGGGATTTCGCGCATGCAGGTGCAGGACCGAGGCGCCGGCCCCCGCCGCAGCGATTGCTTCCGAAGCGATCTGGTCCGGCGTGATCGGCAAATGGGGCGACATGGTCGGCGTGTGCACCGAGCCCGTCACCGCACAGGTGATGATGACCTTCCTGCGCGACGTCTTGGTTTTCGTCATAATGTCGATCTCAACGGTTGTCGGGAAGATTGAGTTCGGCGGCAAGTTGCTCGAGCACATCGCCGAGAATAGCGACGATCTCGCCGATCTGCTCTCTGGTGATGATCATCGGCGGGCAGACCAGAAAATGATCGCCTTCGACGCCGCCGCGTGTCCGCCGCGAATAGATGATCAGTCCACGCTCATAGGCGAGATCAACGACCCGCTGATGTGCGTTCAATTCCTTCGGCAAGGGCTTCATCGTCTCACGATCAGAAACGAACTCGGCGGCAAGCAACAGACCCTTGCCGCGCACATCGCCAATAAACGGGAACCGCTCGGAAAGCGCGACCAGCTCGGCCTTGAGCGCGTCGCCCATGACGGCTGCATTGTCGATCAGGCCGAGCCGATCGATCTCGTCCAGCACCGCAAGCCCGGCAGCGCAGGCGAGCGGATTGCCGGCATAAGTGAAACCATGCTGGAAACCGCCGGCGTCGAGCACCGGCTGCACCAGCCTCGATGGTGCTGCCATGGCGCCCAGCGGGCAATAGCCTGAGGCAAAGCCTTTCGACAGCGCGATCAGGTCCGGCTTGCAATCCCAATGGTCGCCGCCAAGGAATTTTCCGGTACGACCGGCTCCGCTCATGACCTCGTCATGGATCAAGAGGATACCGTACTTGTCGCAGATTTCGCGGATGCGCTTGTAATAGCTGTCGGGTGCGACCAGGGCGCCAGTCGAGGCGCCGCCGATCGGTTCCATGATGAACGCCAGCACGCTATCAGGGCCTTCGGACTGGATCCTATCCTCCAGCATATCGGCATATTTGATGCCGCGTTGCTCCATCGAGAGATTGTCGCAGTCGAGATAGGCGGTTGGAGCCGGCACTTTCGGCATTTCGCGCATCATCGGCGAGAACGGATCGGAGAGCGCCGCATAGCCGGTGACCGCCAGAGCGCCGAGGGTGCCGCCGTGGTAGGACGGAAACCGCGAAATCACCTTCCAACGGTCCTTCTGGCCGGTCGCAACCGCCCATTGGCGGGCGAGCTTCAGGCAGGATTCGACCGCTTCGGACCCGCCGGAGACGAAGAAGATCTTGTCCATGCCTTCGGGCAGCTTTTCGGCGGCGCGGCGGGCCAATTCTTCCGCCGGTTCGTTTTCGAAGTGGAGACGATAGGCAAACGTCACGCGATCCATCTGCCGCTTCATCGCCTCGAGCACGTTGCGATTGCCGTGGCCGATATTGACCACCATCGCACCGCTCGAACCGTCGATCACCCGGCGGCCATCCTGATCCCAGAGATAGATGCCCTCGGCCCGGTCGACCAGCGGCCGGCGAAGACGCGACTGGTAGAACAGGTGTGAAGCGGGCCGTTCGTTGGAAGCTGTCGTCTTGAGCATGTCGGGTCTCTGTCAGCGTTTGAGGTAACGGTTAAGAACATTTGCGGTGACGCGTTCGACCATCGCGTCGCCGCGCTTCAGGGCGGCAACCCATTCGCAGCTGCCGGCGTGGAACACCTCGCCCTTGCCGCGTGGGAAATTGACGATCATGCCACAGCCGCGCTTGACGCGATCGACTGCCGCCTCTCCGGTGTCGCCGATCAGTGTTTCGGCAACGAACTCAGCGTCCGCGTCGGAGAGGAACTGATCGTCGGCGGGTATATCGGCGCTCTCTTCCTTCAGCGATGACATGCCGAGCGCCAGGATTTCCAGACCATCCGGGGCGCCGCTGTCTTGCGTAGGCTCCGGCAGACCGCCGCGGATGATGTAGTCGAGGCCGTCGACCTCATAGCCGAAGGCGTGACCTTCGGCGCCGAGGATGTCGCCATAGTAGATACCGGTTCCGGCAAATGCCCAATGCTCCGGACGATAGACCGGAAACCCGCGGGCGCCGCGCGGCGCACAACCGCCCCAGCCGACATAGAGCCCGCGCGTGGCATTGAGCCCGAAGGTCGAAGCGCCGGGGCGGCCGATCTCTGCCGCCTCCCAGGAGCCGGACGTGCGCGTCTGATCGGCGGAACGGTAGGCCGGGTCCTCGGCACGCGAGCGATATTTGTAGCATACCTGCCGCTTGCCGCCGTCCTCCAGCCGCGTCTGCCACATGAAATTGCCGGCAAAGCGGGCGGCATGGCCGCCCCGCTCGACATAGGTGTCGACCGCGTCGCGCATCTCCCAGGTCCAATATTCGTCGTGACCAACGAAGACGACGCAGTCGTAGCCGTCGAGAATTTCCGGATTGAAATGCAATTCATGCTGGCTGGCGAGATCGACAGCATAACCTTCGCGCTCGGCCCAGCGGAAGAAATGACTGTCATAGCTTGCCCAGCCGGACGAGGCATATTTCTTGGAATAGCCGTTGGCATAGGCCCATTCCATGTGCGGGTAGCGTGGCGCCACTGCCATCGGAGAATAGATCTCCAGCGGCACCCGAGGCGCATCGGCCGGTAGCTGGACGAAGCCGCGGCAGAACGGCCGCTCGATGCTGACAATTGTTGCATACTGGTCGCGATTGGGGCCGGTGATGCCCTGATAATGGTTCGATCCACCCCAGGTGTTGTAGGACGTCCAGGATCCGGTCGCTGCAACCTGCAACACGCGGCCCGGCTTGCGGCCGGCCTCGGGGCGCACGATGAAAAGATGTTGACAGCGAATGGGCGCGCCATCGCGACCTTCGGCTGTCAGGGTGATGCGGTAGGCGCCGGACGACCAGTCCCCGCCCACTTGAAACTCGAGCGTCGTCTCCCAGCCGCAGCCGACCACCGAGCATTGGTCCGGCGTATCCTGCCAGCGGGCGGCAATGCCGCTTCGCTTCATGACCGGTGTTTCGACGGCGCCGTCGCGTACGATCTCCAGTTCGAACAGGGCTGCGGTCGAACTCACCTGAAGCCGGACCGTTGCACCGGGCGGGTAGGCATAGGCGTCGGTGTAGCACCAGATTTCGCCGCGCTCGCCATCCATCCCGGGGTATTCGAAGTAGTGGCCGAGCACCGCTTCGCGGCGCTGCTCAGGTGTCAGGCCGAAATCGGGGAATTGGTTGCTGGTCATCTTCATCGCATCCATCACGCCGCCAGATATTTCTTGAGGAAAGCCCGCGTGCGCTCCTGTTTCGGTTCGCGGAAAATCTCGGCTGGCGCACCCTGCTCGACGACGACACCGCCATCCATGAACAGCACGCGGTCGGCGACCTCGCCGGCAAAGCGCATCTCATGCGTGACGATCAGCATCGTCATGTGCTCGGCGGCGAGCTGCTTCATCACCGCATTGACCTCGTCGACGAGTTCGGGGTCGAGCGCCGAGGTCGCCTCGTCGAAAAGCATGACCTTCGGCTGCATCGCGAGCGCCCGGGCGATGGCGACACGTTGCTTCTGGCCACCTGACAGTCGCGAGGGATAGGCGTCGACCTTCTCCGCCAGCCCGACCTTCGACAGAAGCCCGACCGCCAGCTCGCGTGCAGCCGCCTTCGCCATGCCCTTCAGGATAATCGGTCCCATCGTGACGTTTTCAATCACCGTCAGGTGCGGGAAGAGATTGAAGTGCTGGAACACCATGCCCATCTGCTGGCGCACCGCGTTGATGTGGCGCTCGAAGGCCTGGCCGCGCAGGCACTGGTTGACCTGGACGCCGTCGAGCCACACCTCGCCGCCGTTCAGCGTTTCGAGATGATTGATCGAGCGCAGCAGCGTGCTCTTGCCGGAGCCGCTCGGGCCGATGATCGCAATGATCTGCCCCCGGGCAACCGACAAATCGATGCCCTTCAGGACTTGAAGCTCGCCATAGGCCTTGCGAGCACTCTTGACTTCGACCATGGGTCGCTGGGCGGTCATCGTGATACCTCCACGTTCTGTTCGACCCGGCGCAGACCCGCTTCGAGCACGAGGTTTAGGATGTAATAGAGTGCAGCGACCGTGATGTAGAATTCGAACGGCCGGAAGGTTTCGCTGATCGCCAGCTGCGCAGCATGAACCAGCTCGGCAATGCCGATGATCGACACCAGCGAGGACTCCTTCAACAGCACGATCAGGTTGTTGCCCATGGCCGGAATGGTGTTGCGCACGGCCTGCGGCACGACGAAGTAGCGCAGCGTCTGAAAACGGCCGAAACCGAGGCTGCGCGCGCCTTCTGTCTGCCCGACATCCACTGCCACGATCCCGGCGCGCAGAATGTCGGCGTTATAGACGGCAAAGTGCAGGCCGAGACCGATGATGCCGGCGACAAGTGCCGGGATCTTGAACCCCAGTTGCCCCAGCCCGTAGTAGATCAGGAACAGTTGTAACAGCAGCGGTGTGCCCATGAAGAGCCACATGAAGGCGCGCACCGGCAAGGCCACCGCCTTCGGCGCATAGAGAACAACCAGGGCAAAAACGACGCCGAAGATGAAGCTGATGGCCGCTGCGGAGACAGTAAGGACGACAGTCCACCAGACCCCCATCCAGAGGATATCGGCATAGGGCGGGACAACGCTGAAATCGAGACCTTGCATGCGCGCCTCCCCTTCAGGCTATGGCGTAGCGTCGGTCAAGCAGATCGACGATCCGCGCGACGACATAGACGATGAGCATGTAGAGCACGGCGGCAACGCCGAAGATCTCGAACGGCTTGTAGGTCGAGCCGATATAGCGCTGGGCCGTGTAGGTGAGTTCGACCACGGATATCGTCGATACCAGCGCCGATCCCTTCACCAGAGCCACGGCGTTGACGCCGAGCGGGCGGATCATCAACCGTGCGGCCTGCGGCAGCACCACCTTGCGCATCGTCTGGAACCGGCTGAAGCCGATCGAGCGGGCAGCTTCGGTCTGGCCGCGGTCGACCGACTGGATCGCACCACGAATGGCTTCGGCCATATAGGCGCCGATATTGAGCCCAAGCCCGATCACGCCGGCGGCGAACGGCTCGAGATTGATGCCGATCTGCGGGCCGCCGAAATAGAGGACGAAAAGCTGGATCAGGCAGGGCGTGCCGCGAAACAGACTGACATAGGCAGAACCAAAGACGCGCAAAGGCCAAGAGCGCGACATCTTTGCCGCCGCCACGAGAAAGGCGACGCCGAGCCCGAGCGCCAGCGAAAGCGCCGATATCTCGATCGTGATCCACGCCGCTTCCACGAAGAACGGGAAGACGCGCTGCACCAGCGAAAAGTCCATTGGAAAACTCCGGGGGGAGAACGCGACAATCTCCGGCCGCTGCCGTCAATGGGCGGCCGGAGACGGGTAGAAGCAAGCGATCAGCGGATGTCGCTGCCCACCCATTCCATCGAAATCTTCTCGTAGGAGCCGTCCGCCAGCATATCCTCGAGCGCCTTCTGCATTGCAGCCTTCAGCTCCGGATTGTTCTTGCGGATGGCGATACCGATGGCGACGCTGCCGCCTTCGATGTCAGGCGTTTCCAGACGGCGAACCTTCTCACCGGTTTCCTTGACGGCAACCATGACCGGAATGTTGTCGACGACGATCGCATCGACGCGGCCGCTCTTCAGTTCCATCATCAGCTCGGGCAGACCCTTGTAGGTGCGCACGTCCCAGCCGCCCTGTTCGCGGGCCCATTTCTCATGGGTTTCCCCGAGCGTGACGCCGAGCGTCTTGCCCTTGAGTTCGTCGAGCTTCTGAACGGCGGAGGCTTCGGCGACGAACACCGCGCGGCCGGCGTGATAATACGGGCCGACGAAATCGACGACCTTCTCACGCTCGGGCGTGATCGTCATGGATCCGACGACGGTATCGTATTTGTTGGCGAGCAGGCCTGCGATGATGCCGTCCCAGGCGGTCGTCACCAGGGTACCCTTGACGCCGACGCGCTCTGCAATCGCCTGGCCGATCGAGGCATCGAAGCCGACAACCTGGTTCTGTTCATTGACGAAGTTGAAGGGCGGATACTGCCCGCTCATCGCGATCTTCAATTCACCCGCAGACTTCACCGCTTCGAGGTCGTCAGCGCGCACCGAAACGGCGGAGAAGGTTGCGGCAATGGTGAGCGTAGCGGCCAAAAGGCCGGAGAAAATGGTCTTCATGAAATGTTCCTTGCTCCTCTGGATGAATGCGCCTTCTCGTGCGCTTGGGACGGGCATCGAGGCGCCTTCCGAATTTCATGATTGCCTTTGCATCAGCATTGCGCAAATAGATAATGGGAATAGAGGGCATAGATTTCAGGAATGGTCACACCTCGATCCGAACGGCTCGTCTGGGAGCTCGACTGGAACCTTCTGCGCACTTTCGTGGTGATCGCCGAGGTCAAAAGCATCACACGCGCCGCGGAACGGCTGAACCTGAAACAGCCAAGCGTCAGCAACGCGTTGAAGCGGTTGGAGGACCGGGTCGGGCGTCGGCTCGTCGAGCGGGACGCGACGCGTTTCGACCTGACGGAGGTCGGCCAACTTCTCTACGAGCAGGCGGTTGAGGTCTTCGGAACCATATCCCAGCTGCCGCAACTGGTGCGCGGGGTCAGCGACGACGTGACCGGGCATGTGACGATCGCCGTCGCCAGCCATGTGGTATCGCCGATCTTTGATCGGGCGCTGATGGAGTTTCATCGCAACTATCCGCGCGCGACGCTGAACATCTCGGTTGCTGCAAGCGGCGAAGTCACCCGCCAGGTGCGGGAGAAACGCGCATCCTTCGGCCTCTGCCTCGTCAGCGTCCGCGACCCGGCACTCGACTACCTCTTGGTCTTTCGCGAGTTCTTCGGCTTCTTCTGCGGCCCACACCATCGGCTGTTCGGCAGGGAAGGATTGAAACTTGCTGACCTCAAGGGTGAGACTTCGGTGTCGTTCCACACCGACCATATCGCCGATGCATTGCGGCCCGTTGCGCTGCTGCGTAGCGAGGCCAAGCTCAATGCCAACGTGGTTGGCGTTTCGTCAAGCCTTGAAGAAGTTCGCCGGATGATTGTCGCCGGCCTCGGCGTCGGTCCCTTGCCGCTGCATGTGGCACGCCGCGACGTGGCCATGGTGTGTTGTGGCGGCTGCCACCCTATGAAGCACCGCCGGCGATCGACATCTTCCTGCTGACGAACCCCGACAAGGCCTTGAACCGTGCAGAAAAGGCATTGCTTGCCGGGCTGCAGGTGTTGATCGCCGAAACCCCTGTCGAAGAGCGGATCTATACGGACTGACGACGGACCGCGGGCGGCAGATCACGCTTGAAGCAATGCCTCCGCGCGGGCGCGGGCCGCCGGCTCCAGCGCCATTGCCGTGCGCGCCGAAAGATCGAAGCGAACGGTCACCGTTCGGTTGACGGCGTGAACAACATCATCAAGCGTGCCTGACATGATCTGCTCGAAGGTCACGGAGGAACGGCCCAGCTTGACCACCCGCGAGCGAATGGTGAGTAGGGTGCCGGCCTTCGTCTCGTGTTTGTATTCCACTTCCGACCGCACGTCGGCCCAGCCCCTGCCCGGCTCGCCTTCAACCTCGATCCCGGCAATATGACCAAGCAGCTGGAAGCTGGCATCATCGAACATCGCCGCATAGTGGCGAACGTTCATGTGCCCCATCGTGTCGCACATCCACGGATGTGCAACGCCGACATAGGTGGTCAAAGGCTGGCTTGGCATCGATGGACCCCGCTGATGGATATGCCTGGACAGAACGGCTGAGAGATAGCGGATGACGAAGCCGCCTGTCCATGCCGTGCCATCATCGACCGCTCCTGCAATCAGCGCGGACAAGTACCGAAATATCGGTGGGTAAGCGCCGGCCGTGCAACCACGCCTACTAGGCGCCCGCCCGCGACCTCCCTAGGCTGACCTCCTTTGACGGACTGGGAAATCTGCAAGGAGCATGATCGTGAAAGTATATCTGGCCGGGCCTGAAGTGTTCCTGAGCAATGCCGTGGAGATCCAGGCACAGAAGGCCGAACTTGCCCGTGCGGCCGGCTTCACGCCGCTCGTGCCGGGCGACCTGGAAATTCCGCCGGCCGAAACCAAGCATGCACGCGGCGTTGCGATCTATGGCGTGGATGAAGGCATGATGCTGGCCAGTGACATGATCATCGCCAATCTGACGCCGTTTCGCGGCATCAGCGCCGATGTCGGCACAGTTTTCGAGCTTGGCTTCATGTGCGGCCGTGGCCGCCATGTCTATGCCTACACCAACACCTCGCGCAGCTATTACGACCGCATCCTTCACGGCCATTACGGCGGCACGGCCGCATTGCGCCCGGACGGCCGCGTGGCTGGACAGGACGGGTTGAGCATCGAGGATTTCGATATGGCCGACAATCTGATGCTCGATGGCGGCATCCTGGCGCGCGGAGGAACCTTCGTAAAGCGCGAAGTGGCCGAAGCCGACCGGCTGACCGATCTCGAGGCATTCAAGCAATGCCTGGCGATTGCCGCCAAGCAACATCTCCGTTGAGATCGACCCCCGTTCAGTCGACCGGGCACGGCCAATTGGCCGGAGTAGATAGCCCGGCCGGCAATTTGGTGGCGCTGTCGCCGCATGTCAGGTCGACCTGCTCCTGCTCAAGCCCGGTTGCGGCCGACAGATCCACCCCTTCGATGCGCGTCAGGAACATGAAGGCATCGGTGAAGTCGATCGGGCCCTCGAAGCTGGAGCCGCTGAATGTGGCGCGCGACAGATTGGCCATCGGGAAACGCGTGCCCGTGATCACCGCCTTTTCGAAGTTGGCGCGCCCGAGCTCGGCCTTCTCGAAGTCCGCGCCCGTCAACTTGGCTCCGGTGAAATTCGTTCGCTGCAGTTCGGAACTGTTGAATGAAGCGCCTTCCGCCGAGATGCCGGCAAAACTGGTTCGGTAGGCTTCAACCTTGGCGAAATTCGCCTTATCGGCCCTGGCGCCGGCCAATGACGAACGCACCAGCGTCGCCTTCTCCAGGTTTGCGGCCGTGAGATTCGCGCCCCTCAGATCCGTCAGGGTGAAATCAGTGTTGACCAGTTTCCCACCCTCGAGATCGATCCCGCCAAGCATCAGCAGCTTCTTGTTGCAATCGCTCCAGTCAGCGCCCGGCGCCGATGGATCCTTGCAGTTCGCCGCATAGGCAAGGTTCGAGAGCGCCAGCGTCACAAGAAATGCAGAGAGGCCGATAGCCGACCGTTTGCCACAGGCGCGAATGGCGCGTTTGATCCCGATTGTGTCGCTAAACCCACCCTCCCCGGTTGCGACAAACGAACGAATGGGCTTCGGCTTTGGGATATGCATGGCGCTGCTCCACGGCCCCTTGGGATGGACCGGTTCTGTTGCATTTCTCGTTTGCTGGCTTCGTCGGCGAAAACAACCATACAAAGCGCGCGTCACGGCTTAAGCGTATGACATTGTTGCCCTTCGCGCAAATGACAGCCACGCGATATGGCAAACAAGATTTGCCTTGAGGGGGAAAAAGACTGAAACCTACCAGCCTCGGCAGCAACCCAAGCGGCGATGGGGTCCGGTCGCCCGGCGAGCAGTCAGGACAAATGCAACCAAATGCCTGCATCGAACGCTCAACTGTCGAGCGCCGGGTAGGTTGAACGTCGAAAAGCTTCCTAGGTTTCCGCAGTAACGGAAATGGAGCAACCGTTTGTGCCGCTCGACGCAGCGATTCGGTGGCCCCGTGCACGCTAGCCCGTCCCCGAAATACGGCGGCTTGCGCCAGCATGGTAAAACATGCAATATCCATACAATGTGATCTTGAGGTAGTGCCATGACGACGGATGCATCGGAGACGACCTGGCTGCCGGCCATCCGGAAAGCGAACGGACCGCTTTACATCGCTATTGCCGACGCCATCGCAGCTGATATCGCCGAAGGTCGCCTGTCCGAAGGCGCGCGGCTGCCGCCCCAGCGCGCGCTCGCCAGCGCATTGGGCATCGACTTCACCACGGTGAGTCGCGCCTACAACGAGGCGCGACACCGCGGATTGGTGGAAGGGCGCGTCGGCCAGGGCACCTATGTCAAGGCGAAAAGAATGAAGGGATTGCAGCCGGCAGCCGATGGCCTTGTCGACATGAGCATGAACCTGCCGCCACTTTTCGACGACGCGGCCCTGACAATGCGCCTGTGGAGCGACATCGCCAGCCTGCAGGGCGAACATGGGCTCGATCTGTTGATGCGGTATCAGGCGCCCGGCGGCACGCTTCACAATCGCGCTGTCGGGGCCAACTGGCTACAGCCGCGCCTGGGAGAAATCCCAGCCGAGCGCGTACTGATCTGCGCAGGAGCACAAAGCGCCCTGCTGGCCGCGATCAGCAGCCTTGCAAAGCCCGGCGATGTGATCGCCGCGGAAACCATTGCCTATCCCGGCCTACGGGCGCTCGCCGCCCATCTCGGCATCGATATCGTCGGCGTTCCTATCGACAAAAATGGCATTGTACCAGAACAGCTTGAAGCGATTTGCAAAAGCACGAAATTAAGAGCGCTCTACTGTAACCCCACGCTCCACAACCCGACCACAGCAACACTGCCGCTTGAGCGCCGCAAGGCGATCGTTGCCATTGCCCGAACCCACGGCGTAGCAATCATCGAGGACGACGCCTATGGAGCGCTACCAATCGCCGCGCCGCTGCCATTGGCAGCACTTGCGCCTGACCTCGTCTATCACATTGCCGGTCTCGCCAAGTGCCTGTCGCCAGCGCTGCGGATTGCCTATCTCGTCGTTCCGGATCGCCAAAGCTGCGTGCGCATCGAGGGCGCGATACGCGCGACGAGTGGCATGGCTCCCCCCTTCAACGCCGCGATCGCAACACGCTGGATTGAGGACGGGACGGCAAGGGAGGTCCTCGGCGCCATCCGCCAGGAAGTGACGATCCGACAGACCATGGTCAGCCGCTTGTTGCCAAGGGACGTTGTCCAGACGGACCAGGAAGGCTTCCACGTATGGCTACACCTGCCACTACCCTGGACGCGAGGCGATTTTTCCGGTCGGCTGCGGGCATCAGGCATCAGCGTCGTGGCCAGCGATGCCTTCGCGCTCGACCTAGCACCTGAAGCCGTGCGCCTCGGCCTTGGCGCGGCACGGACGCACGAGGAGTTGCAGCGCAGCCTGATGACGATTGCAGATCTGCTTCAGCAATCTCCGGCTGCATCGAGTCTCGTCGTTTGAGGTCTTTCGTTTGCGGCCGGCGAAATTGTCGCAGCAATGTATGCATACAATAAATTGACAATGCGTGCTTTTAGGCGTCTTAATCCCTGCAGGCCTGAGGCGGCACGGAGCATTCGTCGACCGCACCCAGGCATATCAGCTGGCGCGCCGGAATGGCTGCGCCGCAGACGCCTGAAAGGAACGCATATGTCTTCGGATCACGACTGGCCTCCCATACCTCCGATGCAAACTGGCTTGCGCGGTCGTTGTCCGCGTTGCGGCCAGGGGCATCTGTTCGAAGGCTTCCTCAAGATGCGCAAGAAGTGTGAGGTCTGCGATCTCGACTACTCCTTCGCCGATCCCGCTGACGGCCCCGCCTTCTTCGTCATCTGCTTCGGTTGCGTGCCAAGCGTGCTGCTCGGCGTATGGCTGGAGGTGCAATTCAGCGCCCCGCTGTGGATACACCTTCTGGTCACCGGCCCATTCATGTTGCTGACGTGCATTCCACCACTTCGACCACTCAAGGGATGGCTGGTCTCAAGCCAGTTTTTCTACAAGGCTGAGGAAGGAAAGCTCGTGCGCAGACAGGTCGAGCCACCGCTCGCCCCGACCCAATAGGCTTTCGTTGCCTGGCTGGCACTGAACGTCAGATGGCCATCCGTCATGGTTCGGTACCGATAACGAATATCAACAAGGCGCGAGCAATGCTCGCGCCTTGTTCGGTTGGCCTTCTTGGACGCTGATCGATGCGGCATGGCCGGACCGTGCGAGCCATCGGCACGGTTCAACCGCGGTGATGCGGGCATTTGCCGGGACCCCGCAGCATGCTTGGCCGCGCCCCTCAATCTCAGATCATTGTACCGCCGGTGTCGGCTCGCCGAGCGAGAGCATCAGGCGGTTCGCCCAGTTGAAGAAGGCGGCGCCGTGGATCACGTCGGCAATCTCGAGTTCATCGAGGCCGGCGGCAGACAGGCGTTCGATATGATCGTCGCCGAATGTGGGTGGCGTCGCCGTCAGCGCCACCGAGGCTGCAACGATTGCATTCCAGCGTTCGCCGAGATCTGCATCCACACCTTCATCGAGCAGCTTCTGAACGTCGTCGCCCCGCTTGGAATGGTGAGATGCGAAACGCGAATGCACGGAGGCGCAGAAGATACATCCATTTGACCGCGATGCCGCAGTCGCTGCAAGCTCGCGCTCGGCACGCGGCAGGCCCGTGCGGGTGTTGTAGAAGATGTCCTTGTCCGTCTTCGTCCGGGCCTCCAGAACCTGGGGATCGCGAACGAGCAAGCGGAAGTAGGGCGACTTTGCGCGCGATGCCTCGACGAGACCGGCAAGGTGCGCCTCCGTCAGGTCGTCCTCCGCAAGCGGCTCAAGCCACGGCGTCCAGCCGATCTCGGCCTGCGTGAACGCGACTGGGCGATTTTCGATCGTGGGCGTGATGATGTGGTCAGTCATGACAAACTCCTTCTAAGGCTCAGGCGGCAGCGCGCCTAGCGGAGGCCGCAAGCAGGCCAAGGCCGGCGATTACCCGGATCTGGAACGCAACGAATGCGACAAGCTGCGACAGCGTCACGATGCCGTTCGCCGTCCAGCCGGCATCGATCAGCGCCTGAAGCGCCCTGGGGCTCGCGTCACGGAGATGGAAGACAAGCAGATGCGCATGTTCCAAGGCTGCCGCAAGCTTTGCTCCGAGCGCTTCACGCCCGGCATCAGAGACCTGGTAGATCGGCCCGGGTGCGTCCTCGACGCTCAAAGCGCCGGCCGGATATCGCCCATAGGGGCCGACGGCCTGCGCCGCGCCGATCTCGGCCTTCAACACCTCGACCACCCAGCGGTTCGCTTCGCCTTCCTCCAGTGGGCTGACGTAGAACTCAAAAATATCCGGATGCCGATGCAATCCCGCGACGAAGCTGGCAATTGCCTGCCGTTCGGCATGAGAGACGTCGCCGAAATTTTCGGGTTCGAAGAGCGCGAGATAGCTCTTCTGCGCCTGCTCGCGTGTTTCCGGCCGCTGGGTGCGGATGCGATCAAGCGATGAGCCCGGCTTGATGCCGGCCAGCAGGTCGATAATATCGGGTGTCGATGTGGTCACGGTAAGTCTCCTTCCTTCAGTTTAGCGGCGCGCCGGGTGCCGCTGCGGTGATCGGCGTTGTCAGCCGACGGCTCCGAGGCGTCGGGGGGCGAATTTCTCCTCCGGTGCCCATCCGAGCGCCGCTGCGACCTTGGTTGCAATCAGCTCGATCGAGCGCAGGATCAGCGGGTGCGGCGGATCGATGGAGTGAACCTGGAAGACGAGGTCGGTAACCCGATCGAGCGTCGTATCCGCACGGAGGCTTTCAATCACGTCGTCGGGCGTCCCGACATGGACGTCGAAAGCGGCGATCAGTTCGGCGAGCGAGTTGCCCGTCGGCTTGTGGCCGGCCGCAATCAACCGCTCCGCACCGCGACGCAAGCCGAATTCGGCCAGGCGCAACGCCTCCGCGCGGCTGTCTGCCACGAACAGGCTACGTGAACCCAAAATTCGGGGTGCGCTGCCTGCCGGCAATCCCGCGAGATAGGCGTCGATGATCGGGTTCTGTAATTCGGCGAGCGACGCATCCGGTCGTTCGGCGGTCCGGGGCTGGGTGCGCGACAGCATGAGGCCGTCGCCGGCCCGCCCTGCCCTCTCCCCGCCGGCGACGGAGAACGTGGCCTGCCAGATCCGGTCGAGCAATTGCGGCGCCGTCGGATAAAGCTGGTCGCCGCCTGAAAGGCTGCGTCCGGCCCAGGCATCGAGAACGACGCGCAGATGCCGGGCGAAGATGTCTCCGCGCTCGGCACTCTCGAGGCCGAAGGCTGTAAACGATGACGGCGTACCACCGGTGCCGAAGCCGATTTCGACCCGCCCGCACGACAGGAGGTCGAGCACAGCCGCATCCTCGGCAACCCGTATCGGATTTTCAAGCGGCAGCGTGATGACGCCAGTCCCGAGCCTGATCCGCGACGTCTGCGCGGCGACATGTGCCAGGAAGACGAGTGGCGCCGGCAAACCGCCTTCGTCAGCATGGAAGTGATGCTGGGCGACCCAGGCGGTATCGAAGCCGAAACGTTCGGCGGTCGCGATCTGCTCGGCCGCATAATGATAGCGCGTACCGGCGGGCACGTCGTCGAGGAGACGCGTAAAGAACCCCAGTCGCTTGCGTGGCGTCGTATTCGTCATTTTATGTCCTGTCATTCATTCCTGCGCCGTCAGACGAGGGCTGCTCGTTTTTGTCCGGGGATGGCGCTGATGAGTTCGCGGGTATAGTCGCTGCCCGGCCTTTCGAAGACGTCCTCGACGGGTCCTCCGTCGACCAAACGACCGTCCTTCAGCACGGACACCGTGTCGGAGATCTGCCGAACGACTGCGAGGTCATGAGACACGATCAGGTAGGTCAGACCGAGATCGCGCTGGAGTTCGTCGAGAAGATCGAGGATGCGGGCCTGCACCGTCACGTCGAGAGCCGAGACCGCCTCGTCGAGCACGACAACGTCGGGGTCGAGAACGAGTGCGCGGGCGATTGCCACCCGTTGTCGCTGACCGCCCGAAAGCGCGTGAGGGCGGCGGCCAAGCGCCGCTTCCGGCAGGCCGACCCGACTGAGGATTGCCCGGACTTTTTCCTCACGCGCCGGTCGCGAGAGCTTGGCGAAATTCAGAAGTGGCTCGGTAACGATGTCGAACACCGTCTGGCGCGGATCAAGCGAGCCATAAGGGTTCTGGTAGACCAACTGGATCTTGCGCCTGAACTGGCGCAGCGTTTCGCCACGAAGCGACGAAAGATCAGTACCATCGATCTCGATACGGCCCGCAGTCGGTTTCTGAAAGCCGACAATCGCGCGGATGGTGGTGGTCTTGCCGGAGCCGGATTCGCCGACGATGGCATGGGTCGTGCCGCGACGGACCCGAAAATTGAGACCGTCGACGGCGCGAAAGGATTTGCCATCGCCATCGGGGCGAACGAAGTCCTGCACAAGGCCTTCGACGATAACGACATCATCGTCTAATGATGCGGGCTTTTCGCGCGCGGTCGCTGGGGCCCTGCGCGCAACGGCCGAGAACGACGGCGCGTCGGCAATCAGTTGCCGTGTGTAGGCGCTTCGCGGTGCGGCAAGCACGCCTTTGGTCGCGCCGACTTCCTGGACCCGGCCGCCCTGCAGTACGACAAGCCGGTCGGCTCGGTCGGCGGCAACCCCGAGGTCATGGGTCACAAGCAGAACCGATGTGCCGTATTCGGCGCGCAATTCGTCGATCAGGTCGAGGATGCGTTTCTGCACCGTCACGTCGAGCGCACTTGTCGGTTCATCAGCGATGATGAGTTGCGGCTTCAGCGCGACCGCTATCGCGATCAGCACGCGCTGACGCATGCCGCCCGAAAGCTCGTGCGGATACTGCTTCGCCCTGAGGGCAGGCTCGCTCAGCCCGACGCGCTCCAGAAGCGAAATCACCTGCGCTTCCAGCTCGCGACCGCTTGCGGCGCCATGGATGCGAAGAATCTCGCCAACCTGCGCTCCGATCGTCTTGACCGGATTGAGCGAACTTGCCGGATCCTGTGGTACCAGGCTGATTTTAGCCCCCCGCACGGCATCAAGCTGTCGATCTGACCAGCGGGAAATGTCGGTGCCGTTGAGCTTGATGCTGCCGCCGTCGATGCGGCCATTGGCATGGAGCAGGCCGATGATCGATTGCGCCGTCGTCGTCTTGCCGGAGCCGGACTCCCCGACCAGCGCGACCACCTCGCCGGGCTCGATCCGGAACGAAACATCGTGCACGACACGGCGATGGGCGACGCCGTCATGGTAGGAGATCGACAGGTTCTCGACCTCTAGCACCGGTGGGTATGCAGCGATTGAGGTGTTCATGCGGCTACCTTGCCGAAGGATTGGCTGACACGATTGGCGGCCAGAACGACCAGAACGACGACGATGCCGGGCGCGGTCGTCAGCCACCAGGCGGTCGAGATGTAGTTTCGGCCCTCAGCAATCAGCAAGCCCCATTCGGGCATCGGCGGCGGTGCGCCGTAGCCCAGGAACCCGAGCGTCGAGATCTGCAGCACCGCCGATCCAAAATGCAGTGCGGCGATCGCGAGAACCGACGTCAACGAATTCGGCAACACATGCCGCCAGAGGACGGAGGTGAAGGTGCCCCCACTGCCGAACGCCGCCTCAACATAATCGCTGCGCCGGACACGAACAACTTCCGAACGCGCCAAGCGGGCAAAACCGGCAACAGAGGTGACGCCAACGGCGATCGCCGCGTTCACCGTGCCGAAGCCGAGCAGGATGATGATGCTGAGAGACAACAGCAGTGGCGGGATAGACAGCAAAACGTCGACAAGCCGCATGATCACATCGTCAAGCCGCCGATCGACCGAGCCGGCGACCACGCCAAGGCCCGTACCGATGACAAGACCAAGTGCCACAGCGACAAAGGCACCGGTCAGCGAATGAACCGCTCCGTAGACGATACGGCCGTAGAGATCGCGCCCAAGCGCGTCGGTACCGAGCAGATGGCTGGCGTCCGGCCGCCGAAGCTGTTCCCCACCAACCCCTTCGAGCGGATTGTAGATGGTGAAAAGCCACGGAGCGACTGCCCAGAGGAAGGCGATGGCGAGAACCAGCCAGGACAAAGCCAGGCCCACTGGCAACCGGCGGATGAAATGGGGGAGCGAGAAGCGCCCGCCCACCCGGTGTCCGTGCCCTGACGCGATGGCGTCATCGTGGATTGTATCGAACGTGGTCATGCGGTGGCTCCTGCTTTTGTCCGAAGACGCGGATCGAGCACAGGAAAGAGCAGATCCACGATGAGATTGATGACGACGAAGGCCAAGGCCGAGAGCACAACGATCGCCTGGAGCACGGCCGCGTCCTGGCTGCCGACCGCCCTTTCCGTCAGCCCTCCGATGCCGTTAAGGCCGAAGACAGTCTCGGTGACGACGGCGCCGGCGATGAGTTCACCGAAGAGCACGCCGGCAATGGTGAGCGTCGGCAGCAGCGCGTTCTTGGCAACGTGGCGCCACAGGACCCAGTGGCGGGTTGCCCCCTTGGCGCGAGCAACCGCGACGAAGGGGCGTGTGAGCACATCGTCGATGTTGCGCACCAAGACCTGGGCGAGCGGCGCGGAAATCGGCACTGCCAACGTGACGACGGGCAGGATGAGTTCCTGCCAAGGGCCGGGGTTGATGACCGGTACGAGTTTCAAACGAAACGAGAAGATCTGAATCAGCATGATGCCGAGCCAGAAGGTCGGGATCGAGATGAAGAGCGACGGCACGGACTGGAGTGCACCGCGGAGCCAGGCGAAGGGCGTGAGGCTCGAAACGAAGGCGATTGCGACGGCAAAGACAGCGGCAAGGACGAAACCAAGAGAGGCGAGTTTCAGCGTCGCCGGCAGGTGGGTCGCAAGCATCGTGCTGACCGGAACGCCCGCTTGAACGGAATAGCCGAAGTTGCCGGTGAGAAACCTGCCGATCGTCTGTAGATACTGCACCCAGATGGCGCTGTCGGCGGCGTAGGACGCCCGGATATCGGCGATCTGTTGCGGGTTGAGCCCGAGTTCCGGGTTCTGAAACTTAATCAGGATGGCATCACCGGGCATCGCCTGAAGCAACACAAAGGAGATGGTAAAAGCCGCCCATAGGACGAACAACGCCTGCCCCAGGCGATTGAGCAAATATCCGGACATTCGCCGTTCCTCTGCTTGATCTCATTGCGAGGGTCGCCACGGCAATGGGCGTGGCCGACCGGTCGATGTCAGTGTTCGGCAAGCCACGTGCTGTAGAAACTTGGGCGGCCAACCGCCTCGAAGGCGATGCCCTGGACGTAAGGCGCACCAGCAAAGGCTTGCGGCTCCTCGAAGATCGGGACCGCATAGGCCTGGTCGACGACATAGTCCTGAACCTCGCCGGCAATCGCCAACCGCTTCTCGCGGTCCGGCTCCGAAGCAAGCGCCTCGAGCAGGCCGTTCAGCTTGTCATCGGCGAAGCTCTGGACCTTGTCGCTCTGGCCACCCTTTTGGCGAAGGACGTCACGGTTCTTTGGGTAGTACTGGCTCTTGATCACGTCGGGATCGGCGCGCCCGACCATGGCCGGTGAAACCGGTGTCTTGAGCGGATCGAGATCGTCGACGATCCTGCTGCCGCTGTCGCCGGCAAGCACCGTCAGCTTGACGCCGAGCTTGCCCCATTGCTGGGCGACCAGCTGCAAGGTTTCCTTGTTCTGCGGCTGCGGCAGCGATTCATAGGCCGTCAGCACCAGTTCCTTGCCGTCCTTCTGGCGCAGGCCGTTGGCGCCGACCGTCCAGCCGGCCTCATCGAGCAGGGCTTTTGCCTTTTCCGGATCGAAGGAAAGCTTCGCCGAAATGTCGCGGTAGCCGAGCGCCGTGGAGGCGATGATGGAGGTCGCCTGTGGGTAGTTGGCGGAAAACAGCGTGGTGACGATTTCCTTGGTGTCGGTCGCGTGCAGCAGCGCCTTGCGGACCCTGACGTCGGCGACGAGCGGATTGTCGGGTCGGAAGACGACGCTGTTGTTTACGCCGCGCGTCGAGGGGGCATAGATCTGATAATCCTGTGCCTCGACCTGCTTTTCGTCGTAGGCCTGGACCTGCCGGATGAAATCGGCCTGGCCCGCCAGCAGAGCGCCAATGCGCACGCTGTCCTCGCCGGTGATGATGTATGTGATACCATCGAGATAGGGCCGCCCCTGATGCTCCAGCTTTGCCGGACCCCAGGCGTATTCTTCGCGCGCCTTCAGGTTCAGTTCCTTGCCGATTGTTTCGCTGTCGACGACAAACGGACCGGAGCCGATGATCTTGGTGGCATCGCCCAGTTGTTCAAACGGAAGCGCCAGCGTGCTTGCGGCAACGAGCCCGGAGCCGATCACCGATGTACCCTGCAGGAAGCCCGGCGACGGCTTCTTGAAGTAGAATTTGACGGTCAGCGGATCGATGACCTCGCTGCGCGCGTAGTTGTTGATGACCTCCGAGACCGGCTGCTTCAGTTCCTTGTTGCCGAGCCCGAAGACGTCGTAGTTCCTTGCGACGGCAGCGGCATCCAGCGGCGTGCCGTCGGAGAAGGTGACGCCAGGACGGATCTTGAAGGTGTATTCGGTCGCATCAGCGTTGAGCGTCCACGATTCCGCGATCCAAGGCTCGATCTCGAGCGTCTTCGGGTTCTGGTAGGTCAGCTTGTCGGTGATCTGGTTGAGGATGCCGCCATTTGGGTAAAAGCCGCCGGCCGGCGGGTAGAGATTGGTATGGGCCTGCTGCTCGAGATAGATCAGCGTCCCGCCCTTGATCGGATCGCCTGCACCTTGTGCAAAAGCGCCGGACAGGAAAAAGCCGGAGGCGGAGAGTGTCGCCAGCGTCAGCGCGAGCCGTTTCAGTTTCGTCGTCATGGGAGCCTTCCTTTGGATGTCTGGAGGCTATCGTACGACTAGGCGCCGGCTTATCAACTAAATCTAGTAAATTAATATGCTATATGTTTCGCGCGAAGCGAAAGAAGCATCTCCGCCTCAGAGCCGATGGAGATATTTCACCCGCGGCCGCCTCCCTGCCTTCTTTTGCTGGGATCAAGCGGCATGTGGATCATGGTGCGGAAAGAGAGCGTGCGATCGCGCGAAACGCGCCACGAGCCATTGACAATTCGGCCATTGTTCATTGAAAACTTTGCCAATTCCTTCCAAGCCCGAGATTGAGATATTCATGACAAATAACAAGGTTCTTGTCGTCGGCGGCGCCGGCTATATCGGATCGCACACCTGCCTTCAGCTTGCGTCCAAGGGGTTCGAACCCGTGGTCTACGACAATCTGTCGAACGGCCACGAGGAGTTCGTCAAATGGGGTGTTCTGGAAAAGGGCGATATCCGCGACCGCCAGCGTCTCGATGAGGTGCTTGCGCGCCACAAACCGCGGGCGATCTTGCATTTCGCCGCGATGATCGAGGTCGGGGAATCCGTCAAGGATCCGGTCTCGTTCTATGACAACAACGTCATCGGGACCTTGACCCTTCTGTCGGCAGCACTGTCCGCCGGCATCGAAGCCTTCGTGTTCTCGTCGACCTGCGCCACCTACGGCCTGCCGGAGAGTGTGCCGATCGACGAACAGCACCGCCAGGCCCCGATCAACCCCTATGGCCGCACGAAGTGGGTCTGCGAGCAGGCATTGAAGGACTATGGCCAGTACAAGGGCCTGCGCTCGGTCATCCTGCGCTATTTCAACGCCGCCGGTGCCGACCCGGAAGGGCGGATCGGCGAGTGGCACGAACCCGAGACCCACGCGATCCCGCTGGCAATCGATGCCGCGCTCGGCCGCCGCGACGGCTTCAAGGTCTTCGGCACGGACTACGACACCCGCGACGGCACCTGCGTGCGCGACTATATCCACGTCCTCGACCTCGCCGACGCCCATGTTCGCGCCGTCGAATACCTGCTTGAAGGCGGCGACAGCGTCGAACTCAATCTCGGTACAGGCACCGGCACGACGGTGAAGGAACTGCTGAACGCCATTACCGATGTCTCGGGCCGCAGCTTCGGCATCGACTATGTCGATCGCCGTGAGGGAGATTCGACCACGCTTGTCGCAAACAACGACAAGGCTCGCGAAGTCCTCGGCTGGGAGCCGCAATACGACCTGGCGGCAATCACGCGCACGGCCTGGAACTGGCATTCCCGCCGCAACCAGGGCGCCTGATATCAGCGACTTCGACTGATTGCACCCCTGGCTTAGATGGCTAGGATGCCTCGCGTACCCGGTTCAGAGGCAATCTGGAGCGGGTACGTCGAAGAAGTGGACGCTCAATCAGGAGATAGGCCGCAATACCGGCCAGCGTGCCGGCGGCCAAAGCGCAGAGCAGCGTCAGCACTGAATTCAGACCGATCATCGCAGCAGCCTTGACGACGACCGATATGGCGAAGGTGTGCCAGAGGTAGATCGAATAGGAGGCATCGCCGAGCAACGTCGGTAATGTCCATTTTTGAAACCAGCCGCCGGCTTCAAGCGCAAGCGTGCCAACGACAAGCATGACCGCCAGCGGGCCTAATATTCTTTCGTCAAACGGCAGGCGCAGGACGGCAAGGGCTGCAAATCCGGTGAATGCGCTTAAGACAAGCACAATGCCGAGGCCCGGACCGGCAACCCTGCCCCGCAGCCAGAATTCGGCGACAATCATGCCGGCGACAAATTCCAGGATGACCGGGCGCGTATAGGTTAAAAACAGCGCGTTTTGCGTATCGATCGCGAGACCCAGCAATACAAGCGACACAAACAGCGCTGCCATCACCGGTAGCCGGCGGTGTCTTGGCAGCATCAACGAAGCCGCAAAGACGACGTAGAAGAACATTTCGAAATTGAGTGTCCAACCTTGCACGAGCACCGGCCAGATCGCACCGCTGCTGGGCGAACGCACGGGAATGAACATCAGGGACGCCAGGATATGCCCGAGTGTCAGCACGAGGTTCGGGAAGAGGCCGACAACGCCACCGCCGATCATCACCAGGGTCGCGAGCCAATAAATCGGCGCAATCCGGCGTAGCCGCTCTCTAAGGAATGCCAGCGGCGTGGCCGGGCGCCGGTCACTGATCACCCACATGATAAAGCCGCTGATGACGAAGAAGACGTCGACCCCGGCCGCGCCGATCGCGAAGTGATGGCCTGTCCGTTCGGCTGCGTGAAAGAGCACGACCCCCAGCGCCGCAAGCGCGCGCAGATACTGGATGCCGTGGATGGTTTTCATCGGCGTTGGTGCCATCAGAACCTCAGCTGCGGATGATGGCTCGCCAACACCCTGCCCTCTGCCAGGCGCCGCTCGGTGACGACGCGCCGGCCCTGCCTGATCGTCAGCTTGCCGGCTGCGAAGTAGAGCAGGAAGGAACCGACGTGATAGGGATTCATGATGTCAATTTCGACAAATGCTCGCACGAAAAGCAGCATGGCGACGCCGAAGAGCACCGAGGATTCGGTGTGATGGTCGTAGGCCAGCAACCGTTTGATATGGCCGAAGACAGTGACCAGAAGCACGGTGCAGAGGAGCACGAGCCCGATTGCTCCGGTCTCCACCATCGCCTCGATGAAGGTGTTGTGGAAGTGGAAGCCCGAGCGGGTGGCGATGAAGAACTCTTCCCAGAGACGTTCGGGTTCGGAGAAGCCCTGGACCCAATAGGCCTGGTAGCCCACCCCGACGACAGGCGAGGATAAAGCGGCTTGTATCCCTTGCTGCCAAAGGTAGGTTCGCCCCGTAAGCGTGGAATCCTTGCCGAAGAGGCCGAGAACGAGGTCGACGCCGCCGCCATAAACCGCAGCGATGGCGGTGATCCCGCCGACGACAACAGCACCTAAGAACAGTCCCTTGCGATGACCGGGCGACAGCATGCCCACGGCGCGCATGCCGAGCCAGCAGCCAACGATGGCGACGGCGGTCAGAACCGACGTCGCCGATTGCGAGGCCAACAGCGAATAGGCTGATATCAGCGCGACGGCCCCGGCGGCGGCGAGCCAAAGCCCGCGTTCCCTGAGCGCGACTGGGGCGATGAAGGCGAAGTAGATCCCGAGTGAGGCGTAAAAGCCAAGCTGGTTCTTCGAGGAAAAGGCGCCGACAAAGCTGAACGTACCGTCGAGCGGATCGAGGTGGTAGACGCCGAACAGCAGCGAATAGGTGAGCACGATACCGACGCCCGCCAGTGCGCCGCGCACGAGCGTGCGGATGTCGATCGTGCGCATGGCAATCAGCGCGCAAACGACATGCGAGAGATACTGAACTCCCGTCCTTGCCGTCATCCCGGGCGCTGCCGACCAGAAGACGGAAAGGCAGGCAAAGACGGCAAAGGCAAGGATCCAGATATATCTGCCGTAATTGCCGAGCACGCTTCGATAGTCGACGAGCACCAACGGCAGCCACAGCGCATAGTAGACAAGGATCGACGCCTGCCCGAACCGCGAGGAATAGGCAAAGACGAAGAACGATATCGCCAGCGCAAACGTACCGTAGGCCTGGTTTGCACCAGGAGAAACGAGGCTTGCCTTGGAAATCCTCATCACGATTCCTTAGAGCGTAGCCGGGTTAAACAGAGTCACAGAAACGCTCCATCTCTTTATTTCCAAGCATTTCCTGACGGAAAACCGCTTCGCACTTTTCCTTGGAAAGGCTCTAGCGCATCGCCAGATTGGCTTCGACCTTGATCACGTCGCCCGGCAGCACCGGCGTGTTCTCGTCAGCGGCAATCTGTTGCGCCTTGCCATCCTTTTCACGGACGATCGAATAGCTGATGACAGCGTCCGACATGTCGTCCTTGGACTGTGCCGCCTCGGCCGATTGCAGCAGCGCCTCGGTCATGAGGTCGCGACTGGTGCCAAGTTTGATGGACAGCGTATCGAGCTCAGCTTCGGTGTTCTGCAGGTCCTGGGCAAGCTGGGCATCCCAATCGTTGCGCAGGTTGGTATCGTCCTGGGTGGCCTTGCTGACATCCTGCTTTGCCTTCAGAGACGCCGTGTCGATATCCAGAACAGCTGACTGCAGCTCCGCCACGCGCTGTTCCAGCGCGAGCTTGCGCGCGCTCAGCGCCAGCCCCTTTTCGGCAAGCCCCTCGATCTTGTCCCGGTCCTCGATCACCAGATCCAATTGACGGTTCTGCGTTTCTGACTTTTTCGCCAGTGCCTGGATTTCGCTTTCGAGCAGAGACTTGAGATCGGCCAGCGACGCCAGCTGGCGTTTCTGCCTTTTGTCGCGCGAAACCATCAATGCAGTCTCGCTTTCAAGCAAGCCGGCGACGTCAGGCGCGTCCTTCAAGTCCTTCGGCAATTCGATCTTTTCCTTGCCGGCGATCTCGGCCTGCAGGCGCGCGCGCCGGATAAGCAACCGGTTGCGTTCGGAGACCTGCACGCTCGAATCTCCGCGTGCGTTGATGTAGTCGCGTGCGAAGCGCTGTCCGCTTTCCGAACGTCTCAACCCGCCGCCAAGGCTGACGGCCTTGAGGACCGTCAGGTTCGGCACGTAAGGGTACTCACCGGGCTTCTGGATTTCTCCGGAAAGATAGACCGGACGATACTGCGCGAGCTCGACCGACGCCGAAGGCCGATCACGCAGGCCGAACAGCGTCTGCATCTTGAGGCCGATCGCCTCGCTCATCTCGTTGGTCGTTTTGCCCGCCGCCGGCAGATCGCCGATGAAGGGGATGGAGACCATGCCGGAGGCACCAACGGTGTATTCGCCGCTGACCACCGACCAGTCGCGCACAGCACCTTCTGCGGTCTGCCATTCGGCCACGCGGATCTTCAACTTGTCCATGACGCCGAGATGGTACTCGTCGGCATGGACAGGCAAGGTGCCGAACACAGTTATGGCCGCCAGCATGGCGACCTTCAGAGAATACGGCTTTCGGAGGGAGATACGCGATCTCCCCTTGGCAATTTGATGTTTCATTACGGTTTCCCGGTTGCTGGTCGCGCGCGCCGGCGTCCGACGACGAGGTCGTCAGGCTCCGTGGCGCAGCGTTTGTCAGTAGCTGCCGCGAGAAAAGCAGACTGCGGGGATCGTCTTGACGACGATGAAGAAGTCGCGGATCAGCGACCAGTTCTGTACATAGTGCGTGTCGAAGGCGACGCGGGCGGCATAGGAAACGTCATTCCTGCCGCTGATCTGCCACAGGCCGGTAAGACCCGGGCGAGACTGCAGATAGAACACGGCTGCAGCGTCGTAGAGTTCGAGTTCGTCTTCCACGACAGGGCGCGGGCCGACGATGCTCATCTCACCACGGATGATGTTGATCAGCTGCGGCAACTCGTCGAGGCTGAGTTTGCGCAGAACGCTGCCGACAATGGTCACGCGCGGGTCGTCCTGAAGCTTGCGCGTCGCACGCCATTCCTCGTAGGCGCCCGGATTGTTGCGGAGATAGTCCTGCAAGAGCCGATCTCCGTCTGCCCGCATCGTGCGGAATTTCAGGCAGCGGAATGCACGGCCGTTATGGCCGATACGGCGGTGACCGTAAAAAACGGATCCACCATCGGAAAACTTGACGAGCATCATCAAGAGCAGGAAGAGCGGACTGAGAAAGACGAGAGCCAGTGAAGCGGTGAAAATATCAAAGCCACGCTTCGATATTCCTCCTACCGGACGAAATGCTCCCGACTCTGCGGTACTGAAAAACGGCGAATTGGCCGATCGAGTCGCAGACTTCATAGAGAAGACTCCATTTACGTTGGCGATTGGTCGGTCCCCTGTGGGGGCGCACTCGTATCCAAGAATGAGTGTATGGTTAGAATTTGGTTTTTAAAGGCGAAATGATGGCCGGTGCCGTGCCCGCGGTTCGCGGACGTATATCATCGATCGCGAATATGTAATATTTCTTCGGGACCGAAGATCATCTATTCATGGCGAGCCAAGTGGCTTCCAGTCGATTTCGATGTAGTTCGCGGGCAAACCGAATTTACTCATGAAAAAATTGACCTTACCTTGAACTAGTGATGTTTGCTTTCGTCTTGCATCAGAAGATTTTCCCGCCCTGTAAATTGAAATCCGTCAACTTCACGGGCGCTTTTTGCGGCGCAGCATTCTTTTGCACTGCACGCACAAATCCTTCACAAACGCGAATCTTGTAACAAAAGTTGATAACAAAGTGAGAGCGAGGCCAACTTCGAGACGAGCGAAACAGGGCGAAACCCACGGAGGGTGGAATATCGAGCGACACATTTCGCCCCGTTAAACCCCAACCAAACTCGATACGGCCGGCCGCAAACTGATTCCTTGCATCCGCCCCACGCCGGGCAATCAACGGAATTTGATCGGAGGCGGCCTGTTCTAAAGGCGACATAAACATTTTAGGGGCTATAGCGGCTTATATTGCATCTGCGGTTATTGTCGGTTGAACCGAGGGATAACCGCCAATATATTGAAACCCTGTGGTGGGAAGGGCCTTAGCTCATATGGAGACACCAACAACAGCCCCGAAGGCAAGGTAGCGCGATGTTCGCACCACGCGTCTTTGCGAGCATGATTGGCGCTTTGGCGGTCTTTGCCATCGTCACCTATCTGCTGAACGGTTCGCTTACCTCGACCCTTATTCAAACCTTGGTCTGCGCCGTCCTGATGCAGGTCGGCTATTTCCTGGCTGTTGTCTTTCTCGTCTGGAAGAAGGCGCGCGAACGCGACAGGCAGGCGGCCGAGAACGCACGCGCAACGACCGATGAAAAACAGGCGGGTAAGGTTTCGCCGGGGCGCTTGAACAGGCCGGGTCACTTCAACCCGTAGGGCACGATGGGAAACTCCCCTCGCCCTCCGCAATGCCCACAACAAAAATGTCAACGTTTTGACGCGGTTGCGACATGATCCCGTTGCATCGTGCGGCGGGCCGGCAAGGAATACCGATGCCGGCCATGCCCGACGTAACGCTGGAGGCCACAATGACCGCAGCTGCAACGATGGACGTTTGTGTCATCATCGCCGCAAAAAATGCCGCCGAAACGATCGCAAGGGCCGTCGCTTCGGCGCTAGCCGAGCCGGAGACTGCCGAGGTCATCGTCATCGACGACGGCTCGACCGACGCGACTGCATCAACCGCCCTGTCCGCTGCCGATGACACCGGACGATTGAACATCGTGCGATTTGAGAAAAACAGGGGGCCGGCTGCAGCGCGAAACCACGCGATCTCGATCAGCCGCTCGCCTATCCTCGCCATCCTCGATGCCGACGACTTCTTTCTGCCCGGCAGGCTGGCCAAGCTTCTTGAGGTTTCGGATTGGGATTTTGTCGCCGACAACATCGCCTTCATGGACGAGAGGGCTGCCGCCAGCGCTGCGGCCGACGTCGGCCGGTTCCAACCGGAGCCGCGCCTTCTCGATCTCACCGGCTTCGTCGAAGGTAATATCTCGCGCCGCGGTGTCAGGCGTGGCGAGATCGGTTTTCTCAAACCCCTCATGCGGCGTGCGTTTTTGTCCAGCTATCAACTCGCCTACAACGAGACCCTCCGCCTCGGTGAAGACTACGACCTCTATCTGCGGGCGCTTGCCAAAGGTGCACGCTACAAGATCATCCACAGCTGCGGCTATGCGGCGATCGTGCGTGGCAATTCGCTTAGCGGCAGTCACCGCACCGAGGACCTGAAGCGCCTTTACGAGGCCGACCGTGCCATCCTCGCCGACAATCAATTGAGTGCAGAAGCGACGGCCGTGATCCGCCGGCATGAACGCCACATCCGGGGACGTTACGAACATCGGCGCTTTCTCGACCTGAAGCGCGAGGGCGGCCCGATCGCCGCCGTCACCTACCTGCTCGGCAAGCCGGGGGCAGTTCCGGCAGTCGCCGGTGGGATCTTTGCCGATAAGACCGAACGTATGCGACCGGGCAAGCCGGACGCTCCGGTGGGGCTCGGCGGCTCGGGGCGGCTGCGCTACCTGCTGCCGGCTTCCGCTGAGTTGAGCCAATGATAGGCTAAACGGCGCCCGCTCGGGGCGCCGCTTGATCTCAGCCCTTAGAGATAATCGCGACGAACCGTATCGAGTACGTCGCGGAAGCGTGCCTTGCGTTCGGCCAGGACGCGGTCTTCGCTCAATTGCGGCTGCGCTCTGCTTGCCTGCCACAATGCTAGCGTCGACGGCGCCGCCAGAAGCTGCTTGGCCGCTCCACGCAAGAAAGTTTGCCTTGGCTGCGTCGCGCTGACGACGAGGTCTCCGTCGATCTGTCGCCGGTTCGGGTCTTCACCATAGGTCTCGGCGACATCAAAACCCATGCCCCAGAACCGGGTTCCCTTGATCATCGCTTCCGCCCGGCTTGAAACCGGGACATGGCGAGGGCGATAGGTGACCCCGACCGTCCGGGCCCAATCGTTCCATTTGAAGCTGTTGATGCTGTTCGATGTCGAGACTGCGACCCACGGAACGCGAAAGGCGTCCGCCAGGATCGCACCGTGCATCGATTCTGCTACGATCAGTTCGGACTGCGCGATCTCCCGGATCACGGCTCCGGCCTCTCCGCGTGGGTCGATGTAGTGCAGGCCGACCGTGCCGCATGTCGTTGGCCACATGCCGGCAATCGCACTCTCCCAATGGGGCACGAAGCTATGCTTATGGATCTTGGGCAAGTTCTGGAACTCCGGCATTTCGGCGACCATCACGGCCGGGTCAACAATGCCGCGTTCGGGTTCGATACCGACCTTTTCGGCCGTCAGCGGGCCGCGCACACAACGAATGTCCCATTCCGCCGTATCGCGCATATCTGGAAGCGTGCCATAGCCAAAGCCGCTGCCAAGCACCAATTTTCGCATGCCGTCAGGTAATAACGCTCGATTGAGCACCGTACCGACGCCGACGAGCAGAATGTCGTCATGGCTGTCGCGGAAACCAGGCAAGAGGAAATCCCAGAGCCAAAGATTGAGGTCGTCTCCAAAATTTCCGTGATGTGATTCCCAGTAATAGGGCTTCATAAGCGGTCCCTTCTCTCAAATAAAAATGTGTCCGGCGCCGCAAGCGACGGGTCTTTCTCCCTCCTGAGGGATGCTGTCTTCGTGATCAGCGTTGCGGTGATAGTTTGCCGACGGCCAGTTCAAGCGCGCTTTGCAGCAATTTCGGATCGCGCCATACCCAGCGCGCAAGCAGCCTGAATTGTGGCGCCTTCTTGCGACGCAGTCGCCGTGCCTGGCTCCATAGGGCCTGGCGGCGGGCCGTATGCTGGTAGGAGCGGATCGAGGCGATTTCCTGCGGCCGGCGCAAAAACCTGCCCTCAAGCGTTTCAAGCGCCACGAAAGTGTTGAACTGCTGCTGCAGAAATTCCGGCGAATCGTTGTCGATCGAATGGAAAATGTTGATGCCCTCGCCGCGTTCCGCACCCGCGGCATCGCAAAGCACCACACGCCGCGCCGACAGCACGCAATCGCAGAAGAAC
The DNA here is from genome assembly GCF_001976035.1 of Ensifer sp. 1H6. Taxonomy (NCBI): domain Bacteria; kingdom Pseudomonadati; phylum Pseudomonadota; class Alphaproteobacteria; order Hyphomicrobiales; family Rhizobiaceae; genus Ensifer; species Ensifer sp. 1H6. Next base: position 14,703 of record NZ_MOAI01000016.1, on the reverse strand, counting down.
AGCACGTCCTCGGCTGCCAACCGGAGTGCGGCGTCGAAGCGGATCGTCTCGAACAGCGAGCGCCCGATCACCATGCAGGAAAGGTGCAGAAAGCTCCAATTCCTCAGCATGACGTTGGATAGATCGGGGATTTCCACGACCAGCGGGCTCTCCTGCAGCCGGATGCAGGTATCGCTCTTCAGGAGATCGGCGACGCCAAAATGATAGTAGAAGGCATCGCCACCCGTTATCGACGCCCAATAACAATCGGCATCGAATCGCGTCAGGCTTTGATAGGCATTTCTCAGGTGATCCGGTGTCCAGACGTCGTCGGAATCAAGGAATGCCACGAACTCGGAATCTTGAGGAACATTGTCGAGCCCGGTGTTGCGTGCGCCGCCCGGTCCCTGGTTGGGTTGGCGCACGATCGTGATGCGCTCGCGCATGTCTTCACTGAGCGGCGCCAGCTCCTCATCAACAGGATAAGGAGATTGATCGTCGACGACCAAAACATGGAAGTCCTGAAAAGTCTGGGCGAAGACGGACGAAAGCGCCCGCCGAAGGATGCCCGGCTCCTTCTGGTAGTAAGGTATAATAATCGTCAGCTTTGCCATCTTTTCGCCCCTGCGGCTTCTCTACAAAGAGTCTTGCGTGGTCTCCTCCCACTGGGTCGCGGCCGTATGTCTATCGCTTGTCCTTTGTCATTCATTCTTTCAAAGGGCTCACGGGATGTTCGCCATGCCCTCAACCGTCAATGCCAAATCCGTCACCCGTAACGTCGGCTGGAGCGTGCTCTCAAAGACAGGCACATTCGGGCTGAAATTTGTCACCGTGCCTATTCTTGCGCGCATCCTGACGCCTGAAGAGTTCGGAACGGTCGCGGTCGCGCTCACCGTCGTGCAATTTCTGGCGATGATCGGCGGCGCCGGTCTGGCCTCCGCGCTGATCATTCAGCGCGACGAGGAAATGGACCTTGTCCACTCCGCGTTCTGGGCGAATCTGGCGATTTCCATGGCAATGGCGCTTGGGCTTTTTGTCTTTGCCGCGCCCCTCGCAACGCTGCTGGGCGCGCCGGAAGCTGCCTACCTATTGAAGATCATGAGCCTGCTCATCCCGCTTCAGCTTGGCGGCGATGTCGCCTATGCGCTCCTCGCCCGGCGCATGAATTTCAGCAAGGATGCCGCCTGGAGCATGATTTCGGAGACGCTCGGCGCTCTCGTCGCCGTTGCCATGGCGCTCGTCGGGTTCGGCGTGTGGTCTTTGCTCGGGCAGCTCTTCGTATCGGCGTTGATCCGTCTTTTCGGGCTCTATTCCGTCTCCGGCTACGTGCCGAGGCTGGTTTTTTCGTTTCAACGCGTATGGACGTTATGCCGCTTCAGTCTCGGCATGATGGGCTCCGAAATCGCCAATTTCATCACCTTCCAATCGCCGATGGTGGTGATCTCCCGCTATCTCGGCCTTTCTGATGCCGGTGCCTATTCCGCCGCCAACCGCTTCTCCAGCATTCCAAACCAGATCGTGCTTTCGGCTGTCATGGGTGTGCTTTTCCCCGCCTTCAGCCATATGGGCGAGGATCGCGAGCGCCGGTCGCAGGCGTTGATGCTGAGCACGCAGGTCACCACAGTGCTGCTTGCTCCGATGATGTTCGGGCTGTGGGCGCTCGCCGAACCGGCGATGCTCGTCCTCTTCGGTAGCCAATGGGCAGCGGCCTGGCCGGTTCTCGGCCTTCTGGCTTTGTCCAAGGGCATCCTGACCCCCTGCAGCACCTACGTACCCTATCTCAAAGGCATCGGCCAGGGCGCCATCCTGTTCTGGTGGGCTGTGATCCGAGCTGTCATCACCACCGGCGCGGTCGCCTATGGGGCGATCAACGGCTCGCTGATCGACGCGATGATCGCGCTTTGCATCGTCAACGTTCTGACGCTGGTCGGATATTCATGGGTGGTATTCCGGGCCGACCATATGCCGTTCGTGAGAGGCTTCTTCGTCTCAACCCGGCCGATGTTTGCGGCCTTTGCCATGGCGCTTGCCGTGCGTTTTCTGCTCGAGCGATTCGGCCCCCTGGTTCCCAACGCCATCTTGCAGGTGCTGATCGGGGCTGCCATCGGCGGTCTCATCTATCTCATTCTGATGGTTCTGACCGAGCGGCAGTTGCTGGTGAAACTACATCGGATGATCCGCCAGCGCGGCGCGGTGGGTGTTTCGCCAGAACCTGCGGAATGATCGTAAATGGCGAGCTCGGCCCTGCCTTACACTCGCCGCAATTCGCGCCGCCGGCAGCAAAAAAACTCCGATTTGACAATGATCAACGAAAAAAATCTGCAATTTTTGATCGCAATTAATCGGCGTGCGTTCAATCACAGACTTTGGTTCATGAGAATATGAGCATATTCCGCAACATGCGACAATACGTGCGCTTTTAAGGATTGAAGGGGTCGATTCCCTGTTGTTTTGCCGCTAACTCGAAATGTGGCGAATGCTGCACCGCAACAAATCATGGCTGATTCTTTTGTTGCAGCGCCATATTTTTATCCACGCCCCTGCCCTAGTTTAATCGATGCGGGCTCTAGTCTGCTCTGTTGAAACGGCGCCGAAAATGACGCTGGCAGATAGGAGTGACGGATATCGTGGCTATGGACGCGAACATTTCCTCGCGGATCAATTTGATGCGCATCGTGCTGATTTCGGGCATCGTCTTCGTACATGTGCCGCATGATCCGCAAACCAGCCCGTTCCTGGGAACCTATGGGTTTCTGGACTGGCTGCGCGTGTTTTTGGGCGACAGCCTGTTTCGCGTCGGCGTTCCCTGCCTCAGCGCGATCTCGGGCTATCTCATGTTCCGACGCGGTCTGGATACGTTCGATTATAAGAAGACGCTTCGGACCAAGGCGCGCACGGTGCTGCTTCCCTTCCTTCTGTGGAACCTCGCGTTTCTCGCACTCGTCTATGTGGCGCAGCTCAAGAATATTGGCTTCGGCTACCTTCCCGATGTGGTCAATGCCACGCCACGCGAATGGCTGAGCCTTGCTTTCGCGCTTGAGGCGCTGCCGATCAACGTTCCACTCTACTTTCTGCGCGATCTGCTGCTATGCATCCTGCTCTCGCCATTGTTGGCCTGGCTGATCAAGCGCTATCCGCTGCAAACGCTTGGCGTTCTGCTAGCCTTCGCCGTGCTTCCACTGCCGAATGGCATCTTCCTGAAGAAATCTATCCTTTTCGGCTTCTGCACCGGTATCTATCTGAGCCTGCATCGCATCGATACCAAGCTGCTCGACCCCTATGCCCGATCGATCACCGCCGTTTTCCTCGCCGCCGCTGTCGCGCTCTCGATCGTTCTTTACCAGACCGGTCCGGAGTTCCCGGTCTGGGTCGATATGCTGCGCAGCCTAACGGCACTTTCCGGCATCGTCGGATCCTGGGCCGTTTCAGCGCTTCTCGTGCGCACCCGGCTCGGCGAACGCCTGGCGCGTACCGGTGGCCTCAGCTTCTGGATCTTCTGTGCCCATTACCCCCTGCTCATCCTTTCCTGGATGGTCTGGAATCGCACCGAGATCGCCGACTATCGCCTGTTCTATTTCACGATTCCGTTCATCACGATCGCCATTCTCGTTGCCGCGCATGGGCTTGCCAAGCGCCTGGCACCGGGCCTCACCGCCGTCCTGACCGGCAGCCGCACCGGCTCCTCCCAAGCCAACGCGCGCCCGGATACCGGCCGTCGCTCCGACTACTCGCCACAGCAAAGGACCTGACCATGAGATCGATCAGACCTCACCGCCTCGCCCTTCTCACATGTCTCGCCACCGGCCTTGCCGGTTCCGCAATGGCACAGGAAGGTGCCACCGGCACGTCGTTCCTCGACAACTTCGACACGCTCGACACCGGCCACTGGTATGTTTCGGATGGCTGGAACAACGGGCCGCACCAGAACTGCACCTGGTCGAAGGAGCAGGCGGTGGTCGTTGACGGCATCCTTGAACTGAAGTTCGAGGAGGGCAAGACAGGCGAACGCAACTATGCCTGCGGCGAGGTCCAGACCCGCAAGCGGTTCGGCTATGGGACCTACGAAGCCCGCATTAAGTCCGCCGACGGATCGGGGCTGAACTCAGCCTTCTTCACCTATATCGGGCCTGCCGACAAAAAGGCGCATGACGAGATCGACTTCGAAGTGCTCGGCAAGAACCCGGCAAAGGTGCAGCTCAATCAGTACGTCTCCGCCAAGGGCGGCAACGAGAAGCTCGCCGACGTACCGGGCGGCGCCAACCAAGGCTTCAACGACTACGCCTTCGTCTGGGAGAAGGAGCGGATCCGTTACTACGTCAATGGTGAACTGGTTCACGAAGTGACCGATCCCGCCAAGATCCCGTCCAACGCCCAGAAGATCTTCTTCAGCCTTTGGGGCACCGACACCCTCAGCGATTGGATGGGCACCTTTAACTACAAGGGACCGACAGCGCTGCAGGTTGACCGGATCGCCTTCACCGCACCCAACGACAAGTGCCAGTTCGCCGAGTCCGTCGCCTGCAAATTGAACTGAGGACGGCACAACGCATCCGTGCATCGCAACGCCACCGTTGCGATGCACGATTTCTTGAATCAAGCTTGGCTCGGGCTGAGCACGAAAACGGATGTTTTCATGCTGCAGATACTTTATTTCGCGCAGGATCTGGCTGACCCCGCGGTTCGCCGTCGAATCCTGATGTTGAAGGCAGGCGGTGCGCGCGTGACGCTGGCCGGCTTTCGCCGGGGCGCGAACGCACTGGCCGCGATCGAGGGCATCGATCCGATCGAGCTCGGCACGACGCGCGACGGTCGCTTTGCCCAGCGGGTCTCAGCGATCACCAAGGCCTGCCTGTCGCTACCCGCCAAGCTGCGCGCGGTCGCCGGCCCGACCTGATCATCGCCCGCAACCTCGACATGCTCGCCGTCGCCAACAAGGCGGTTTCCATGTTCGGCGGTGATGTCCCTATTGTCTATGAATGCCTCGACATTCACCGCCTGCTTCTGCGCAAGGACGTGGCTGGACGCGCCATGCGCGCCAGCGAAGCCTATCTCGGACGCAATGCGCGGCTTTTGATCACCAGTTCTCCCGCCTTCGTCGAGCATTATTTCCGCCCACTCTCCGGGTTGGAGACGCCAGTCATGCTGCTGGAGAACAAGGTGCTGGAGCTCGGCGATCGAGATTGCCTGCAGGTTTCCGCGGCCCCCACAGCGCGACCAGACGGCCCCTGGCGGATCGGCTGGTTCGGTGCGCTACGCTGCCGCAAGTCGCTCGAACTGCTTTCGACGTTCTCGCGCCGCATGGAGGGCCGTTTCGAGATCGTACTACGCGGCCGGCCCGCCTATTCCGAGTTCGACGATTTCGACGGTTTCATTCGCAATGAGCCGCACATGACCTTCCACGGCGCTTACCGCAGCCCGGAAGACCTCGGCGCGATCTACGACGAGATCGATTTCACCTGGGCGATCGATTTTTTCGAGGAGGGCCAGAACTCCAAATGGCTGCTTCCGAACCGGCTCTATGAGGGCTGCCGACACGGACGGGTTCCGATCGCCATGCGCGGCACGGAGACGGCCCGTTTTCTGGCGGTCCGCGGTCTTGGTTTTCTGCTTGATGAACCCGAGCCGGACAACCTCGTTTCGCTCCTTGGAGCGGTCGATGCCAACAGCCACGCCGATGCGTCTGGGCGGGTTGCCGCCTGCAACACCGACACCTGGGTCTTTCGCCACACCGATTGCGAGAACCTCGTGAGGCGCCTTTCGGCAATTGCATCGACGGCCCCCGAGCCCGCGACGCCCCTTTCTCAAGCCCGTCAAAACGAAGGTGGTTTGTCATGAACACAACAGATCTGACGTCGACGCGCAGCCTGATCGTCATCCCCTGCCTCAATGAGGCTGAACATATCGAAGCTCTAGTGGACAAGCTTCGTCCGTCACTGGCGCCACTTAATGCTGTCATCCTGATTGCCGACGGCGGCAGCACCGATGGCACCCGCGAAATCGTAGCGCGGCTGGCCCAAGGCGATCCGTCCGTCCTGGCGCTCGATAATCCCAAGCGTATCCAGAGCGCCGCAATCAATCTTGCGGTGGCCGAGTATGGCTCGTCCTTCGACTTTCTGATCCGCATCGATGCGCATGGCACCTATCCTGATGATTATTGCCAGAAGCTTGTCTACGAAGTGATCGCAACCGGCGCCGACTCCGTCGTCGTTGCCATGGAGACAGTCGGCTTCACGCCGTTTCAGAAGGCGACGGCCTATGCCCAGAATTCCAAGCTCGGAAATGGCGGCGCCAAACACCGGCTCGGGGCCACAAGCCATTGGGCCGACCACGGCCATCATGCGCTGATGCGCATTGCAGCCTTCAAGGCGATCGGCGGTTACGACGAGAGCTTCAGTCACAACGAAGATGCCGAGTTCGACTATCGGTTCCGCAAGGCCGGCTATCGCATCTGGATGACCGACAGAACGAGCATGGTCTATTACCCCCGGGCAAAGATCGGGCCGCTGTTTCGGCAGTATTTCAGCTACGGCCGCGGGCGAGCCCGCAACGTGCTGAAGCATCGCGTCGCGCCAAGCCTGCGTCAATTGTTGCCGCTCGCCGTGGCACCGATCGCAATCGGCGCCCTGCTCGCCGTCATCAACTGGGTCGCCGCCGTGCCGGTCGTACTTTGGGCTGCAGCTTGCATCGGCTACGGGGCCTGGATGGCGCTCGGCCAGAAAAACCCCTACGGCCCGCTGGCAGCGGTTTCGGCCATGGTGATGCATTTCGCCTGGTCCGCCGGTTTCTGGCGCGAGCTGCTCGACCTTCGCAACAGGCGGGTCGCACCATGATTGAGGCAACGAAGAAAATGGCCGCCGGCCTTCGGGTCGACATCGCGGTCTGCACGTTTCGCCGGCCAGAGCTTGCCGAAACCCTGCGTTCGCTGGCTGCCATTACCGTGCCGGATGGGACGGCAATTCGGATCATCGTCGCCGACAACGATCTACAGCCAAGTGCCGAAGGTCTTGTCGACGCATTGAGGTCGGAAATTCCCTTCGGGATCGACTATGTGCATTGCCCGGCGAGCAACATCTCGATCGCCCGTAACGCCTGCCTTGATAACGCATCGGGCGACTACCTCGCCTTCGTCGATGACGACGAAACGGTTGCTCGCGAATGGCTGGTGCGTCTGCTGGAGACGGCCTCAGCCACCGGGGCCGAGGCGGTTCTCGGCCCGGTCCGAGCCGAATATGACCTTTCGGCGCCGTCCTGGATGCGCCGCGGTGACTTCCACTCGACGCGACCCGTCTGGGTCGGCGGCGAGATCATAACGGGCTACACCTGCAACGTCTTGCTCGATCGAAAAACGCCGGCACTTGCCGGCCGGCGTTTCAACCTCGCGCTCGGCCGAACCGGCGGTGAAGATACGGAATTCTTCACCCATATGCACAAGGCCGGCGGCCGTCTGGCCTATGCGTCGGATGCCCTGGTCTACGAAATAGTGCCGGAAAAGCGCGCCAGCTTCCAATGGTTGGCAAAACGACGCTTTCGCTCGGGTCAGACTCATGGACGCCTGCTCGCACAGGCCTCGGCAGGCAGCGGAAAAGCCGTCGAGATCGTTCGTGCCGCCGCCAAGTCCGGGTATTGCGCTGCCGCAAGCCTCATCCTGCTCGCCTCGGCAGTTGCGCGTTCGCGCTATGCCCTGCGTGCCGTCATGCATGCCGGCGTCGTCAGCGGCCTTTTCGGCGTTCGCGAGCTCGAGCAATACGGCACATCGGAAGTGGCGGCGCCATGACGACAACCAATCCAGATGTCAGCTTCGTCATCGCGGCCTTCAAGGCGGCTGATACGATCACGCGCGCAATCGACAGTGCGCTCGCCCAGGAAGATGTCTCGGTCGAAGTCATCGTCGTCGACGATGCGTCGCAGGACAATACGGCGGCTGTCGTCGAGGCTATCGCCGATCCGCGTATCCGGTTGATCCGACTTCCGGCCAACCGGGGGCCTGGCGGCGCGCGCAACGCCGGTCTCGACGCAGCCCGCGGCGAATGGGTCGCCATCCTCGATGCCGACGACACGGTTCGCCCCGGAAGACTTGCACGAATGATCGCACGGGCACGCCGCGAAAGCGCTGATATCGCCGTCGACAATCTGGAAGTCCTGAACCTTGATGGCCGGCGCGAACGGATGTTTGACGACACGACGCTTGAGAATACACCTGTTCTCACCCTTGCCGCCTTCATCGAATCCAACGTGCTTTTCCGGTCGACCTATAATTTCGGCTACATGAAGCCGATCTTCGAGCGCCGCTTTCTCGAAGAGATCCGCCTGCGCTTCAAGGAAGAGATCCGCATCGGCGAAGACTATATCCTGCTGGCCTCGGCCCTTGCCGAAGGCGGACGCTGTGTCGTCGATCCGTCCTCCGGCTATCGTTATCACATCCGCGAAGGCTCCATCTCGCGCGTGCTGGAACTGCGCCACATCGATGCGATGATCGCCGCTGACACAGATTTCCTCGGCACCCACGCCATCGACGCGAGCGCGATGGCCATGCAGCGCAAGCGCAGCCGCAGCCTTTACGAGGCGCGCGCCTTCTTGGCACTCGTTGAACACATCAAATCCAGATCGCTGGGCGGCGCCATCAGAACCGCGCTCTCCAGCCCTCGCGCGCTCCGGCATCTCAGGATGCCGATCGCCGTGCGACTGCGCCGCCTGGTTGCGCCGCTGTCGCGCTTGAAGCCCGCCACAATGACGGTGGCGGCTGAACGATCCACCTCGGGCAAAAGCCCTCACACGAGAAAAGGATAATGCCATGGACCGTATCAGAACTGTCAGAAAAGCAGTTATTCCGGTTGCCGGCAACGGCACGCGTTTCCTTCCCGCGACCAAAGCTGTGCCGAAAGAGATGCTGACGATCGTCGATCGTCCGGTCGTGCAATATGCCGTCGATGAAGCCCGCGAGGCCGGCATCGAGCATATCGTCTTCGTCACCAGCCGTAACAAGCAGGCGATCGAAGACCACTTCGACGATACGCCCGAGCTGATTTCGTCGCTGACGCGCTCAGGCAAAAACGCCCAGATTTCCGAGCTCGAGGCCATGTTGCCCAAGGCCGGCTCCGTGAGCTTCACCCGGCAACAGGCGCCGCTCGGCCTCGGACATGCCGTGTGGTGCGCGCGCGACCTGATCGGCGACGAGCCTTTTGCACTGCTTCTGCCCGACATGCTCTCCTATGGCGCGCGCGGCTGCATGGCCGGCCTGATGGATCTCTATCGTCAAACCGGAGGCAATGTCGTCGGCGTCGAACAATGCGCGCCGGAGGATGCCTCCAAATACGGCATCGTCGGCAAGGGAACGTCCGTTTCGCATGGTTTCGCGGTCACCGAAATGGTCGAAAAGCCGAAAGCGGGAGAGGCGCCCTCGAATTTCTACCTCAACGGTCGCTACGTTCTCCAGCCTGAGATTTTCGGCATTCTCGCTCGACAGCAGCGCGGCGCCGGCAACGAAATTCAGCTGACAGACGGCATGCTGAAACTGTCCAAGGATCAGGCGTTCCACGCCCACCCCTATGATGGCAGAACCTTCGATTGCGGCTCCAAGCATGGGTTCATCGAGGCGAACGTCGCCTTTGCTCTTGCTCGTTCGGATATCGGCGATCTGGTCTACGAATCCGTCAGGGACATGGTTTTGTCTCACGAAGGCCGCATCCGCGCGGCATAAACCCGGTTTCCGGCGCCCCGAGATGTGGGGGCGCCGGCCGATAGCTATATGGAAACGGACAGAGCGACCCAATGAAACAAAGAAGTCTACCGTTCAGTAGCGTATTGCCCCGCGAAGCCGAGGAAACCGATGGCTTCATCGACCTTGACCGGCTTTTTTCGGTGGTGGTTCGTCGCGGCAAGACAGTCGGGCTGTTCGTTGCCCTGTTCGTCGTTCTCGGCGGTGTCTACCTGCTTTTCGCCACGCCGAACTATACCTCGATGACGCAGATCCTGCTCGACGAGAACCTCTCGAAATTCGCGGAAGAAGAGGCTTCGCCACAAAACAGCCAGCTGCTCGACACCCAACTTGCCAGCGCCGTCGAGATCCTCAAATCAGGCGAATTGGCTCTGCGCGTCGTCGACAAGATCAACCTTGCCGACAACGACACGATCGTCAATCCGCCACGCTCGGCTTTCGCTGTGGTCAAGGATTGGATGAAGTCGATCACCGGTGTGTTTACGGGCGGTTCTCCGGTTTCGGAAGAGGCCGCACGCAGCGGCCGGCGACAGAAGGCAGCCGCGCTTATCCAGCAGGGCCTCGCCGTCGAACGCGTCTCGCGAAGCTCGGTCGTTGCCCTTGCCTACCGTTCGAGCGATCCGCAGCTGGCAGCGCAGGTGGTACGCGCCTATGCCGATTCCTACCTGACCGACCAGTTGAACGCCAATTTCGAGGCGACCGAACGGGCATCCGTGTGGTTGCAGGAGCGCCTTGCCGACCTGAGGCAGCGATCCCAGGTCGCTTCGCTTGAGGTCGAGCAATACCGCACCGACAACGGGCTGACCTCGGCGCGGGGAGAACTGATGTCCGAGCAACAGCTCGCCGATCTCAACAGCCAGCTGATCATCGCCCAGGCCGACACGGCCTCCGCTTCGGCCCGCTACAAGCAGTTTCAGGCGATCGTCGAACAGGGCCCTGAAAAGGCCGTCGACAATGCGACGATCTCGTCGAAGGACGGCGACAATTCGGTGATCCGCGACCTCAGGACCCGCTATCTGACCGTCAGCAAACGCGAGCAGGAGGTGACCCAAAGCTTTAGCGCCGATCATCCCCAGGCGGTATCGCTGCGGGCGGAGAAGAACGATATCGGCCGCCAGATCTATCAGGAACTGCAGCAGCTGACCTCGAGCTATCGCAATGAATACGAGGTCGCGCGGTCGCGCGAAGCCTCGTTGCGCGAAAACATCGAGGGAACCACCGGCCGGAACTCCGACGCAAACCGCTCGCTCGTCCATCTGCGCGAACTCGAGCAGAAGGCCGCAGCTCTGAAGACGCTCTATGAATCCTATCTCGGCCGCTATGAGCAAGCCGCACAGCAGCGCTCCTTCCCGATTGCCAAGGCTCGGGTGATTTCCGCAGCCGGCGTGCCTGTTTCGCCCTCAAGCCCGAAGAAGACGATGATCCTCGCACTCTCCGCCGTGCTCGGCATGATGGCAGGTGGGGCGTTTGCGGCGTTTCAGGAATTCCGGGAGCGCACGTTCCGTCTCGAAGGCGACGTCCGTTCGATCCTCGGGCATCGGTCGCTCGGTTATGTCCCGCTGATCGGCCCGCGCCCGACGACAGCCACAGACCATATGCGTGCCCGGTTTGTGAAGGACAAGGGACCGCCCCAACCGGCACCGGAGCCGGTGCCCTTCGAACGCGTCAGCCGCATCGTGCTCGACGCGCCGCGCTCCTCCTTTACCGAGACGTTCCGCAACGCCAAGCTCGCCTGTGACCAGATGCTGCATGGAAATGCCTGCCGTGTGGTCGGCATCGTGTCGGCGGTTCCCGATGAAGGGAAATCAATCGTCGCTGCCAATTTTGCCGCCCTTCTCGCCGCCAGCGGCAAGCGGACGCTGCTGATCGATGCGGATATCCGCAGGCCCGGCCTTAGCAAGATGATCACGCCGGCGCCCAAGACCGGACTTGTCGAGGCGCTAACCGGCGAGACATCCTGGCCGGCCGGCATCAAGATCGACCACAAGACGAAGCTTGCGATCTTCCCGGTCGGTGGCGAAGCCACCAACCACTACCCGCATGACAGCCACGAGTTGCTCGCCTCGCCGGCCATGGAGGAATTGATCGCGAACGCGCGCAAGTCCTTCGACTATGTGATCGTCGACCTCGCAGCACTCGCCCCTGTCGTTGATGGCAAGGCGTTTTCACCGCTTGCGGACGGTTTCCTCTTCGTGGCCGAATGGGGCCGCACACCGTCGCGGCTCGTGCGCGACCTGCTCCACGCCGAACCGCAGATCAACTCGAAGATCCTCGGCGTCATCCTCAACAAGACGGATATGCGGGAATTGGCGAAATACAGCGACTTCGGCGCCGCCGAACACTATCGCCACCGCTTCGAAAAATACTACGTCGACAACTCAGCGACCCGGCGCGAAGCGGAGCCGGTCTGAACCGTATAGGAGCCCAACTCGCTTGGGCTCCTGGAGCATTTCCAGGGCAAGTGCGTAGCGGTTTCCTGTCAAAAAACAAAGAGATACAGCCGTTTGTGAAATTCCGGTTAAACCGGAAACGCTCGTGCCTTAATCCTTCCAGAACAGCGGCGTCAAGATGACCAGAACGGTCAGGATTTCCAGACGCCCGAGCAGCATCATGACCGACAGCAGATAAAGCGCCGGATCGGACAAGGTAGAGAAGTTTCCAGCCGGCCCGATGATCGGGCCGAGCCCGGCACCGACATTTGAAAGCGCCGTGGCGATCGCCGACGCCGACGTCAAAAGGTCATAGCCAAAGGCGCCCATGGCCATGCTGCCGAAGGCCCAGATCATCATATAGGCCGTGAAGAACAAAAAGACGGTCCGCTGCACGTCGATATCGACCAGTGCCTTGCCGTAGCGCACCGTGTGGATCGCGTTCGGGTAGATGAGCCTAAAGAGCCCTGCCCGAATGGAATTGAAGATGATGATGAAGCGATAGGCTTTCATGCCGCCAGCGGTCGAGCCCGAACACCCGCCCATGAAGGTCGCCGCAAAGGCGAGTGCGACGATGAAGTCGCCCCACAGCATGTAGTCATCGCTGGCAAAGCCTGTCGTTGACAGGATCGACGACACCGTGAAGAACGAATGCGCCAGCGCCTCGTGAAAATCGACGCCGTTTTCCAACCGCTGAAACAAGCTGGCTGCGATCGCGAGCACGGTGAGGTAAGACAGGAACACGAAGATCTGCGGATCCTTCAGCGTGTCCAGCCGGCCGCGCACGATAAAGATGATCAGCACGGAAAACGGTAGGCTGCTGACCGTAATGAAGAAGGTAGCCACCCACAGGATCGGCAGGCTGTTAAAATAGCCGAGCGACGCGTCATGGGTCGAAAAGCCCCCGGTCGCAATCGTCGACATCGCGTTATTGATCGCATCGAAGCGATTCATTCCGAGATAGCCGTAGATGATCCCGCAGGTGACCGTCAGGACGATATAGATCAGGATAAAGGCACGCGTGAAGGTGACGATGCGCGCAAACGGCTTCTCGGTGGTATCGGACGATTCCATCTTGAAGAACGACAGTCCGCCGACGCGCAGATACGGCATGACGAACAGCCCGAGCGCGACGATGCCGATGCCGCCGAGCCAATGGAGCAGCGAACGCCAAACAAGAATACCGGGTGGCGCATTGTCCAGACCGGCAATGACAGTTGAGCCGGTGGTGGTGATGCCTGAGACAGACTCAAACAGCGCCTCGGCAAAATCGAGATTGACCGAAGAAAGCCAGAAGGGAACGGCACCGATAAGCGAGACGACCAGCCACAACAGGTTGACGAGCAGAAAGCCCATTTTTCGATTGAAGGCCGGTGGTCCACCTTGCGTAGCTGCCACTGTGACCAGCGAAATGCTACCCATCAGACACGCCGAAACAGCGAAAACCTTCCAGTCCCGATGGCCGAAATAGAGATCGACCAGCGCCGGAATGAACATCGCGAGCGAAAGATAGAGGCCGACCTTTGCGGCAATGTTGATGGCAGACTGGTAAATGGTCGTGTTCAACGGTCAATGCCCCGGTCTTGGCTGTCCTTATCCACTCGCCCGCGCGAGTCGCTGTCATTTGCCATCGACATCGGAATTAGCGGCCAGCGCCGACGAACGCAAGTTGGACATCCCGCTTAACGATCGCAGCAGTTTTTCCTGGTGTCGACGATTGCTGTGGACCACACACTCGATCACATCATCGTGGCGCGACAAGTCATCACCTTGACTTATTTCTGCGTGTATAGCCTCATCGAACCGACGCCCCCCGCAAACTTGAGCACTGAAATGACCCCCGCGCGATTTACCCAATGCCTACTTGCCCTTCGCTGGACGCCGATCAATCTCGCGAGCGCGCTCCATTGCAATCTAGCGTGGATCGAGGCGATGGAGACCGGCGACGAGAAGGTACCTACCGAACTGGCAACCTGGCTCGAAACGCTGGCAACGGCCCACGAGACACTGGGCATCCCCGTGGCCTATCGCGGCAAGGGGCTGGAGCCTGCGAGCAGCCGCGCGGCGCGGCGCTAGCAATCACTGGCACCGAGTTGGCTGCGGCGCAAAATTTCCGCGAGGGGATTGCGCGCGTTCTGTTTCAAGGAGCGTCGCGGCAGCAACATCGCCCGACGTTGTTCACAGCTCGAGCGGCTGGAACGTGGCGCATCGTCGGGGGCACGGTGCCAGCTTGGTAAGAGCGCTTCTGTCAATGCCGCAACACCTGCGTGATTTGATACGCTAGAAATGGTCGCGGCGCTGATACGCCGGATCATAGTCATGTGCCGCTCTCCGGCTCCCTTCGGCCCGATCTGGCAAGGGCGCACGCCTGCGGGCAACCTACGCCTTCGGTGTCGAAGACCGTCACTTGATCGGAGGATGCGCTTCTACTGTAGATCCGAATTTCGGCATCAATCCACTCTCATGTTCGCCTTTTCAAGTCGCAGGCATAGAAATTCTCCCGCCCGATGTTCTCGGACGTCGTGTTTCGTATGAGTGCGTCCTGGGGAAAGCAGGAGGCACGGTCAATGAACGACGGTT